>CAYIJV010000010.1:0-25487 GCA_964363895.1 uncultured Candidatus Saccharibacteria bacterium
CCGAAAAGGGTTTGCGCAAAGTGTATAATTGCACATATCCTTGATATACCCACATCCGTTGCTGTGCTCAAACGCGACTCGCGCTTTGCGCGGCTTATCAAAACGCACGGGGTGCCGAATTTAAGACCGGGACTTCCGCCGGCTGGCGGACATTTTCAGGCGCTTGTGCGCTCTATCATCTATCAGCAAATATCCGGTCGTGCCGCAGAAACCATTCTTTCTCGTTTCATTGCTTTATTTCCCCGCACAAAATCCCCCACTCCCAAAGCAGTACAGAAAATGCCGCTTGGAAAGATGCGCGCCGCCGGCCTCTCGGGCCAGAAAACTTCGTATATCAAAGACCTTGCGGGTAAATTCTCGGATGGAACAATACGACACCGATTGCTCCATCGCATGACGAGTGCAGAAATAACGGAGCACCTCGTGCAGGTCAAAGGCATCGGCGTATGGACCGTTCACATGTTTCTCATATTCACACTTAACCGCCCCGATGTGCTTCCCACGGGGGACCTCGGCATACAAAAAGGCTTCCAAATTATTTACGGACTCAAAAGCCTGCCCAGCCATGCGACCATGGAAAGGCTCGCGAAGAACTGGCGCGCCCACGCATCTGTTGCATCGTGGTATCTCTGGCGCGCCGCAGACAGTGCCCGTCTGAAGGCAAAGCCGAAGGAGGGTGAAGCATCGGCCTCGGGCCGAAGGAAGATATGAATATATCCTACTGCGCGTTGAACACTGTGCCCGCAACACTGGCGTCAGCATTCATCACCAAGGAATCCTTGTGAAGATCATACTGGCCGTCGCCATCGTCAATATATAGGAGTACTTGGTACTGCAGACCAGATACTGTGTCACGAAGAAGTTCGACAACGACATTCTTGCTCACTCCCGCATCATATCGGCCAGCTCCCAAAACCCGACCGTTATTGTCGCGCACTGCCACCCACCCCCCTTGCGGGAGAGTCACCGACATAACATTGACCCGCGAACCAGCAGGCTGATCGGCAACTACTACCGACTCATTGCTTGCTGTAATTGATGGTGTAGTTGCGGACACATCGTCATTAGACTTTGAGTCCGAATTCATCGCAGAAGTGCCGGTTTCAGTTGAGGATTTCGTCTGCATACGACCAAGATACCAAGCGCCGATTACAAGGAGAATAACCGCAATACCCGCTAAAATCCGATTCGTCCTGTCGTTCATGTCCATACGTATGCCAAAGGATTAAGGATATGCCGTCAGTGTAGTCTAGAAGAAAACGGAGTCAAGAACCGCCTATTCTGACTGCTCAACACGGATTGCATTCCATAGATCAGGCGTTGATATCGCTCCTTCGCGGACGATAATAGGCCTGTCGCCTGTCATATCCACGACTGTAGAAGGTTGGTGCTCTGCTCCGCCGGCTGGCGGATCTCCCGCATCGATAACAAGACCGATGTCTGATGCGGCATCACCAAGCTGTGCAAGTATTTTGGGAACTGTTTGCCCTGGTTTCGCACCGCTTTTGTTTGCGCTCGTCGCAGTAATCGGCCCATCAAACGCTCGCGCCAAGGCGATGCAAAAGTCATTATCGGGAATGCGAAATCCAAACGTATCAATTCCCCTCGCAATTCCGCTGTTTAGATCTTTCTTCTTTGATATGACTGTCAGCTTGCCAGTAGGCAGATCTTTCAAAAGTAGACGCGCCTCATCATTCAGCTCTGCATAACGTTCCGCCATTTCAATATCAGCAACTATCGCGTGTATCGGCCTCATCTCCTCACGACCTTTTATTGCATACACTTTGGCCACCGCCTCATCCGAAAGCGCATCAGCTCCAAGTCCGTACAGCGTATCGGTCGGGTACAGGATGACACCTCCCGCGCGCAACACCTCAAGAGCGCTGGATACGCAATCATCAATAGTTTCGCTCTTTAATCGTAAGATTTCCATCGGGTGCGCGGTGAAGGGATCGGTCACGCGTCATTTTCTACTGAAAATGCGCGCGACCCCGACTCGGCGGCAAGCGCCTCCGTCTTTCGATCCCTGCTCCCAACGCAAAAAGCGTACCACAGGGGTACGCCTTTTGCATTGGGTGCGCGGTGAAGGGATCGAACCCTCGGCCTACCCCACGTCAAGGGGTCGCTCTACCACTGAGCTAACCGCGCAACATTGTCCAATATACCTTTAGACAGGCGCTTTTTCAATCTTTCCCCCACATTGATCCAAAAACTTATCGAACTCTCGTATTAGGTCTCGAAATGTGGACGACTGCTTCCCAAATTGAAAATCATCAACAGAGCGAATCGGGAGGATTTTTGAAGATGTGCTCGTGAGAAATGCTCCATCGTACATTCCCAAATCCGCCAGTCGTATATCTTTTTCTACAACTTCGTATCCATTACTTTCAGCGATTTTCAATACCGCTTTTCTTGTAACGCCAAGCAAAATATCTTTTTCATTCGGGGTGAATAATGTTTTGTTCTTGATGCAGAAGAAATTCGTGCGCGTACCTTCGCGAATTCGCCCTTTACTATCCAACAAGAGCGCGTCGTATGCACTCGCCGCCTTCGCTTTTTGATAGGCAAGATAACTCTGGAGCATGTTCAAGGTCTTCGCGTGAGGAAATGCCCGCTCGTACGTATAAGTAATCGTCGTTACTCCATCTCGATATAATCTTTTGTCGGGAAACAGGGGATTCAGGCAGAGAATATTGAGTGAGGCGTCTTCAGTGGTTCGTCCTCCGATCAATAGAATCTTCACATTGAAGCTTTCTGCCTGCGTATTTGCCATGAGTTCTGAAATACTTTTCTCGATGAGCGAGGGTGAGAACGTATGTACAAGCCCGATAATGCGTGCGGATTCCATAAGGCGGTCGATATGCTCTTGGAGAAAATACGCAACACCGTTTGAGACACGAATACTTTCATATACACCAAATCCGTATGCGTACTCTATATTTGAGAGCGGTACGGTAGCCTCCGCCACTGGCTTCAAAGTTCCATTGTGCGAAAAATATTTGAATTCCATACCGATTACTCTTCATCCTGCAAAAATCCCCCCGCCTGATGACCCCAGAGTTCAGCATAAGTGCCGCCGCTCTTCAGCAATTCATTATGCGTTCCATCCTCCACGATCCGTCCTTCATCGAGCACGATTATACGATCCATCTCACGCAATGTAGAAAGCCGATGTGCAATTGCGATTACAGTCTTCTCTTGCATGAGTTGCTTAAGTGCTTTTTGGATAGCTACTTCACTTTCGCTGTCCAAGGATGAAGTTGCTTCGTCAAGAAGAAGTATGGGAGCATCTTTGAGGATCGCCCGAGCAATTGCAACACGCTGACGCTCGCCGCCGGAGAGTTTCACCCCCCGCTCACCGACCAGTGCATTATATCCGCCGGGAATGTTATGAATGAATCCGTCCGCCTGCGCGAGTTTTGCGGCACGAATGATCTCTTCCCGTGTTGCCTCCGGTTTGCCATACGAGATATTTTCCGCAATTGTGCGATGGAATAGAAGTGGTTCCTGCGGCACTATTGCAACGGCTTTGCGCAAGCTTTCTTGAGTGACAGATGCGATATCAACGCCATCGATAACGATCCTCCCGGCGTCAAGGTCGTGATGATGAAGCAGGAGTCGTATCAAAGTACTTTTCCCTGCACCGCTCTTTCCCACCAACCCCACACGTTCTCCCGGCGCAATCCGAAGCGAGAGATTCTTGAATACCTGCATCTCCGGATAATTAAAGGTAAGGTGCTCGAGTACGATCTCTCCGCGAGACACCACGAGCTCACGCGCACCGACACTATCCGGGATCTCATGAGGAGACAGAACTTCTTCTAGACTTTCGCGTATTTCTCCCCACGTTTCGCTGAATTTATTGAGCTGCGATCCCAAAAAGAGGAGCAATCCTTCGATTCTAAAGATGATGGTCAGAATAAGGATGATGTCTCCCGGAGAAATAGTCCCCCGTTCGGCAAGCGCTACTGCATAAAACACCATTACCGCTCCAAACAGCGCTTGGACAATGCCGTTAAAGGTAAGTATGCGTTCACCGTAATACCAATTCTTCAAACCAACCCGGCGGCGCTCTTCGATCGCACTCTTGAGGCGAAGTATCTCGAACGATCTTCGCGCGTACTCCTGCATGGCGGAAATATTGGAAAGAAGATCGACTGTCATCCCCGTGAGAGCCGTTTCCAATTTTTGTGCCTGTGAGGCGAGCGGGATGCGCTTACGCGCGAAAACAACATTGACACACCCGATCACAAGAACCCACGCAAGAAAAATCCATGCAAGAAGGGGATTAGCCGTAAACGCGATGACAAAGCTCGTAAGAACGGAGACGACGAGCTCAAGAAACTGCCAGAGCAATTGCTCGACCATAGCCCGAGTACCGCTTCCGGCGTGTCCGATCTTGTTGGTGATAGAACCGGCAAAACGACTCGAAAAATATGCGCGACTATGCAGAGTCACGTAGGAGGTAAGAGTGTGGCGCGCCGTGGCACGTGCGCCGGTAGCCCATCGCGCGCCGGCAAATCCGGAAATGCGCCAAATAGACTGCGCCGCAAATAGTACAAGAATATAAGCACCGCACGCCCACATAACATCGCCATAGCCTCCATCGGGAAGTTCTGCAACAGCATTTGCTATCAGCTTAAAAATATATGCGATGCCAGAATACAGGATCGATGCGACAACAACGGAAACAATGCCGACGGTTGCAGATTTCCAATGCGGGCGAGATGCAAAAAGAAAAAAGCGTAGGGGATTCGTGCCCTTAGGAAAATCTTCACGCCAAATAGATGTCATAAAGGTTTAACTTCTTTGCGTCTTCACTCGGATGAAATGTAAAAGAGTACTTTTACATTTCGCTCTTCGCTAGCCGCAATAGAGATATCCCATGGTATAACGTCGAGTATGAAAGTACTAGGAATCGAGACTTCATGCGATGAAACGGCCGTATGCCTTATCGAGGCCGATGGCGTCTTTGGCGAGAAGTTTGAGTTTAAGATTCTGGGAAATGCGCTCGTTTCCCAAGCCGCGCTTCATGCCCAATTTGGAGGCGTTTTCCCCAATATCGCCAAACGCGAACACGCAAAGAATCTCGTACCGCTCCTGGAGCGAGCGCTTCAGGAAGCCGATCTTCTTTCCCCAAGGCCCGGCCTTGCCGCGGCAAGGCCGGGCCTTGATGCAATCCTCGCGCGAGAGCCGGAATTGTATGAACGACTGAATGAGTTTCTGAAAAGATACGAGAAGCCGGACATCGACGCAATTGCGGTTACTTACGGCCCAGGCCTCGAGCCCGCCCTCTGGGTCGGCATAAATCTCGCCCGCGCATTGAGCACAGTGTGGAATGTTCCCATCGTCGGAGTGAATCACATGGAAGGTCACGTCATCCTTTCTATGATGGATAAGGATAGGCTCTCTTTATTCGACTTTCCAGTTTTGGCACTTTTGATTTCCGGCGGTCATACAGAGCTTGTACTTTCCAAATCGTTTGGCGAGTACGATCTCATCGGGCAAACGCGCGATGATGCAGTCGGAGAAGCATTCGACAAAGTAGCGCGACTCCTCGGACTTCCCTATCCCGGCGGTCCGGAAATCTCCCGACTCGCGCTTCTTTCGCGGGAGCAAAACATCTCGGCCGATTTCAAACTTCCTCGTCCGATGATCCACGAAGATAACTTTGACTTTTCATTCTCTGGATTAAAAACCGCGGTGCGCCGTATCGTTGAATCACATCAAGGTCCGACCTTGGAAAATTCCTTAAGGTCGGACCTTAAAATGCAGATCGCACGCGAGTTCGAAGACTCGGTCGCTGATGTTCTTGTCGGGAAAACACTTCGCGCAGTGGACGCATACGGCGCGAATACTGTGCTCCTCGGCGGCGGCGTATCAGCAAACACACATATCCGCCTTCGTCTCGCAGAAACATTAAAGGACACGGGCAACATCGCTACACTACTCATCCCTCCTCCCGAATTAGCCACCGACAACGCCATTATGATCGCGCTTGCGGGCTACTTCCACGCCCTAAATCGGGATTTCGTAAATCCCGACATGTTAAAAGCAAACGGAAATCTACGGCTCGAAACAAAGACGTAGCGTGTTATCATAGCCCGATGGAGCCTTCGAAAGCGCCGGAGATTTTTCTTAAACCCTATAATCCGACTGAATGCGAGCCGCAGATACGTGATCTGTGGGAAAAAAGCGGATATGCGAACCCCGATGTGTGCATTGAAAAAGGAGTGACAAAACCGGACGCCGAGAGCTATTCAATTGTCCTCCCCCCGCCAAACGTCACGGGAACTCTTCACATGGGCCATGCGGCGATGCTCGCTATAGAAGACATACTTATACGTTATCACCGCATGCGCGGATGGAAGACGCTCTGGTTGCCGGGTACTGATTCAGCCGCGATCGCGACACAATCGAAAGTCGAGGAAATCTTGTACAAACAGGAAAAGAAAACGCGGCACGATATCGGACGCAAAGAACTTCTACGGCGCATAGAAGCGTTCACCGAAGAAAGCAAGGCCATCATCATTAATCAACTCAAAGTGATGGGTTCAAGTCTTGATTGGAGCCGCTACGCCTACACCATGGATGCTTCCCGTTACCGCGCTGTTATGGAGGCATTTGTGCGCATGTACAATGCAGGACTCATCTACCGCGGCGACCGCATCGTAAATTGGGATCCTAAATTGCAGACCACCGTTTCTGACGATGAAATAGAGTACGTCGAACAAACAACGCCTTTCTATTATTTCCAATATGGCCCCTTCACCATAGGCACGGTGCGGCCGGAGACGAAATTCGGCGACAAGTATGTAGTGATGCACCCAGAGGACGAGCGATATAAAAAATACAAACACGGAGACACGCTCGAGGTCGAATGGATAAACGGCCCCATCACAGCAACTATCATTAAAGACGAAGCCAACGACATGTCCTTCGGTAGCGGTGTGATGACGATTACGCCAGCTCACTCCCGTATTGACTTCGAAATAGCCCAGCGCCACAAGCTTGATATCGAACAGGTAATCGACGACCGCGGCATCCTCCTTCCCATTGCGGGTGAATTTAAGGGACAGCACATCAAGAAAGCGCGCCCGCTTATCGTCGAGAAATTGAGGGCAAAAGGTTTGGTCGTGAAAATCGATGATAAATACACCAACAACATCTCCACCAATAGCCGCGGCGGCGGCATCATCGAACCGCAGATCAAACGACAGTGGTTTATCGATGTAAACAAAACAGTTGAGTTCCCCGATGGAAAAAAGATGACGCTCAAAGAGCGGATGCGGGATGCGGTGGCGTCCAGACAGATCGGCATCATGCCCGAGCGTTTTGAGAAAGTTTATTACCACTGGATAGATAATCTGCGCGATTGGTGTATTTCGCGGCAGATTTGGTTCGGGCACAGAATTCCGGCTTGGTTTAAGGGGGAAGAGGTGAAGGTGAGCATCACTTCGCCGGGAGAAGGATGGGAACAAGACCCCGATACCCTCGACACATGGTTTTCCTCCGGATTGTGGACATTTTCGACACTTGGATGGCCGGAGGAGACAGAAGACTTGAAAACGTATCACCCGACATCGGTCCTTGAAACGGGCTACGACATACTTTTCTTCTGGGTCGCGCGCATGATACTCATGTCGGGATTTCTCACGGGGCAAGTTCCCTTCCGCAAAGTGTACCTGCACGGACTCGTACGCGACGGACAGGGCCGCAAGATGTCGAAATCGCTCGGCAACATCATCGACCCTTTGGACATGATTGCGAAATTTGGAGCCGATGCTACTCGGCTTTCTCTCATTATCGGCGCACAGCCAGGTAATGATCTGAAACTATCTGAAGATCGTGTACGCGGATACAAACATTTTGCGAACAAGATATGGAACATCACGCGATTCGTACTTGAAAATCCTGTTGACCTGCCTGCGCAGGCAGGAGAGAAGGCGGCGCTTAACGCCGATGACGCAAGGCTCGTTTCGGAAGCACAAGGCATTGCGAAAATCGTATCCGAACATATCGACAAGTTCCGCCTGGACCTCGCGGCAGACACCATATATCACTTTGTGTGGGATCGATTCGCTGCAGAGATTATTGAGCAATCGAAATCGATTTTGAAAAATGAAGATTCTGCTGCAAAAGCATCACGTGCGCAAGCACTGCATGAAATTCTCTTTGTCTCGCTTAAACTGCTACACCCCTTCATGCCGTTCGTCACAGAAGCGATTTGGCAAAATATGCCCAAGAAAGAATGTGACCAACTTATGGTCGCGAAATGGCCCCTGCTTCGCTAAAGCTACGGATGGCAAGGCAGTATAATAGAAGAGATGACCGAATTCGGACCCACGATTGCGGCGTTTGCGGGCGGAGTCCTACCCGCCCTTGCGTGGCTGTGGTTTTGGCGACGCGAAGACTCTGTACATCCAGAGCCACGACGACTCATCGCGCTCGCATTCCTTGCCGGCATGGTCGCTGTAGCTGTGGTCATTCCTCTCGAAAAATACGTTGCGCCATTCCTTGGCTCAACAACGCTTATATTTACGGTATGGTCGATAATGGAGGAAGTCATTAAATATCTCATGGCGCGCATAACCGTCTTACGCCGCCGCGAAGACGATGAGCCGATCGACCCCGTTATTTATATGGTCACTGTCGCACTCGGCTTCGCGGCGGCGGAAAATACGCTTTTCCTGCTTTCACCCCTTTCCGGCGACACTGTTCTTCAGACCGTAATGACAGGAAACCTACGTTTCGTAGGCGCCACGCTTCTCCATGTACTCTCATCAGCCGCTATAGGTGTTTTTCTCGCTCTGTCTTTCTACAAAACACCCCAGATCAAGCGCTTGTACGTGATCGCAGGAGTTATCCTCGCTTCCCTTTTGCACAGTATCTTCAATTTCCTTATACTTAACACACCGGAGACGCATCTTTTGCGCACGTTCGGATTCGTCTGGTTTGGGCTCATCGTCCTTCTCGCTGTGTTAGAATACATCAAACGCATTCACCCAATCGTAAAAGAAAGATTCAGACTATAATCATGAAAACACCTTCGTTCTTCTCTCGGTTAATGGGCTCCAGCGAACGTGATGATTATTTTGATGATCCGTCCCGTCCGGTTATCTTTGATGATGAAGGCAGAGAGCGTCATGCCAGCATTAATACACACAATGAACAGTTATTAGCGACTGAACCACAGGGAGAACTCGCCGTAGATATCTATCAGACACCCGATGCGATTGTTGTAAAAGCACTCGTGGCCGGTGTCCAGCCAAATTCGATCGATATTTCGCTCACGCGAGAGATGATCACCATTTCCGGCATACGCGAAGATGAACGCGAAGTGGAAGAAGACAACTATTTCCAACGAGAACTCTACTGGGGAGCATTCTCCCGCACAATTCTTTTGCCTGAAGAGGTGGATGTAGATTTAGCCGAGGCTTCAGAAAAGCATGGCATCCTCATGATCCGTCTCCCAAAGATCAATAAAAAGCGTCAAACAAAACTGAAAGTGCGAAGTCGTTAGAAATTACTGGCCTTCCTCATCGATAAGTCCGAGCCGGTAAATGTCGAAAGAATTTTCTCCTTCAAACATGTCGGAGGGGTTTGGGAGATATATGCGAGGGCGTGATATTTCTGCCGTTGCATCATTGATGAGGCGATGAAAGATCGAGAATTCCTCTTTATGGTTATCAAAATCAATAATATACCGGCGCATTTGCGCTGACCCATCGGCATTTTTCTTTTTCTTACACTCATGCACAATGAAACGTCGTACCGTCTTCCCAAATTTCTGCTTGACAGTGTAGTAGTTGAAGATCGCCTGCATCACAAAAAGAGTCTTCCGCGCGCGATCCTTACTGAAGGAGTCGACAAATTTATAATCGATGATATCGAGCGCGTTGCTATCTATCTTTGAGACCACCACCAGATCAGAAATTGCTTTTATTGGCAGCGCCAGTCCCCCTACCTTTGCCATAGCAGAGACCTCCACGCCGAGCACTGTATACTTCGGCGGGCGCTCAAGGTAAAAAGAAATTGCTTGCACATACTCCCGCTCCATTGCATCGCGCTTTTTCTTCTTGGCGAGACGCGATTTTGCTTTGCCAAAGTTAATCTCAAAATCCGCGACCTTGCGAAGATGCTCGAGCCCAAGCTCAATCGCACCCTGCTTACCTATCCCTCCGTAATAATTTTGGAGCGCGACGTGGGCGGCGCGCCCCACGAGTGCCGATGGATTTGAGGGCGTGTCGTATATCTTCTCAACATACCTCTTGTACCAGGCAAGCGGGTTCCTCAAAAAGGCCATCAGCGACGAGTGGCTCCAATGCTGAATGGGAATACCCTTTCTGCTCCTTTTTACCTCGATCTTCTGCTCTTTTGCCGAACGCCTCATGGAAGCAGTATAGACCGCCTAAGAATCTAAATCGACTCGCACGCCGAAATACGATATAATCGCCCTTATGGCAAAAAGACCGAACCAAGACATTAAGAATAAAAAGTCGCGCTCTCGGAAAACCAAGAAGCGGCTTGTCGCAAAGTACGCGATGCTAGCGGCTCGTGCGCTTAAACGCCGTTAGTATTAGACCGTTTGATTTTGGACAAAACTAAGGCGGGGGTATAGCATTAGTTTGTTCTGCAATCTGAAAAGGAGAAACGCATGCGGAACTGGCCAGGTAAGTCTCTAGATGTCCGCAAATGGCAAATTGAGCGGTTGATCCGGGATCAATTCATGTGGTCCCGACTACCTATCAATGCCGGAATGCAGGGCTTGTTCTCGCCAGGAACGCTTCAGTTGATTGGCTTCCTGGTACTCGGCGCAATCATCGGGGTCGTTGGCTACCGCTGGTGACGTTCCACCGATCTCCACAAAACGGCCGCGACCTAGGAGGACTCGCGGCCGTTCCATTTGAACAAACCCGAGGCCACCGTAGTCGAATCGCACCAACGCTTAGACTGTCCTATAGGATAGCCTAAGCGGAGACCGAAACACAACAGAAAAGGAGGCGGCAGCTTAGTAGCTAAATAATGCTGTCAGGGATAATTGGGGTGGCGTATTTCGTTATTCACAGTATTATTGGGTGGCGTACATTATGGAAACTCCAGACAACAATTTACGGAAAAAAGGTGAAGAAGTGAGTCGAAGAGACTTAATCAAGAAAGTCGCAAAGGGAGCCTTGTCTTTGGGAGGGATTGTTGTTGCGGGAGCCGCGGGCGGAATTGGTGCGAGGAATGCGGAAGCCTTGTTTGAAAAACCGCCTGAATCAATAGCGCAGAACCCATTACAAGAAATCGTTGACGAAAGATATGCGATATTTTCTCAAGCAATCGATTCTGGTGATTCAGAGAGTGTATTACTCGCGATCTTTTTGGTCAAAAAATACGAAAAAGAGCTTGCTGAAATTGCAAATTTTCACACGGCGCTCCAAGGAGAACTTGAGAAGTTAAAGCACAATAGCGCCGCTTCCGCAGGCGTGCAAAATGAGCTAACTTTTTTAGAGCAGAGGCATAGAGAAGTTGTGAACCAAATTGATACTTTAAAAAGAGATTTGGTGGTTAAGTACCTAGAGAACGAAGTGCATTTACCTCAAGAGGGGGAAAAGATCAAAGCGGGCCCAGAACAAGAAGGAAGATACACGAACATATAATTCATTGCGTAGGAGCGAATTAGACAAACCCGAGGCGGGGGTATTTCTAGACAAATATTCATGGTGGAGTAGCATTAGTTCCTCCATGGTTACAAACAATGAAATTGTAGATTCCGTAAAAGAGGCATCAAAAAAACGTCTTGTCACACCCCTGTACGGCGTATTTACTCTCTCCTGGATGGTATTCCACTGGGAGTTGATTTATGCGGCCCTATTTGTTGATCAGGACAAGATCTGGCAGGCAACGGGTCTACTTAAGAATCAATATCTACATACAACATTCTTTAACATTCACAGCTGGAGTTTTTACATGCTATGGCTTTTACCCATTGTACTAACATATCTGATTATATGGATATTTCCTAAGTGGATTTCAATCCCTGCATTCAAGAAAGACGTTGAGTACAAAACAGAAAAACGACGAATCGAGATAACAGCTCAGAAAGATTTGGAGTCACAGAAAATCGCGGAACTTAATGTTGCAACCGTGCGAATAAAAAAGGAGAAGGAGGTGACGAAAACCAAAAAAGAGATCGAGAAGATAGACCCCGCACAAAAATGGGAAGGTGAGTACCAAAATTTCAAGGCTCAGCCTCTATTTTCCAAGTTTCAATCCATCATCGCAGCGATATATGAACACAACGGGAAGATTTCGATATATGACTCATACAACGAAAGATATTCTTTCCAAATCCCAAAAGATATACTCGCTTATAGCCACACAAATGACCTCGTTACTTTTGACAAGACAAAGGAAAGTATCGAGCTTACAGAAAAGGGTAAACTCTTTGTACGTCAATATTCCACTGATACGACTCCATCGTTCTAGTAACTTCGCAACTGCTTAGCCCTTTCGTGGAAGCGGATGCGCTCAAGCGCTTTGGCTTCTATCTGGCGGATGCGTTCGCGCGTGACACCGAATTCGCGGCCTACCTCCTCTAAGGTAAAGCAAATCCCCTCTTCGGTAAGGCCATTGCGCATTTCCAAGATTTTCCGCTCTTTCGGTGAAAGCTCATCGAGAATTTCCGTCATTTGTTCATTGAGAATTCGACGTGAAGCATCCATATCGGGACTTGCAATAGTATCGTCTGCAATGAAACTGCCGAGGGTTGAGCGCTCGTCGTCGTCTTCGCCCACGGGAGATTCGAGCGAAACGGTGTCCTGATTGATTTTCTGAATAGTGTAGACTTTCTCGATTTCGATTCCCATTTCCGCGGCAATTTCTTCTGGTAGGGGATCGCGGCCCAGGTGTTGAGAAAGTTCGCGCACCTTTTGCTTATATTTGGCGATCGTTTCCACCATGTGTACGGGGATTCGGATAGTGCGGGATTGGTCGGCCAACGCGCGCGTAATAGCTTGTCGGATCCACCACGTAGCGTAGGTGGAGAATTTATAACCCTTGGTGTAGTCAAATTTATCCACGGCCTTAAAAAGACCGAGGTTCCCCTCCTGAATGAGGTCCAAAAGTGTCAGATCGGGCGAGCGATTCACATATTTCTTCGCGATAGAGACGACTAGGCGAAGGTTGGAACGAGCAAGAATACTGCGCGCCTCATCATCGCCGGTGAGAATACGCTTTGCCAATTCTTTTTCCTGCTGACCATTCAAAAGCGGGTATTGGCCGATCTCGCGCAAATACATCTGCACAGAATCATATCCGGCATCTGCTCGACGATTCTGAAGTTTCTTTCTTTCTAATACGATGTCGGCCGAAGTGTCTTCAAGCATGCCGCCACCATCCAAAACATCTATACCGGCGACATTGAAGAGTTCATACATTTCTTCAAGCAAGACCACATTATCTTCGATGGTCGGAAATTCACGCAAAATCTCATCGTAGGTAATGTAGCCACGCTCTTTGCCGAGCGCAATGAGTGCATCAATCTTTCTCTTTTGCTTTACCGTTGCAACTTTCCAGTTTTGAACAGGAATTACTTTCCCAGTCTTTCGTGCAGATAATCGTTTAGACTTATTTGCAACCCGAACATTTTTCTTTTTATTACGATTCTTTCCGGCACGAGTACGAACGACTCGCTTCTTAAGTGCGCGCTTTTTTACGGAAGCGCGCTTCGTTAATTTGCGTTTATGTTCTTTTCGTTTTGTTTTTGTCATACGCAGAAAAATGAGCCAAGAGACAAGCCTCTCTTTTGAGAAAAGGTTCTCTGTGGGGTCTTACCCTAAAAATCGCCTCTATACTTGAAAAATACGCCAATGTAAGACCAAGCGCACAAGTCTATACTTTTTCATGTAATTGTCCAATACGAGTTGTCAACAGTTTACACACACCCATGAGTCGCGCCACCTCTGCCTCATTTTTGCTATCTTCGGCCTTTTTGAGCGCCATGGTTGCTGTATCCAACTCTGTAGCAAGTAACTCTTTAAGAATGACCGCCAGGAGGGCTTTTACTTCACGTTCGGGAGCTGTGCTCGTTCCATAAAGCCGCTCGGCAGAGAATCGCAAGCTCTCTCGTTCGCTCTCTGGTAGTGTCCCGAGTGTTGCAAACACTTCCGCTCCAATTGTTTCTTCAAGCTCTTGCGCATAGGCTACAGGATCTATCGAGGGCTTGGGCAGCGATTGCTGCCAGAGCAGAATGGAGAATGCTTGCTTCGCCCGTCCGTAGACTTGGTCGGAGGAGGGCTTCGCCCGATCAGATGAACGCAAATCATGAGAAGTTATTTGTGTTTTCGTTCTCGGGACGCCAGCCTCAACAGAGGCGGGAGCACGGGGAACTTTCTGAAGTGCCTCGGCAACAGCCCGCTCGGACACAGCTAGACGTTTTGCAATCTCGCGAAGATATTGTTCGCGCGCAATAGGACTTTGTACATCAGTCAAAAATGGCAAGACTATTGTTTCCACGGCTCTTCGGAACTTGTCCGAGTGAGGCGTGCCTGCCTGCGCAGGCAGGTGCTCTTCGAGCACATCCAGAAGAAATGTGATGATGTCTTTCGAATCACGGATCGCTTTTTTCCATGCCTCCGCACCATTTTTTTGTATGAAATCAGCCGGATCGAGACCTGTCGGGAGTTGTGCGACCTTAACATTAAGACCTCCTTGGAGAGCCACGCGAGCGGCGCGGCCCGCCGCCTTGATCCCCGCTTCGTCCGCGTCGAGTGCAAGCACAAGATTCTCCGTCATGCGATGGATAAGCGCTGTATGCTCGGGGGTAAATGCAGTACCGGAGACAGCAACCGTATTTCCCCATCCGGCCTGACTTGAAGCCAATAAATCCATCTGTCCTTCCACCAGAACCGCACAATTTGCCTTTCGAATGGCTGCTTTTGCACGATCAAAACCATACAAAATACGGGATTTGTGAAAAAGTGGCGTCTCGGGACTATTCAAATATTTTGGTGCTTCCGGTGATGCATTTTCTCCAAAAATCCGGCCAGAAAATCCGACCACGCGGCCTGCGGAATCGGCAATGGGGAACATGATGCGATTGCGAAACTTGTCTGTGAGAGTGCCGCGTTCATTTTTCTTGGCCAGTCCTGCATCAAGAATTTCCCTTTCTGTAAACTTCTTTGCTTTGAGATGCTCCGAAGCTTCGCTCCATGGATCCCCCGCAAGCCCGAGGCGAAATTCTTGGATTGTCGCGTTGCTGATCCCTCGCTCTTTGAGATATTCCTTTGCGGCATCGGTAAGACGAGATGTGTAAAATATAGTTGCGACTTCAAGAATCTCGAAGAGTCGCTCGCGCTCGTCCCGCCCTTCCCGTGACTCGTTACGCTGGTATACCAATTCCACGCCCGCTTTTTCTGCAAGCACTTTGAGAGCACCTTTGAAATCCAACCCCTCGACAGCCTCAACAAAAGAAAAGATGTCGCCCCCCACATTGCAGCCAAAACAATGATATGTGCCTCTATCGAGCGAAACGTGGAATGACGGTGTGCGCTCCGCATGAAATGGACAGCGCGCGCGAAGAGAGGAACCCGCGCGTTCAAGCTTCACATATTGCGAGACCACATCGACTATGGAGAGTCGATCCTTTATCTGCTGAACGGTATCTGCCATAAGGCCATTATGCGCTTTCTCATACAAAAATCATTAGGGGGGCAATCGGTGCCCGATTGCCCCCCTTCTATTTCACCAGCTTTTTTCGGGTTTCTCCGTCCCGTTGACGTGCCGCACGAGACAGTAAAAGAACGCCTTAAGTTCGAAGGAGCCCGGTTGAACATCGCTTCCCTCGCGTACATGAAAAGCGACAGAACGCGTATTCATGCCGTCCCTCCGGTCGGGAATCATGATCGCGACCATCGCCCCCGATGCCAGCTTGAAGTAATGAACCATATTCCACCGATGGTGGTCGCTGGTAACGGGCCCCTCTTCGCTCCTGATATGATAGGGGGCATCTTCCAGATACAGGTTGATCAGCTCAAGCTCGATCTTTGACTGATCGACCAGCTTTTGCAGGAAGCCGAGTCCTTTGACAGGTAGGGCTGGTCCCCAACCCCGGAGTGTCACACCCTGTTGAACCGTAGTCGGAATCTTCGCTTCCTCATTCTTGGCCATTGGTCCCTCTCTTTGCAAAGGAAAAACTCGCGGACACCCGGCGGGAATCCCGTGAAGAGAATACCGAACGACCGCACTGCTGTCAATATTTAGCGCTCGGAGCGTTCCCGTTCTGTCTGCGGCACCTCGGCAGAGGATGAAGCGGCGAATTCTGCTTCCATCTGTTCTATCATCTTGTGCTTCTTGCTACCCTTGAATCCGGTACCTGCAGGAATAAGACGGCCGATGATAACGTTCTCTTTGAGGCCAATTAGTCTATCCACTGCACCACCAACTGCCGCTTCGGCGAGTTTACGCGGGGTGTTCTGGAATGAGATCGCCGAGAGGAACGACGCGCGGGTGAGAGAAACCTCGGTGATACCGAGCAAGAGCTGCTTCCCTTTTGCGGGTTCTCCCTCTACCTCTTTTTGAGTTTTGTTGATGCGCTCGAATTCGAAATCCGCGATGATCTCGCCCGCAGATACTCCTGTGTCTCCTGAATGCACGACGGAAACGCGAGAGAACATCTGCTTCACGATGACCTCGAGGTGCTTACGGGCAGTCGAGACTCCCTGCAATTCGTAAATACGCGTGATTTCATTGATGATGTATTGTTGCGCGCGCTCCTTGCCAGCAAAAGTAAAGAGTTCTTCAAGGTCCGCAGAACCGTCGGTAAGGAAGTCACCTTTTGTAACATTGGCACCTTTCTTTACGAGAATGGTGCGGAGAGGGTGTATGCGATATTCAGCGTCCTTTTTCGCAGCTTTCGCGGTCTTTGTCGCCGTACTTGCTTCGGGAAGAATGGTGATGACGGTTTCCTGGCCATCTTTCACAATATCGGTAACGACACCCGAGACACGCGCAATCGTGGTAGGAAGCTTCGGCATACGCGTCTCAAATACCTCTTCAACGCGTGGCAGGCCCATCGTGATATCTCCTCCAGCAGTCGCAACACCGCCTGTGTGGAAGGTACGCATCGTAAGCTGGGTACCCGGTTCTCCGATCGCTTGCGCTGCGATAACACCGATCGCCTCGCCGACATCGACGATTTCGCCCGTGGTGAGATCCATTCCATAGCACTTCTGACACACTCCGCGCGCAACCTTGCATGTCATCGGCGAGCGTACAATGACTTCCGAGACCTTACTCTCCTCGATGGCCTTTGCATCATCGCGACTCAAAAGGCGATTGCGCTTTAAACCGGCAGCGTCTTCCGTCAAAAGACGGCCTGCCACACGGTCGGCAAACGAACCGCCGATATTTTCCTTTCCGGGGCGGGGAATGACGACACCCTCTTTGGTACCACAATCATCTTCCAAGACTACAACGTCGTGCGCTACATCGAAGAGACGACGCGTTAGGTAGCCCGCGCGCGCGGTGTTGAGTGCGGTGTCAGCAAGTCCTTTTCGCGCACCGTGCGTCGAGATGAAATATTCAATCGGCGTAAGACCTTCTTTTAAAGACGAAGTGATGGGAAATTCGATGATCTCACCGCGCGGATTGGTGATCAGACCTTTCATACCAACCATCTGGTGCAGCTGTACAACAGAGCCGCGGGCGCCGGAGGTTATCATGTCGTGCACGGAACCACTTCGATCAAGCACATCTACTACATGTTTGCGTAATTCTCCAGAGACCTTGCCCCAGATCTCGATCGTCATACGGCGGCGCTCATCTTCAGTAAGGAGTCCGCTGTTGAAATTCTCGAGTTCTTTTGCAGCTTGTTCGCGACCCTTTTTGACCATTTCTTCTTTCACTTTCGGTATCACAACATCAGAAATCGCCCACGTAATGCCCGCATGGGTCGCATAGCGGAAACCGAATGTCTTTATTTTGTCGAGGATCGCAGGAATACCGTCGAGCTTGTAGTGCGTAACAAGGTTATGGACAAGGGAGCCCATACGCTTGTTGGTTATTTCCTCATTCAGGTACGGGAAGTCGCTCGGAAGTACGGAATTGAATAGGAGACGTCCGACGGTAGTTTCAAACACCTTGCCTCCAAATTGTTCGTATTTCTTGGTATCGCTCGGCAGAACTTTAATTTTTGCGCGCAAATCAATCGCACCAAAATCATATGTAGTAATTGCGGCATTGGTCGATGGGAGTGCATTGCCCTCGCCTTTTAGACCATCTACGGCTTTTGTCATCCAGTAGCATCCGAGAATGATGTCCAGGAGTTTGGACGCGACGACGACATCGCCAGAGCCCGGCTTCAAGACGTTCTTATTTGCCGACATGATTTCCGCGGCCTCCATTTGCGCAGCTTCCGAAAGCGGCACGTGTACCGCCATAGCGTCGCCGTCGAAATCGGCGTTGTATGCAGGACACACGAGCGGATGTATCTGAATAGCATTACCTTCGATGAGAACAGGACGAAACGCCTGAATCGATTGACGATGAAGCGTGGGTGCGCGGTTCAAGAGAACATATTTATTCTTGATTACCTCTTCGAGGATTGGCCATACCTCTGGAGCTTCGTCTTCAATAAGCCTGCCTGCGCCGCGAATGTTGTAGGCAAGCTCACGGGACAAGAGACCTTGAATGACGAACGGTCGGAAGAGTTCAAGTACCATGTGCTTCGGCAATCCGCATTCATCTAGTGCCAGATCAGGTCCGACGACGATAACAGACCGACCCGAATAATCGACACGTTTGCCGAGAAGATTTTGACGCAAGTACCCGTGCTTACCCTTGAGATAGTCTGCGAGCGATTTGAGTGCGCGCCGGCGACCACCGAGAATGCCGAGCACTCCCGCGCCGCGACGCATTGAGTTGTCAAGAAGTGCATCCACTGCCTCCTGCAAAATGCGCTTTTCGTTGCGCAAAATGACCTCTGGAGCGTGGATTGCCTGAAGGCGTTTTAGGCGATTGTTACGGTTAATGACGCGACGATAGAGGTCATTCAAGTCCGACGAGGCGTGGCGACCACCCTCCAAAGCGACCATCGGGCGCAAAGCCGGCGGCACAACAGGCAAGCGTGTCAAAAACATCCATTCGGGCCGAACTCCTGCGCGTTGCAAGCTTTCAGCAAGTCCAAGACGCTTACGCAATTTGTCGCGCTCTGCCACACCTGATTTTTCGTAAGCCACCTTCACGCGCTTGATGAATTCACCAATATCGATATTCTTTAAAATGTTGTAGAGAGCCTCGGCACCTATCGCCGCACGGAACATTGCCCCGTACTTGACGGCAAAGAGGTGGTATGTCGCTTCGTCGAGAACAGCACCCTGTCGGATCGATTCTATTTCTTTCTTAGCCTTGGTTGCCCGTTCCTTGAGATCGGTCTTAATTTCCGCGCTGGCGGCGGATTTGTTTTTCATCTGAAACTCCTGATCCAAATCTTTCAGAAGCCTGACGCGCTCAGCCTCATCGACATGCGTCACAATGTAGCCGGCGAAATAGACAACTTTTTCAACTTCTGCGGCCGAGAGTCCGAGCATCAAAGCGATACGCGAAGGAATGCCGCGCAAAAACCAGATATGCGAAACGGGAGTTGCAAGATCAATGTGGCCCATACGCTCACGGCGGACAATTGCGCGCGTGATCTCTACGCCACATTTTTCGCAGACAACGCCGCGGAAACGAATACCGCGATACTTACCGCAGTAACATTCATAATCTTTCTCTGGCCCAAAAACGCGCTCATCAAAGAGACCGTTTTTCTCCGGCCGCTGCGTGCGGTAGTTGATCGTCTCCGGCTTTGTAATTTCCCCAAAACTCCACTCCAATACACGCTCTGGAGAAGCGAGTCGCATCGCGACTGCTTCAAAATCCTGCGGGATAACGTCTTTCTTTTTCATAGCCATAGGAATATTGATTAGAAGTTTTGAGTGCCGCCTTTAAATTCGATGTCGATACCCAACCCACGCAAATGCCGGACCAGGACATTGAACGTTGCGGGAGTGTTTGATTCTTGAATGCGCTTGCCTGAAACGATGGCATCAAACGCCGCCGAGCGACCCAAGATGTCGTCGGATTTGATCGTAAGGATTTCACGGAGTGAGTATGCGGCACCGTAGCCCAAAAATGCCCAGACCTCCATTTCCCCCACGCGCTGACCGCCGTTTTGTGCTTTGCCGCCCAAGGGTTGCTGTGTCGTGAGCGAATAAGGTCCGATGGAGCGCATGTGGATCTTGTCTTCAACCATGTGGTGAAGTTTCAACATGTACATAACGCCGACTGAAACCGGCTGTGCAAATGCTTCTCCCGTGCGGCCGTCGAATAGTACTCGCTTGCCGGTTTCCGAGACGCCCGCCTCTTTCAATTCATTGCGAATCTCCTCTTCGGTAGCACCGGCAAACGAAGGGACGACTGCCTGATACCCGAGCATGTCAGCGGCAAGGCCGAGGTGAAGTTCGAGAATTTGGCCCAAGTTCATACGACTCGGTACTCCAAGCGGAGTGAGGATAATGTCAACAGGATTACCCTCTTGATCAAATGGCATGTCTTCCTCCGGAAGAATCCGAGAAATAACGCCTTTGTTGCCGTGACGACCTGCCAGTTTGTCGCCCACAGAGATCGTGCGCAATTGCGCTACTTCTATGTGCACGCGCTTGATGACGCCGCTCTCGAGCTGATCGCCCGTCTCACGCGAGAATACCTTGACGCCGATAACACGCCCGCGCTTTCCGCCTTCCATGCGCAACGATGTATCTTTCACATCTTTTGCTTTCTCGCCGAATATAGCATGCAAGAGGCGCTCTTCAGGAGTAAGCTGCGTCTCGCCTTTTGGCGTAACTTTACCCACCAAAATGTCTCCAGAGCGTACCTCCGCACCAATGCGGATAACACCGTCTTCATCAAGATTGCGGAGTTTGAATTCACTGACATTCGGAATGTCGTGCGTCGTTACCTCGGCACCAAGCTTTGTGTCACGAACGACACAGATGAATTCCTCCATGTGAATTGACGTGAAGCGCGCCTCTTTTGCCAGCTTTTCGGAAATGACGATAGCGTCTTCGTAGTTTGCGCCAAACCACGGCAAAAACGCCACACGAACATTTTGTCCGATCGCGAGTTGTCCTCCGACGGATGTGGAGGTGTCGGCAAGGATCGCACCTTTCTTCACTGAATCGCCCACGGAGATGAGCGGGCGCTGATGGAACGTCGTGAAGCCATTGGTACGGGAGAAATTAACCAACGGATATTCTTTTGTTTTACCTTCAGAATTCCTGACTTTGATCATTTGTGCGTCGGCGTAGATGGCTTCTCCAGACTCTTCCGCCAAAATAAGCCGGCCGGAGTCGCGCGCAGCTGCGGCTTCGACGCCAGTTGCAACCACAGGCGCCTCGGGGGAAACCAAAGGGACTGCCTGCTTTTGCATGTTCGAACCCATGAGTGCACGATTTGCGTCATCGTTTTCGACGAATGGAATAAGCGAGGTCGCTACAGAGAACGGCTGGTTCGTCGCCACTTCCATGAAATCGACATTCTCACGCTTAACGAGCGTGGGGTTTCCTTCCTTGCGGACTTCCGCCATCTTCACGCTAATGAGGCCGTTATCGTCACGCGGGGTTGCGGCATGCGCTATCGCATACTGCTCTTCTTCAAGCGCGTTCAGGTAGACAATTTCTTTTGTGATAACTCCCTTCACAACTTTTGCATACGGCGTTTCGATAATGCCGAATTCGTTCGGACGCGCGTAAAGCGACATATGCAAGACAAGCCCGATGTTCTTACCTTCCGGTGTATGAATAGGGCACACGCGACCATAGTGCGATGAGTGTACATCGCGGACTTCAAGACCAGCGCGTTCGGATGTGAGACCGCCGCGACCCAGCGTGGAGAGCGTGCGCAAGTGTTCGATCTCATCGAGCGTGTTGTACTGCTGCATGAGCTGGGAGAGCTGATCCGTAGTGAAAAATTCGCGGATAGCTGCTTGAAAGGGACGCGGATTTACCAAAGAAACTGGATTGCTGGTCTCAGCGTCGACCATTGCCATCCTGTCCTGAATATTGCGCTTCATGCGGGAAAGGCCCACGCGCATGCGGCCCTCGAGAAGCTCGCCAGCAAAGCGCACGCGGCGAAATCCAAGGTGATCGATGTCGTCGGATTGTGAATTCGGATTCGCATTCAATTCCGCAATGTGCGTAATGATGCGGACAACATCGGAGAGTGTGAGTGTTGCGTTCGTAAGGTCCTTTTCGGCTATACCAAGTCCGAAGCGACGATTGAAATGAAAACGACCGACTCTCGAAAAATCATATCGTTCCGCAGAGAGAATCGATCCGACATGTGTACGCGCAGATTCAGCGGTCGCGATGTCACCATCGCGCAATCTTCGGTAAATTTCGACGAAAGCCTCTTCAGGAGTATGCGCGTGATCGTGCGCGAGAGTTTTCACGATAGTGTCGTATGCGGCAGAATTGTCTCCGCCCGAGGCGGATCCGCCTTTGGCGGAAAAGCGAGCAAGAATTTCTTTTTCACTCGCAAGCCCCAAGACTCGCAACAGCGAGGTCACGGGGAATTTGCGTTTGCGGTCGATTTTTACATAGATACAACCGTCCGCGTCGGATTCTATCTCGATCCAGACACCGCGCGCGGGAATTATCTTAGCGGCAAAATAATTTTGGCCTTTGTAAGGAATTGATTCAAAGAAAACGCCGTATGAGCGCGCAAGCTGCGGAACGACGATACGTTCAACGCCGTTTATTATGAATGTGCCGTGCGGGGTCATCCACGGGAAATCAGAGAGAAATATCTCCTGCTCTTTCTCCTCGCCCGTCGTCTTGTTCTTGAGGCGCACCACCATCGAAAGCGGGGCTTCGTATGTCTTCATCGCGCGCTTTGCGTACTGTTCGTCCCAACGCAACTTGGCGAAAGTGAACTTCACGAGCTTTAATTCAAATTTCTTGCCGGAATGATCCGAAATAGGAGAAAACTCTTTGAAGACACGCTCCGCCCCTCCCTCCACAAAGTCGTGGAACGATTTGATCTGGGCTTCGACAAGACTCGGGAATTTCACCAGAGGCTCACGAAACTTCCCAAAATATCTCTGCGGTCGCACGTGTTTTGTCTTCGCCATAACAATAAAGTGTCCATGCGGCGTTGTCGGCCGTAGGATAAAAAACGTTATTAAATAAAAGGCTTCCCCGAACTAAAACCTTTTACTAAAAGCGCAGCCAGGACTCAATCGGCTCGTAGCAAATGTCGGCACAATATATATGAATGAGTTTTGCCTGTCAAGCGACGTTCCTTTTCGACTTTTTCCACTCCTCTATCTTTGCATGATGGCCCGTAAGTAAAACCTTCGGGACCTTATGTTTTTTGCCCTTCCATACGAGCGTCTCTGGACGTGTATAGACTTCGGGACTTGAGACGCGCGAAGCTTCGAGTGATTCGGATTTACCCAAAACGCCCGACACAAAACGCGCAACAGCATCAATGACCGTCGCCGCTGGGAGTTCGCCACCTGTAATGACAAAGGGGCCCATCGAAACTTTTCTTGCTTTCAGTATTTTTTGCACGCGTGCATCCACTCCCTCGTAGTGCCCGCAGATAAGGAGAACGTCTTTCTTTTTGGACAATCTTTTGGCCATGGCCTCATCGAATATATCGCCGTCAGTCGCAAAAAATATCTTCTCTGCTCCCCTCTTTTTACCAACGGCTTTTTCGGCCGCGCGCAACATCCCATCCGGCTCCAAAACCATCCCGGGGCCGCCGCCGTAGGGTCGCCTGTCGACACGACCGTATTTATCACGCGTGAATTTCTTGGGGTCGTAAAAAGATATCTTTATCCTCTTCGCCACAATCGCACGGCCGAGTATCGAGCTCTTAAGATACGGCTCGATTGATTCAGGAAAAAGTGTGACGATGTGAAAGTGAATCATTCCCCTTTCAAATCCTTAATGACATCATCAACGGTAGTGTCGCGTACGTATGGTTCTGATGGTTTCTCACTTTCGCCTCCCGAGCTACCATCTCCACCCATGCCGCGTTCGCTTCCCTCTGGCTCTTCAATTTTAAGATTGACCCGCGCATCATTTTTCATCCCGACGACACGCAAGACAGTGCGAATTGCTTTGGCAGTCGCACCGGAGCGACCGATCACCTTCCCCATATCGTCTTTGTGGACCATGAGCGTAAGGAGGACTCCCATTTCGTCAACAGTGCGAGTTATCTTTACATCCTCCGGATGATCCACCAATGCCTTCACCACATACTCCAGGAATTCTTGGTCTCGTTCCATATCAATCAATCTATCTATTAATCAAGATAAGTATACCAAGCCTATGCCTGTGCTGGTGTCTCGGCAGCTGCTTCTACTGCCTTGTCCTTTGCGGTCTCTGTCGCGGGGCTTTCCTCTACTGGAGCCGCTTCCTCTGCCTTCTTCTCTACGAACTTAGGGAGAACATTGATTTTCTTTGCGTTCAGTGCGCCAAGAGTAACGAGCATGTTGTGAACTGTGTCCGATGGCTTCGCTCCAACGGAAATCCAATATTTGACGCGTTCGATATTCAAATTACGCTCTTTGCTTTTCGGATTATAGGTACCGACTTTCTCGACAAACTTACCCGCCGTGGGGCTTGAGGTGTGTTCGACGACAACAATGCGAAACGAAGGGCTATTTATGCGTCCCGTCCTCTGCATCCGTATTTTCAACATCGCGACACTGTATCAGGAATTATAAAAACTTCAAGCCAACGGGCGATTCGCTAGGGTGCGCTTCGGGGGTTCCCCGCGAGGTCGCCGCTCGACAACTCCTCTTTTTTCGCAATACGCGGCTCGGCGGCAGGCCGAGCCGGCACGTCGAAGATTGACGGCTCTACAGGTTCACCGGCAATATGCCGCGCGATCTTTCTGCCGCCGTAGATGGAAGACAAAATGCCCACCCCGTTGCATCCGAGATTGTAGAGCAGGATCGGATTTTGCGGTTCAGGACCGATCAGGCGCACGCCGTTTTTCGTATAGCCCATAAGGCCGTGCCATGTGAACATGTATTCGATCTTCTTATTCGGCTCGATGCTGTAGACCTTGTGCAAAAATGCGTCGATCTGCTCGCCCATGTCGTCGGGATATTCGTCTTGATGCGAGTACGGAGAACTTTCGTCGAGGTCGAGATCTGGACCGCCGACCGAAATCAGATTGTGCTCGCGGCCCTTCTCGTATTCATACGGCCTACGAGTGAGGTAATAATAGGAATTCTCGATGCCGACAATCGAGTCGGTGTAGTAGCTGATTGCGATCGGCGGCTTGTTCATGTTTTCGAGATAGCCCGACATGTAACCGATTTTTCCGCTTACCAGGTGGTGGTACCGAGCATCGATATCGAGCCCCGCTTCGTTGATGATATGGATATTTTCGAAGCCGTTAGAGCACAAGATGACGCGCGAAGCGGACACCGTGTGGGTATC
>CAYIJV010000011.1:0-17706 GCA_964363895.1 uncultured Candidatus Saccharibacteria bacterium
TTGCGATGCGTGGCGTGTATAAAGAAGTACTTGAGAAGAAAATGCAGGAATTCGGCGCTGACTTTATTGCACAGGGCACGCTCTACACCGATGTACGAGAAAGCGGGCACGGACACGCAACAGGCGCGCGCGTCGCCGAGATAAAAGTGCATCACAACGTGAAGCTCGGCTTCTCAATCCCCGAGATATCGCCTCTCGAAGATCAGGTCAAAGATTCCGCTCGTGCGATTGGCCGCGATATTGGAGTTCCAGAAGATTTGCTTGTACGCCACCCATTCCCCGGCCCAGGACTCGTCGTACGCATTGAGGGTGAGGTAACGGCAGAGAATTTGAAGATCGCCCGCACCATAGATGCGATCTATATCGAAGAATTACGCGCAGCCGACCTCTACAAAACTGTCTGGCAGGCAGGAGCGACACTCACCCGCTCCGAACACACCGTCTCTAAGGGCGATGATGCCGGCACCGGACACGTCGTGGCACTCTGGGCCGTGTGGAGTGTGAACGGCTTCACTGCCCGTTTCGCTCGGCTCCCCTACGACTTTTTAGACAAGGTCTCTCGCCGCATTACTAATGAGGTGCGCGGGGTAGGTGCCGTCGTCTATCGCATTTCCGACAAACCACCGGCGACTATCGAGTGGGGTTGAAGCCGAGATTCGCAAGGCTTCAACGGCCGGAGCGCGGCGCGAGGCGTGGTCAGGCGAATTTCTAGCAAGAAATTACGCGTGACTGAAACGCGAGACACGGCTCAACGGCCGGAGCGCGACGACGCGAAGCGTGGTCGCGTAAATTTGCAGCAGCAAATTATGCGCAACTTATGACTTTTGTGGTCACAAGTATTTTTCCCGACGGAAAAATCTCGCGACCCCGGCTCACGGTTTTTGCCTTTGCTTTCAGCAAAACAAAAACATCGTTGCGCCTCCCACAAAATCAAAAAATCTAAAGCAGTTTAGATTTTTAGTATTTTGTGGACCCACCGGGAATCGGACCCGGCCTTCGTCCATGCCATGGACGCGTAATACCACTTTACTATGGGCCCTGGATTTGTTCGTCGTAATACTACCAAAAGTGCTAGGATAGGCCAACCTCTCGTCGTTCAATGGATAGGATAGTCCCCTCCGAAGGGATTGATGTCGGTTCGATTCCGGCCGAGAGGACTTGCGAAGCAAGCCATCGAGAGCATGATGCCTGCGCATCGTGCGTGCAGTAATCGAAAAGGTTGAAGATATTTTTGAGTCGCCTTGCGATGAGAAAATCTGAAACCTGTACTGCTCCTGTAAGGAGAGATTCCGGCCGAGAGGACAAGAGCTATTCGGTCTCAAAGAGTGCGCTTAAAGATTCACCGGTCTCAATACGCTGTATTGCATCGCCAAAAATACCTCCTACGGATACAACTTCGATCTTTTGACCCAGCGGTCGGTCGGCAGATATCGTGTCTGTGATGAAAAGCCTTTTGATGGGAGACGCCTCAATGGTCGCTATCGCATCTCGCGAAAGTATGCCGTGTGTGGCAGCCGCATACACTTCGCGTGCGCCATTTTCCACAAGAAGATCCGCCGCGCGCGCGAGCGTGCCGCAGGTATCAGCCATGTCATCTGTGATCAATGCGATCTTTCCGCGCACATCACCGATTAATTTCATACGGACGATCTGATTTGGAACATCACGCTCTTTGTGGATTATGGCAAGATCAGCGGATTTCATGAGCCGTTTGGCGTAGGATTGCGCACGCACCACTCCGCCAGCATCGGGCGAAACAACGATAAGATTATCGGCCGCAAGGGCGTCTTTGAACACATTGCGGAAGTGCGAGATAAAGACCTGCCGCGCATAGAGATTGTCTACAATGGCATGACTGAAAAACCCTCCGATCGCATCGTTGTGAAGATCCATCGTAAGAAAACGAGAAGTGCCTGCGCTTTCGAGCGTCCTCGCGAAAACGCTCGCGGAGATCGGTTCGCGAGGCTTCGATTTGCGGTCCTGGCGCGAGTAGCCGAAATACGGGACCACTGCGGTAATTTCATGTGCCGATGCTCCGCGAGCGGCATCTATCGCGAGCATGAGCCGCACCCAATTCTCTGCCGGTGGATTTGTAGGCTGGATCAGAAAGACATCTTTTCCGCGCAGATTCTCCAAGAATTGCACCTGTTGTTCGCCATCGCTGAATGACCTGCACTTGATCTTCCCGAGAGGTTTTCCGAGTTTTTCTGAGATCTTTTGTGCGAGTCCATCGTTTGCACCCAAGCTGAAGATTTTGTACTCCATAAAGAGAAGATTATAGCACAACTTATATTGCCCCAAGGGGACTTCTTTCACTTCGTTCATTCGGGATGCCGAGAATCGGACTCGGGCTACAAGACCCCCAGCCTTGCGTACTACCACTATACGACATCCCGCGTGTTGCCAATAGAAAACAGCACCATTTGTGAAGTTTCCTGGTCGGGCCGCCCTGGAATCCTCTCGACTCTCGCCGCGCCGTCGCGCGGCTCGGTCTCAAGCCGGGGCTCGCGGCCGCGCATTCTTGCGCGGCATCGCTCCGCCATTCGATCCTGGACGAACAGCACTCAAGTGCTGTTCTCGTCCCTAATCGGGCCGCCGGGAATCGAACCCGGTCTTTACGCACCCGAAGCGCACGTACTACCGGTATACTACGGCCCGATAAAGTATTCGATGCTCGCTCGACATCCTAGCAAGAAATAAATGTGTGGTCACGGATAATTTCTTGATAGAAATTTCCGCGACCCCGCCTCGCGCCGTCGCGCTCCGGCTTGCACATCCTGCGCTTGCTCGGATGTGCACCCTGGAGGACTCGAACCTCCCGCCTTTCGAATGTGAATCGAACGCTCTAACCAACTGAGCTAAGGGTGCGTCCGAGAAGAATAGTATATTTACGGACGAGTGGAAAGTCTAATACACATCTGGCTTTTGAATTGAGCGAATGCTCTCCATCTGTTATATTCTCGTGTGGGCTAAAACATTTCGAAGGAATGTTCGCCCGAACATGCGCGAAGCATACACGAGGGCTCATAGGTAAGTGGTATACCGGTGCATTCGCATTGCACAGTCCCGAGTTCGATTCTCGGTGAGTCCACAAATAGAAACTTCCTCGGATGAGAGAGCGAAAACGCCGCGCGCGTGCCAGTGCGATACCCTGCATCACGATTCGATTCCGTGGTGATTCTCTAGGGCGCGCGAGTACGCGCGCCCTCGAACCCGCGCCCGCCGCTTTCCATTCTTTCTGATTTTTCGCGGGGGAATCCAAAATTGAATGGCGGCGGGGCGGATTTATTCGACATTTCAAGACGGGTTAGAACCTCTTATTTTGAGGAGTTTTTGACCTGGTGGCCTTAGATCTCAATTTCTGAGAGTTCTAACCACCCCTCTTGCATTTCAGGATGTTTAATATTGCGCTTACCCATCCCAAGAGAGGTCCTTTAGGTCAGGCGCGAGTTTTATCCAATCACCAGCTAAAGCATTAAAATAATGAGTTCTTATTTTGTTGGGTCCGTCGTCGTTATTTCTCGTTTTCGAAAGATATTCGACAGTTTCATCGGTATATAAGTTCTTATACTTTTCCCGAAAAACGTTCAGGGCGCTCTCCGATACAGTTTTGTCTAGCCTTAATATGTTCTCGCAGACATATGATATTAAATTGGTCGTTTTTATTGTTTGAGCGAGATATGACTCTGATTGCTTACTTACAGAAGTGTCTTGAGTGAGTCCACCAATATCCATGATCACGCCGCAGATCGTAACATCAACGAGTGTGCAGTGTTCGGAGGAGTGACCGTGATAGCTGATATCGCTCCTATGTAAAACGCCGTAGAATTCGCCCAATCTGGAAGCAAACCGTTCCACGGCATCACGGACATCATCTGTATTGTTTGCCTCGATAAAATGCTTCCGTCTATCGGGAAGGCTCAGAGTCATTAAATCTAGTAGACGAGTATTCGGCCCGTCTATCTTGTATCGGTAAACACTCTGCTTGCTTTTTTCCAAACATTGACCGAACAACCAACGAAAGGCATCGTCTCTGACGCTTTTATCTGCCTCTTCACTCATGGGATAAAACGGATCTATCCCTAACTTGACAGCGGCGTGCACGAAATTACTAGCGGTAAACTTTGTTTTGCCCTCTTCCTTCTCCAATTCGTTGCGGAAGAAATCGGTCAATCCCACGATTTCATTGTTTTGGGTAAAGACGCTCGTAACGGCTTTTACGTCTATTGGTTCCGGACAGTTGGCTTTTTTATGCAACAGAGATTGAAAACTCTCCTGAATCAAGGCAGCAATATCGTGCTCCTTTCTTGCCACATCAAATGATATGCCTCCGTACAGTTCGTCTAGAGATACAGAATTCTTCCCGAAAAACTCCTTGGTTTTCTCGTCCACAAAAAAACATCCGCCTTTTACCACTACCGTCGCATGTTCTTTTGGATTTTCGACATTAACTCCGTAGCTGTTCGATCTGCCCGATGTGGGGTTTCTATACCATCCGTCATGCCAGAGTGGTGTCGGGATGGCTTCTATCTTTTTGATGCAAATTTCCCCGTCTTTTTCCTCCCAATTTTTTATACCCTCCAAAGGATTCTTTCCTTGTTCGGACAAACTCCGGTTGCTGGATTCATCCGAGGAATCACTTCCCGTGTCAGGTGCTCTTAGTGGGCGTGGCCATCGTTCAGTATCCATAAGGTCATTCTACATTAGTAAGGGAGCCCGCCGTGCTTTGACTCTGCCACGGCGGGATTTGCGCACGCACGGGCTTGAAAACGAGGAAGGGGGTTGTGGCGATGGGCGGACGCTGAAGGCCCGTACATGCGAGGCACAGAACCAAGACGAAGATAGAATCCGATATAGCTGTAATCGTTCGCAAACAGCTGCGAAGCGGAGACCGAGCTGGGGGAAGGATGCCTTCCTTCCCCCAATCAGAGGCGCTGCCCGCGCCTTCCGCGAGCACGCGGGAGTGGCGCGGAGAAGCCGCGCACATAGGCATCTAGGCGCGAGTAGCCCTGGCGAAAATGCCCTCGGCCGGATGGCAGATGGGTGCATCCCCGTGGCTCTGGCCGACCATTAGCGATGACAGAAGGCACGAGGCTCCGCTATGAATTGGATTTGTATTAGTACGGTCTCCCTTTCTCCATCTCGCTCGAATATTTTCCTTGCGTAGCAAGGCTATTCATTCGTGAACGAAAGAGAAGAGTTTCTTGTGCCTTCGGCACATTCGCGCTGGGATTCTCGGCCCAGAGCTTGAGAACGGGATTTTGTATCGCGCGCGCATAAGAAAACGAAAGCGGCCACGGATGCTTTCCCGCAGAGTTCATCGCATTCAAATGTTCCGTTGCCTGCTCGTCGCCTTGCCCTCCCGAGAGAAACACGATACCGGCAAGATTCGCCGGCACAGTTTCCTTGAGAGCACGCAGTGTCTCTTTGGCGACTTCCTCAACTGTGGATTGCTTTACGGCCGACTTCCCTGCGATTACCATGCTCGCTTTTAGGATAGTCCCTTCCAACATCACATCTTGCCCTGCAAGCTCTTCAAAAGTCTTTTTAAGTATCGCGACACTCGCTTCATAACACTGTTCGATCGAATGATCTCCGTCTATCAAGACTTCGGGCTCAACAATCGGCACAATGCCGGCTTCCTGACAAAGAGCGGCGTAGCGTGCCATTGCATGCGCATTTGCCTGAATACAGGCGCTTGAGGGCATGTTCTTTCCTATCGTGATGACCGCCCGCCATTTCGCAAACTTGGCTCCGAAATTACTGTATTCTGCGAGACGTTCACGAAGACCATCGAGTCCTTCAGTGACCTTCTCGCCGGAATGAAGTGCTAAATCTTTTGCCCCCGCATCTACTTTTATTCCGGGCAGTATTCCCTTGTTGGCAAGCGTCACGGAAAATGGCTCGCCATCGGAAGTTGCCTGCCGGATGGTTTCGTCATAGAGAATTATGCCGCTTACATACTGCTCTAAACTCGGCGCAGTTATTATTGTCTCGCGGTATGCGCGGCGATTTTCTTCGGTACATGGGACACCAACTGCTTCAAATCGTTTTTGACATGTCGGCGTGCTTTCGTCTGCCGCGATAATCCCCTTTCCAGAAGCCACCATCTGCTTTGCTGTCTTCTTCAAAGTCTCTGCATTCATAAATGTACAGATAATAATGAAAGTATATCACGCGTGGGGAACTCCCTTCTCTAAAAGTGCCAAAAGCTCGTCATGAAGAATACCGTTTGAACACAGCTGACCCTCAATGTCACGGTCGTATCGTTTGGGTATAGCACCTGCAAGATCGGTAACTTTTCCGCCAGCCTCCTCGACTAAGATCTTGGCTGCAGCCATGTCGTGCGGAGATGTACCGCCAAAAATCGAAGCTGCGAACTCTCCCGACGCGACAAGAGCGCTCATGTAATGGATCGAGAGGCCTGTAATGAAAGAAACACCGTGTCCATATCCCGCTTCCATCACCGGAAACAGGTTGCGCACCTTTTTCATCTTCCCAATACCGATAAGATTGTCTTTCATGACCGGATTCTTTGAAACGTGGATGGCTTTGCCGTTCATGAAAGCACCCTTGCCCTTTTCGGCAGAATAAAGTCTATCGAGAAAAGGATCGTATATGACGCCCAGCATAACTTCTCCTTTATGAACAAGTGCGAGAGCGAATGTCGCGGTGGGAATTCCATGCGAGAAATTATGCGTGCCGTCTACCGGATCGCAGACCCAGACATACTCGCTGTCTTCGGAAAAATCATCGCCCTCCTCCGAAAGAATACTGTGTTCGGGATAACGGCTTTTGATCTCGGCGAGCACTATTTCATTGATAGCAATGTCGGTTTCGGTTACGGGCGTGTGATCTTCTTTCCACTGTTTTTTCATATTGCTCGTAAAGTTCTTGCGCATGATATCCCCCGCTCTCTTCGCGAGGTCATGTGCAGTCTCGATGTGCGGAACAGTATTCATTTTGAATACAAATGCTCTATGCGTATCACTTAATATTCACGATCTTGTACTTCTGGGCACCCTTGGGTGTATCAAATGCGAATGTATCACCACGTTTCTTCTCCATGAGCGCAGATCCCAGAGGCGAGAGATGTGATATTTTGCGTTCCTGCATATTTGCCTCCGCCGAACCTACAATTTCATAAACATGCTCTTCTTTCTCACCCTGTTTTTGGATAGTTACAATACTACCGAGAGACACGGTGTTGCCTTTGGGGTGTTCGATGATGCGCGCATGGCTTAGATGTTCTTCGATCACCCGAATGCGATCTTCGGTTGCCGCCTGCAAATTGCGCGCCTCCTCGTATTCAGCGTTCTCTGAAAGGTCACCCAGAGAGCGGGCGTATTCGAGTTGTTCGGCGATTTCTCGTCGACGTACCGTCTTCATGTGTTCGAGCTCTGTTGTGAGCTCGTCAAATTTCTCTTTGCTTAAATAGTTGTTCTCGTCTGCCATAGTGCGCGAGCATTATACAGGATATTGAGCGTGCAACAACTCTCTCTCCTATTCAACATACTCTGGGTGATACGCTGCAAGCCATTGGAAGAACGGAAACATGGCAGGTGAGGCGCCGGAAAGCGTCCCTGCGGGCGCGCGTTCAAGTACAACCGCATATGCATAACGCGACTTTTCGCTTGGCCAAAAGCCGACCGACCAGGAATTCATCCATTCATTGCGGACACCGAGCTGAGCAGTGCCCGTTTTCGCTGCAATATGGATTTGTCGGATATTAAGCGACTTTACTGTCGCATCTGTCCGATTCGACGTAACCGCAAGACGCATGCCTTCCCGCACAATTTGAAGATACGAATCTGGAATACCCAGATCGGAAAATTCCGGCGTTGTGCTTGCAATGAGAGTCGGAACGAGTATCTTGCCGCCGTTTGCTATTGCCGCGATGAATACAGCGGCTTGAATAGGCGTAATTTGAAAACCGTACTGGCCGATCACCGTATGGTAGGTATTCCCAATACGCCACGGATCGTCGGGACCGAAGACTTCTGCTTTCCACTCTGGAGTGGGAATGACGCCATCCGCCTCGCCAAGGAGTGCAATCCCTGTCGGACGTCCAAGACCAAATCTGCGTGCGTATTCATCCAGCTTTTCAATACCCAAACCGCGCTGTGAACCATACCCCCCGCCGATAGTGTAGAAATATTCGTCCGATGAAACAGCAAGTGCCGTTCGCATATCGACCAAACCATGCACCGTCCAATCACGAAATAACGTCGGGCGATCGGGGTCGTACGGATTGGGTATTGAAATCGCGCCTGTCGAAAGAATTTCTTTCTCCGGCGCGATAAGGTCCTCGTTTAGAGCGGCGGCGGCGAAGATCGGCTTAACGATAGATCCGGGCACATATAAACCGCTAATAGCCCTATTCAAAAGCGGCTTTCGCTCGTCGGTTGATGCCGCACGTACTACTGATGAAATCCCGTCAGTAAGTCCTTGATTGTTGTATTCTGGAAAACTCACAAGTGCGAGCAATTCACCCGTCCGTACGTCAATGATAACCGCGGCTCCCCCTTCGAAACGCTGTGCTTTTGCATGCACAGAAAGAATTTTATATAGCTCGCTTTGCACATCCGCATCAATTGAGAGCTTGAGATCTGTCCCGTTTAATGCAGGGGCAATGATATTCTCACGTTGTACTTCTCCGTGTGCGTCTGTTTCTACCATACGGCTTCCGTTCCTGCCCCCAAGAATAGAATTGAAAGCCAGCTCGCCTCCAGAGATACCTGTGTATTCCTCGCGCCACCATACGCCACGCTTATCAGCTCTTGGATACTGAACAAATCCCAATACATGTGCGAGTCCTGGAAGACTCGTGTATTTCCGTAAAGCAAATTGAGGAGTAGCGGAGGCCGCTACTTCGGTACTCACTTCATTCCACGCAAGCTTCCTGCCATTCCTATCCAAAATCAAGCCACGTGTTACAAACAGAATTGATCGTTCGAGAGTATTTTCGCGAGAGATGCTGGCGTACGAATCTCCTTTCAATACTTCGAGGCTAAATACGCGAACTACGAATGCGAGCACGATAACTAGAAACACTAGGCCGACACCGATAGGCGCGCGGCGCGAGAGTCGTGAGACGACCCGCCCCTCGAATTGGCTTGCTTCATGACCCGGTAAATTCGATGAATCAAGAAAAATCTCATCTGGTGCTATTTCAAGTATCTTTTTCGATCGGAACAATCGTCTCATCTTTGCACTATACCCCGCGACTAAAAAAATGACATCAGGAGGTGAGAAATTGTCTTCGCAACGGCATAAGAATCCACACTAGTGCTACCCCGCCCATCGTGAAAAGCGGTATGGAGAATCCTTCCCCTCCGGGGAGCCATATAAGATCCATCAGGAGTCCGATCACAAGTACTTCCCACGAAGGATACCGGATAGCGAGAAAGATCATGCAGATCAAGGGTACCCACCAAGGGGCAAAAAGTACGCCGATGAAAGCGCCAATAGCGAAACAAAGGCGTATGTTAATTACGCGGTGGTATGACATAAACATACGATAGAGAAGCGAGATTCATCGGAAGACGGATATGCAACTCTTCCGATGCGCTTGCCGAACTTGATGAAATACTTCCGACAATACCGATAGGCCGTTGTCCTAAGGCTGGCGCCAAGACTATGTCTCCGATTGCAACTGCGAGACCTCGCGGGACTTGTATGCGCGCGTTCCCTCCTCCAGAACCATGCGCAATAATTGGAATACCATTTACACTTCCTTCGGTTGATACTCCCGGCGCAAACACTTCTGTAACGATCGTGGTGTGAAGACCCGAGTTTCCAACAATACCTACGACAAATCCACCGCTCGTCAGTACTAAACTGCCGGAGACAATGCCATCGGCCGATCCCGCTCCTATCAAAAACGTACCGTATGGAGAGGAGCGCACAGAAGAAACGACTGGTGCTGTCACTCCGCGCTTTTCGTTCGGATCGGCCGCATCTCCCGTCACATGAAGCAGAGCACGCAATTCGTCATTTTCGACCTTAAGAGCTTCATATGCAGCTGCTCGTTCTTCCAATTGTCCCAGTCTCTCAAGAAGCAAACTATTCTGGCTCTGCAAAGTACGTTGCGAGGAAAATACGCCACTACCTAAGATTATATTTCCTGCACCTGCCACCCATCCTGAAACCATTGCAACACCTGCGTGCACTGTATTTCTAATGGCACCACGCATTATCATGTCAACGCCAATTATAGAAATCACGAGAATGGTAACAAATACAAGACGATTCCTCCCCCTCTTCTGGCTTTCGAGAGAGCGGTATGAGAAAGAGGTTTTCATAGAAAAAGATATTCGCGCATGCCTCGCGCCTCCCTATTCGGTTGGGACAAGCTCATCATCACTCTTAAGAAGAGCATCATGATAGCGGTCAATATCATTAAGAACGATCGCTGTACCGCGCACGACTGCGGTAAGAGGATCTGGAGTAAGAATAACGGTAACACCAAGTGCACTGCTTAAAAATTCAGAAATGCCGCGAATGAGGGCGCCGCCACCCACAAGGTAAATACCCCGCTGCATAATATCCGCGATGATTTCTGGTTGCGTGGTCTCCAACACTTCTTTCACAGCCTCCACCAGCTCTTCTATGGAGTGACCGATGGCATTCCGTATATCCTGATCGGTTATGCGCATTTCTCGCGGTAATCCCGTGACCAAATCACGACCTCGCACCAAAACCTCAAGTGGCATTCTTCCTGGTGCGATCGAAGCAATGATGATCTTCGTTTCCTCCGCACTCTTCCCTCCGATCAACATTTTGAATTCATTGCGCACATGACTCACAATGTCGGCATTGAATTTATCGCCCGCAATCCTTACATTCCTCGCATTCACAAGACCACCAAGAGAGATAACCCCGATATCCGTAGTGCCTCCACCGATATCAATGATCATGTTCCCACGCGGTTCATGAACAGGCAGTTCTATTCCGATCGCCGCAGCCATCGGCTCTTCAATGATATGAACTTCCCGGGCTCCCGCCTCACGCGCTGCATCGCGTACCGCTCGGATCTCCACAGAGGTAATACCCGATGGAACACCGACCACGACCCGCGGACCTAAAAGCTTCGTATGTCCGGCCTGTGCCTTTCCAATCAGATAAGCAAGCATCTCGGATGTGACCTCAAAATCAGAAATAACGCCATCAACAACCGGCTGCACTGCAACAATGTGCGCCGGCGTGCGACCGATCATTTCTTTTGCTTGCGCACCAACCGCCACCACCTGCCCTGTTTTTTGGTTCATCGCGACGATCGAGGGTTCATTGATAACAATTCCCCGGCCCTTCACATAGACCAGCGTATTCGCGGTCCCCAAATCAATCCCGATATCATTAGAAAAGAGACCGAGAATAAGGTCTTTGTATTTCCGCAGTGCTTGCATAAAAGCGTTCATACTTATGCGAGACGATCAACTATTCCGTTATCAGGTACGAAAGTAATGGTACCGTCAACCCGAGAAATCATTTCCACTCCCCCTGCTGACATCGTCTTTTCAGATACAATGATCCTTGTTGGGATTCCTATCAAATCAGCATCCGTAAATTTCTCACCGGCACGCACATCACGATCATCGTACAAGGCTTCGATTCCGTTCTCACGCAAAAGCTCGTAGAGTCTGTCCGCTTCTGTGATCACATCGGTGTTACCTCCAGAAAGCGAAATGAGATGAACTGGGAACGGAGCAATTTCTTTCGGCCACACAATCCCCTTCGCATCACTCTGAAGCTCAACAATTGTACCCATCAATCGACCCGGTCCGATGCCATACGAGCCCATAATGACTGGCTGTTCTTTTCCCGCCTCGTCTTTAAAAGTCAGTCCGAGCGCATCGGAAAAACGTGTTCCCAATGGAAAAATATTTCCGACTTCTATTGCCTTCACTTCCTCAAGCTCATCTTTCTTAATACCAAGCTCTTGTAAAACCTCATCGGTGTACACTTCTTTGTTGATTGCGACTCCTTTTCCACGATGAAGATACACGGTGTCTTCTCCCGTATCGCATACTGTTTGAAATTCATCACTGAATTTCGAGAATGATCCCCCCGAAGCAAAAGTGCGGAATGTGGTATCGCGGAGGCCCACGCGCGCAAAGATTTTCATATACGCCGCAGCCGCAACCTCGTAAAATTCCCGGAATTCTTGTTCGTTCCGGCTGAAAGAATAGAGATCTTTCATCACAAATTCACGCGTACGCATGATGCCGCTTTTCGCGCGCAATTCATTACGGAATTTAGTCTGAAATTGGTATACGCAACGCGGCAAATCCTTGTACGATTGCACGTACTCCGAAAGAAGCGCCGTGATCGGTTCTTCGTGAGTGGTTGCGAGCCCTACTTCTCCTCCACTTTTGAGTTCTGTCTTGAACCACACATCAATTGCGTCATCGCGCCAACGGTCCGACTTCTTCCAATTGTTCGGCGCCTGCAGTGTCGTCAGTATCATCTCCTGCCCGCCGATCGCGTTCATCTCCTCACGAATGATCTGAACAATGTTATTAAAAACTCGGAGGCCAAGCGGTAAATATGAGTACGCACCGGCCATTTCTTTGTGTATAAAACCTGCGCGGATAAGAAGCTGCGCGTTTTTTGACACTTCGTCTTTTGGTGCCTCCCGCCGCGTTTTTGTAAATAGATGTGATTGGCGCATAGTGCGCATCATTGTACTGTCGAAACGATGCTTTGCAAAACAGCTTTAAAATATGTCCCCATTCCGGCTTATACCTCACAACACCAGAAGATACCTGCTGTTCATTAACTCCCAAAAATTACGATGCGAGTCGCACAATGTCGTTATATGTGACGACGAACATGAGGGTGATAACGAGGGCGATACCAAGAGCGTTCAGGATCTGAAGCGCAAGACGTGACGCATTGCGGCGCAATATTCCCTCGACAATAAGAATAGCGAGACGGCCGCCGTCTAGTGCGGGAATTGGAATGAGGTTAATGATAGCGAGATTCACGGAAATCATGGCGGCAAGAATAAGGACTGTTCCAAATCCGTTTTGTGAAGCTTGGCCAACGTAGGATACGATTCCCACCGGTCCGACGATCTGGGAAATATCGAGTGCGCCACGGCTAGCGCTTTGCACCAGACCCCACAGACCGGCCGCAACCGTTTTAAATGCGCTCTGTGTCTCTCTGAAAGCGGCTACAACAGCTTCATTCCATGGAAGCGACTTATTGGCAACGAGAGCAAGCGCAATACCGAGTGCGGGCTGGCCTCCCGCATTCGGAAGTACTGCGTTGGCAGGAATAATAGACGCTGATTGAGTAACGCCTGCATGAATATACGAAACACTAATGGATTTTCCGCCTCGAATCTTCACAAAATCCACAACTGTACTTGGCAAAAGAGTTTTGAGTTTCTCACCGGTATGTGCAGTAATGTCTATAATTTCATCCCCAGGCTGTATGCCTGCAGCATCAGCGGGCGAAGCAGGGATAATATTCACAACAATGAGACGAGCTGGCTGATTAAGAAGCGGAGCATCTACGATCTGTGGAACGCCTATATGGAGAGCTACGGCAAACAATACCCATGCCGCAATTACATTGGCCGCCACACCTGCAAAAAGAATTGCTGCCTGCACGCCGCGATGTGCGTCGACGAAACTCCCACGCCCATGCTGTTCTTCCCCGATGTCGCCAAAAAGCCTGACGAATCCGCCGAACGGGATCCAATTGAGCGTGTATTCTGTCTCGCCTATTTTCCCAAACGTTATAGCTCTCGGCGGATAACCGACTCCAAACTCCTCCACACGAACGCGAAAGATCTTTGCTACAAAAAAATGTCCGAGTTCGTGTGCAACGATGAGAAGCACCAGAATCGCAATCACCAAGAAAGCTGTCAGCATGTCTGATTATGCGCTCACCTCCTTTTCCTTTGAATTAAACGACTTCTCCAATCTTTCGTTCCCCTCGTCCACCTTTTTCTGCAACTCTTCTTTGAGCGAGAATTTGTCGTCTTCCGTAAGGACGCTTTCACGCTCTTTTTCCTGGATTTCCTTCCAGGCTTCATCTCGTGCGACACGAATTGTGGTACGCGCTTCTTCCAATTTTGCCTTCGCCAGTTTCACCAACTGCTCTCTGCGTTCGGAGGTCAATTCAGGAAATGTGACACGTACGCTTGCTCCATCGGAGATAGTGCCCACGCCGAGACTCGCCGCCGTGATAGCTCTTTCAATGTCTTTTAGAAGACCTGCATCATATGCGCTCACACGAAGTGTTCGCGCATCTTCAGTTGATACGTTCGCCACCTGCTTCAAGGGCATCATCGAACCGTAGGCGGACACCGATACGCTATCAAGAATTGCAGGTGATGCGCGTCCGGTGCGCAACCCTCGATACTCACGCAGAAGCCACTCGGCTGCAGCTACAACTTTGCCATCAAATATCTTGAAATCGTAATTCATGCGCCCATTATACTACTGTCTAGCGCAATGAGCGAAAATGGTGTGCTGACAAATCCTTTTCCGAGTCAGCGACGGCAGAAAGCCATTCGGAACGAATGGCTTATATCTGCGGCACTAGGAGAGCGACTTGTTCAAGCAAGGGTTTCACCAACGCTCCTTTGTCGCCAATGTATTTTCGCGCGCGATAGACCGATTCGAATCCCTCACGCCTGCCCTCCATAGCTTTAGCGGCGGAGGGGCGAGCGATACTCTCGGCAAGCGCACGCTCGAGCGATGAGAGGAACGTGATGATGACACCAATGTCGCGTTTGTCATTCTCATTTTTCTCAAGAAGTGGTTTCAGCATGTCGAGGCGCTGTTGCTGTGTTGCAGCAAGAAATATTCTTCCGTCGAGTATTTCTGTTTGCGTAGTCACATCTGCGATTTTCAGCATCTGTGCGCGGGAACGAAGTGTCGGTAAAAGCATCTGAGGCGCTGGCACAATAAAGAAGAACATGGCGTTCGCCGGCGAATCTTCAAGAGTTTTCAAAAGTGCATTTTGAGCTTCATTGGTCATTCCCGAAGTAACAACGATAAAAAGACGCCGATCTCCGACAGCGCGTAGAGATGCGCGCTCGCGCAGCTCGCGCGCATCCTCGATCCCAAAACGTTGATACTCGCGCACAAGGACATCCGGATTTCCCCGCGTCTTAATTCCCTCTTTATTGAGAAGAGACAAGACTCCGCCTATTGCCTCTGACCCACCGGCTATCAAATGAGTATTCCCCACTAATGTCATACCGATAGTATAGCAATCCTTCTGCATGCTAAAATCCCGCCATGCCGAGGAAAGATTACATTCAAAAAATAGCCCTCAAATTCACACGCTTAATAGGCTCTCCCAGTTCTATCATTGTGCACACGCTTCTTTTTGCAGGGAGCTTCATCGCAGTTCTCACAGGCTGGCTACATTTAGACCGAATGCTTCTCGTCCTCACAACTATAGTTTCTTTGGAAGCTATATATTTGGCTATTTTCATCCAGATGACGATCAACCTCACGACAGAATCGATCGAGGAAGTGAGTGAGGATATCGAGGAAATGCAAGAAGACATCGGAGAGCTTCAAGAGGATGTCGAAGAAATTAGCGAGGACGTGGAGGATATTAGTGAGGATTTCGAAGATATGAGTGAGGATGAAGCGGCCGGGGAGCTGGAGGATGCAACGCAGCAAAAAATACTCTCAAGCATTCAAGCTGATCTGCACAAACTGGCTGAAGACATTGATCGACTCCAGAAAAACCAGCCGCCGAGAAACTAGCGCTTCGCGATTATCGCCTTTTTATATGTGTCGAGGTGTTTCAGCGCCTCACCGGTGCCTTTAGCAACACAAAATGGCGCGTCCTTTCCGACACGGGCTTTTACACCCGTTCGACGGAACACAAGCTCTGGGAGATTACGTAGAAGCGAGGAACCGCCCGTCATGATGATGCCGTTATCGATGATGTCCCCTGCCAACTCAGGCGGGGTGTCTTGCAACACTTCTTTAATGGCGTTTATCATGGTGCGCAATTCTTTCCCTATCGCCCGCACAACTTCATTGGTCCCGAGTTCGATAGAGCGGGGAAGACCCGTGAGATGGTCGCGACCCTTGACGGTCATCGTGAGTTCTTGGTTTACAGGTACAGGCACTGCAGATCCAATCTGGATTTTCACTTCCTCCGCCATCTTTTCGCCAATTCCAAGATTAGAGGCTTTCTTAACGTAATCAGCAATTGCATGATCTATCGCGTTGCCAGCGCATTTGACCGAAGTCGAAGCAACAATTCCCCCAAGAGAAATTACTGCCACGTCCGTAGTGCCGCCGCCAATATCGACGATCATGTGCCCGCGCGCTTCATGAATCGGAATACCGGCGCCAATTGCGGCAAGAATAGGCTCTTTTATCACATATGCCTCGCGCGCACCGGCTTTTGTGGCAGCTTCCACTACCGCACGACGTTCTGTCGATGTCACGCCGGCAGGAACAGATATCATCACTTCGGGTTTAAAAAGATTCCAGGGACCGAGGGCTTTTTTAATGTAGTAACGTAACATCGCCTCTGTCACCCGATAATCGGCTATAACGCCGTCTTTCATAGGACGGTACGCGATAATCTCCCCCGGGGTGCGCCCGATCATTTCTTTGGCCTCATTCCCTATTGCAAGAATTTTGTTGTCTCTTTGCGAGACCGCAACGACAGAAGGCTCGTTCAAGACGATTCCCTTGCCGGGAACAAAGACAAGAACTGTCGTTGTGCCGAGATCAATACCAAGCTTTGGTGAAAAAGAAAAAGCCATACGGGAGCATATTGTATACCGTATGACACGGAGCGTATAGAGGAGCTCAAAGACACTTTATGTTGCGTCTTTTTCGTGCTTTTTCGGATTTATCTCCCACCAAAATTTCTTCGAAAAATTGCCCGCGTCGTCGCATACACGTTTTAAATAATACAGGTCTTTGGTTGGTATCTTTTGGAGAAGCTTGCCCATCCGTCCCATAGCAATAAGAGGCAGCCCATCCCGCAGGCGACTCCGATTAAGTTCTCTGCAAAAGTATTGCATGAGCTCTCCCCGCTCGGTCACTCTGGCTTCCCCGATCGAACGCTTAAGGTGTGTCCCTATGTGCTTCATGGCGGTATTGTACACTTTCCGCTATAGTTTTCATGATGCGTATAATTCTGCCAGAAAAAGAGAACCCTGTGTTGCGGATGCCCGCTAAAAATATCCCTGTTAGCGACATTCGAAGCCCGCGTATTCAAAAACTTATTACCGAGATGAAAGCCCTGCTTGCAAAGGAAGAATACGGCGTCGCGCTTGCCGCTCCGCAAATTGGTGAATCCCTGCGACTCTTTATTGTTTCCGGCCGTGCGCTTGCTCGCGGGAGCCGTAGTGCTCCCGACGAGTCCTCCGAAGCCTTGGCGAAGGAGGATATAAAACCACTCCCAGATCAGATCTACATCAATCCTGTAATGGTTAAAATGTCACGGACAAAAAAGGAGAAACATGAGGGCTGTCTCTCCATTCGCGAAAAATGGGGCATTGTTGCACGCGCTGAGAAAGTGACAGTACGAGCATACGATGAAAAGAACCGGCAATTCACGCGTGGAGCTTCTGGATTCCTCGCGCACGTTTTCCAGCATGAGATGGATCATCTAGACGGAATACTTTACACCGACAAAGCAACGCAAATGTATGATGAAAAAACCGAAGGAAAATAACGATATCCGTTTCGCATTTTTCGGCAC
>CAYIJV010000011.1:17806-22276 GCA_964363895.1 uncultured Candidatus Saccharibacteria bacterium
GAGGGCAAACGCGAAATGACGTACGAAGAATTCTTACGCTCCGGCGCCAAGCCGGTTTAATTCTCAAACCGCATCCACTTCTTCAGCGCCGCACCTGTTTTGCGCAATACGCGAACGTGTAATCTTTTATCGCGGCGAAGCTGACGTTCAACTTCCTCTTTCACATCATCAATGGCCGCGTTCACGGTCTGCGCGTTGTTGCGGGCATACACGCGCGCGAGCCCCGGCTGCACGATGCTGATTTCTGCGAACCAGATGTTTGTCCCATGACGCGGTCTGCCGGCCGCACGCCCCACTTCCACTTCGCAACGCACAAGCCTGATATCGCCCGAGAGAAATCTCTCAAGCGTTGCGAGACGTTTATCTAAATACGCTGAAACGTCAGGCGTGATTTCATAATTAGTTGCTTTTATTCGTATATCCATACCGCTATTGTTGCACACTAAAAATCTTTCCGCGAGCATTGGCTAACGTCGCTTGTATCTCCCCATCAATTCCGATTGAGCGAGAATATGACCCCTCATTGCGGCGAGGACCTCGGCCTTAGAGGCACCAATCTTCAATGGCAATTCAATATCAAGAGCGTAAAGTCTGAATACATACCGGTGTTCGGAGGGTTCATATTGTGGAGGCGGGCACGGCCCCGTGTACTGGTTCTTCCCCGCCCCATTAACGCCGAGAGTTCCTTCGCTAACACCTTCGAGAATTTCGGACGTTGTCGGTGGCATATTGAAAAGCACCCAATGATCAAAAACCCCGTCAGGTTTCAATGCTTTCGGCACATCAGGGTCATCCATGATAAGTGCGAGTGATTTTGCCTCCACAGGCATACCAGAAATAGAGAGTGGCGGACTCAACAATCTATTATCGTCACATGTAAATCGCGAAGGAATGGATGCATTGTTCTGAAATGCCGGACTCGTCAGTGAAAGAGTGGATTCCATAGGCAATTCTTTTGATATTGAAGGATGATTATAAATATACGCGACTCCAGCAATAATGATGAGCCACGCTACTCCGATAAGCGCGTAAGCGGTGCGCATCCCGTCATTTTACCACCCAAAACACAAAGCGCCCCGTCCGCCTGTTCGGCGTAGGGGCGCTTTGTAAAAAGCTTTCGCTTAGGCGCGGCTAACCTTGACCGCATTCGGCCCCTTCGGGCTGTCAGCGACCTCAAAGGTCAGAGTGTCACCTTCGCGAAGTTCGTCGAACGATACGCCGACGAGCTCGTTGGAGTGGAAAAAGAGATCCTTTTCCTGCCCCTCGCGCTTGATGAACCCGAAACCCTTGTCGGTGAGACGAGCGATTGTTCCTGTTTGCATAGCTGTATAGGAGAGTTATTAAATCAAGACAGTTATGCTGAGAGTGGAGGTCGATCCTTGCTTCCCTGGATCAGCGCTGGTTGATAGGGGCATCCTATCACAGACCATATTTCTTGTCAATCATTCCTTCTTGAACTCATCATTACACAACTTGACAAAGCATCTTGCAAGTGCTATGATGGCAGTTGTAGGGCTTATTGCCTTACTTTCCTAATGACAAGCATTACTTCGATAGCCCTTATGGGCTTTTTTCTTTGGTCAGGAGCAAGTGGCGTGGGACCTGCGACATGGTCTCCTCAAACCACCGCATCAGCAACCGCCACAGAAAGTACCATCTCCGTACGGCTCACCGGCTATAACCCCGTGCCCGAACAGACCGACAGCGACCCAAGCGTGACCGCTTCCGGCGCGCGTTCCAATCCAGATGTCATAGCCGCACGCTCGCGCGACCTTGCCGACACACTGCCATTCGGCACCGTGATCGTGCTCGAAACACCCGAAAAGAGCGATTCTTGCGGGTTTGTAGCAGTTGACCATCTCATCGGTTATCGCGTCATCGCCGACTCCATGCACGAACGCAAACGCAATCAGGTGGACATCATGTTCGATATACACGACACGGTGCACATTGGCATCGACGGAAAGGCACGCAAAGCCACAAATCCCGCCGTCGCACTCGGCGTGTGCGATGTGAGTATCCGCGTTGTTGGAAAAATAGCCATCAAAGATATGCCCGCCACACAAACCGAACTCGCGCTTCTCATGTCACGCACGCTTGCTCTGCGATAAACAGTAGAGGAATTCGAATTCCTTATTTACCGTTTCTACAAAAGCGGCGTACAATGAGCACGAGGCATGTGCAATACGCTATTATGTTTGAAGATAGGAATGACGCAGGTCGACAGCTTGGAACGAAACTCGCTGCGTACCGCGGACAAGATGCGGTCGTCTTAGCGCTTCCGCGCGGCGGTGTCGTAACCGCCTACGAAGTTGCCAGCATTCTCTCACTCCCCCTCGACATTATTGCCATACGCAAAATCGGTCACCCCGACTCCCCCGAGTTTGCAATTGGAGCCGTGGATGATCAAGGGACGTGCATCATGGACGAAGCGGGAGTGGCGGCGATAGATCCCGCATGGCTAAAAGCAGAGACCGCGCGGCAACAAAAAGAAGCAGAACGGCGCAGTACTGTTTATCGCGGAGAAAGAAAAATGGTGCGGATCGCTGGGAAAGTCGCAATCATAGTTGATGACGGTATTGCCACAGGCCTTACGATGCGGCTCGCGGTTCGTTTCGTGAAGACGCAAAGGCCGGAGAAAGTAATCGTCGCGGTACCGGTTGCGCCGCCGGAATCCGTGCGCGCACTCTATGAGGAGGGGGCCGACGAGGTCATCGTTCTCGAACCGCCGGAGGAATTTACGGGCGCCGTCGGCGCGCACTACGCGGAATTTCACCAGGTTGATGACAAAGAGGTTATCCGATTGCTGGAATCGGTTTGATTTTATCAGAGTACGGAACGGTATCTGACACCGTTTCCGCGGCTATGTTTGTATAAAAAAGTAACCCCTCCAGCGCGAAACGAATTTCTTCGTTCTTGCTGGAGGGATCATATGCGGAAGAGGGGCCAGAAATCGGTAAAAACAGATTCCTTTTTTCCACTCTTTATTTCTTATGCGGAATCGGTAACTTCGTCCTCAGCTGAAGGATGAGTTCGATCCTCGGTTGCGGATGGAGTCTCGCTATCCGCGGAAAAACCGGGTCCGTCGCAGTATTTAAAGAGTTGCTCAAGGAATGTTTTCATCACTTTTTATGCGCCCCCTCGGCGTGTTGGTGTTTGTGCGAAACCAGAGCAACTGTACATGAAGTACTGATGTTTGTCAAACTATTTTCGAACATACGCTCGATTTTCTTTGTTACTTGAGAGATTAGAGGGTTTGGATGTCGACGTCTACGGCGTTGAAGTCCTGAACATCGCTTTCCACATTGATGTTTGAGAGGTCATCGCTAATTGCGGTCGTGGTGTCTTCTGCCGCCGTAGATGTTGCCGTACTCGGCTGGTAATAGGACGAGTTCCAAAACCATGCACCAAGAGCGACAAGAACGATGAGAACCGCGAGGATGATAAGATTTTTATTCATACGTGAAAGTTATTAATGATAGTACTCTCTATTGCGTTGTTGTTTCCGTTGCGGAAGAAGCAGGCGCGACTGTCGATTGAGTATCAGCCTCGTCGACACCTTGAATCCCCGCAAGAATGGTTGCCGCTTTTCGTACCGCTTCGCGCGCGTCTCTAACAGTCTGTTCAGTAGCCTTCAAATCGGCTTGAAGGGCCCGCCGCGCAACGCCAACACTCTGGCGAAGTCCTGCCTCGTCAGTCACGGCAATGGTGTATGTTTTTGCGGTTTGATTTGCAATGGCCGTTTTGCTCGACGCGATTGCCGCATCGGCCGCGGTAAGCGCCGTTTTCACCGCGCTTACGTCGAGTCCTTTTACCACCGCTCTTTCAACACGTACATTGATTTTTTCCATGACAGCGGCGAGTTTTTCAAGAACTTCAGAGAAGTGCTTGAGGCGCTTTGCATTCAGTTCATCAAGCTGGCCGTCGATCTTTTCAACGACTGTCTTTTTCTTTTCGTCTTTTATCTTTGCGAGGCGCTCTTTCAATTCCTGTTTCTTTGCATCAATGCGCGCCTTCAGCTCCTTCTTCGAATCATCAATTTTCTGTTTGAACTCTTCCCTTTTTTGCTCTCCCGCCGCCTTAAGTTCCATCTTCTTTGCTTCGATCAGCGCGGCGTCGCCTGTCTTTCTGACATCCTTTAATTCTTCCCGCGCGGTATCGCGAAATTCCTTCGCATCAGTTTTTGCTTCCTGTCGGGTATTCTTTACCTCCTCGCGCGCGCCCTGCCGCACGTCCTTCAATTCCTGCTTCGCTTCCTGGCGAGTATCCCGGATATCCTGCCGAATGTTTTTTACTTCTTCGCGAACAGCCGGCCTGACAGTAGGGGGGGTTGGTGTTGATTCCTGTGCAAATACAGGCACTGCTATCCCGAGAGACGTTACCCCGACGATTATCTTCAATAAAAGACTTTTCTTCATATGATGTATATCTATTATAATGCGCGACAATGAATAATTTTTAGACCTTTTA
>CAYIJV010000012.1:0-21426 GCA_964363895.1 uncultured Candidatus Saccharibacteria bacterium
TCTTGCGGACGCCACTCGATGTCGCCTGAAGTCAGACCATTCTTTTGCGCCTCCTCCAGAAGAACGTTGACGACCGCGTCAATTTGAGACTGCGATAATCCTGATGTACGCGGATCGCTCAAAAGCGAGTTTTGGATTGTTGCGCGTAAATCGCTAGCACCTTGTGGTTCGACTCCATATACTGGTTCTACTTCGCTCACCACAGGCTGTGCGCGAACTGCATGCGGGAACGCCAAGAATAGGGCGACAAATATCGCGACAAAAACCGCGAATATCCGAGCACGCCTGACCGAATGAGTCATATGCTAACTATACCATCCGGAATACGCTACTGTTCTTGGAATGTTGGAACGATGTTAACAGTCGTCGAACGCGTCGCACTCGGTGGTGAGGCACCCGCAAACCCCGGGCATGTGATTGAGTAGACGGTCTGCGCGATGATAGGGGTTGTTGTCATATCTCCAGATGTGGTGTTCCACAGGCCAGTTGCATTGCTTCCCGATCCGTCTCCGTTCGTACCTCTTACAGTGCAGGACAGTACGTTCTCTGCCGCCCATGTGACCCGCACGGAAGTGCCGCTCTGCACGAGAATGGGCCGCACATCCCATGTAAGGATCGAGGGCGGCAGGGGTGCGACACATCCGCCTGCGGAACAGCCGTACGCACACGCCTGAAGGAGAGCGCCTGTGCAACTATTCACGAGGTTGCTGCCAGAACACAGTCGAGTGCATTGTTGCAACACACACTGGTTCCCTATCCGTACATAACCTGAAGGGCACGCCCCCAGAACACACTGATTGCCCTGTAGTACGTAGCCAGAGGGACAGGCGCTGAAAACACATCCTGTTGGAGTCGAAACATAACCCAACGGACATGCGTTGACCGTAACGGTAGTCGAGCAAGAGAAGCTTCCCACCGACAAGCCAATAATCGGAACCGCCCATGATCCGCTCAATGTGTACGTCTTCGTGACCATCGGAGTGACCGCCCGATATCCGGAAGCGTCCACAGGGCCAACGCCCTGGTCTATTGATGTGCCGGATGGTACAGAGAATAACGGGCCATTTGATGTGTTCCAAGATAATACCGTTTCTTGGTCCGACGAGACAGTATCCGGAGTTGCCGTGATGACACACCCACTCCCCGAAGGGGGTGGCGGCGGAATAGGCTCGCTACATTGTCCCTCGTAATCAGGAGTCGATGGGCACGAGGCAGGCACGATCTGTAGCCCTGAGGCAGAAGCATCTAAAAATCCGGCTTCCAAAGATGCGAATGATGGCTGCGGTCGCGGCGATGCAATTAAGACCAGAGCCGCAACACCGAGAAGTATGCATACAAACAGCAATGCTCTCCGCACCTGAAACGATGATGCTTGAGAAAGATTCTTGTGCTTCGCATGTTCGGTCATACCGTTCTGTCCTATTGTACCGTACTTGAAGCAATCTTCATCATGATAGCATGGATGTTATCCCCAACAGCTTTTTGAAAAGTTGCGATACCAGTACGCGCAACTCTTGGGTCATTACCCGGGTACGCGGTAAGCCATTGTTTCTCCGAAAGCCCGGCAACTGCGCTCTGTGCTTTTGTGGCTTGCGCAAGCGCCTCATCGTAGCGCCCAAGTTCAAAGAACGCCGTCGCGCTGCTGTTCAACAGCCACGGATTGTCGGGAGAATACTTGAGACCTCGCGCCGTTACATCGGCCGCCTCTTCAAATTTCTGCCCCTTGAGAAGCACCCACGCGAGGTCATTGAGTGCCGCCCAATTGTTTGGATCAGATTCCAAATACTTTTCATAATCATTCGCCGAATTTGCATAATTGCCCATATATCCTTCGATGAGGCCCCGGATGTAATACGAGGATGGCGATATGGGGCCGCTCGGCAGATTGATCTCTGTGTTTATTCGCTCCATCGCTTTCGTAAAATCGCCCTTCAAGAACGACACCCGAGCAAGTTGATGATGAACGCCACGCAAGGTCGGATCGAGCCGTAACGCTTCCTCAAACCACATCTCGGCACGTTTTAAATCATACTGACGGGGATTTTGGCCACTAAAGTTTGTGTTTCCATACTCATACGCGCGCTGCGCCGAAGGAGAGAGTGCAAACGCAATGTCTTCGCGCACACGATCCACAACACCTTGCGAATACAGGAGGAGTGCTATGACGAGGACAGCCGCAGTTATGAAATACACATAATGTGGACACTGAAATATGTCACGGGCGCGTCTGATAAATCGATACATACGACTCATTGTAGCAAATATCACCATAGATACCCTCAAAGTCATTCAGTGTCTATAAGATCACTTTTGCGTATCACGCCGCTACTTCCATCTACTGTCCATTTTTGAGTATCCCGAGCTTAGTCTTAAGTTTATTCATCGCCTGTTTCGCCGGACTGCTCGCATATATAGCTACCGCTTTAGCATATGATTCTAATGCAGCACTATAGTCTTTTTGAGCCTCAAAGATTAGTCCAAGGGTGTAGTATGGCCCCGAATATTCATTAATTATTGTGTTTGTCTGGTCCTCGAACCCGGGCCAAAAATCTCCGAAAGGTTTCTCCAAATCGTGGTCCAAATCCCTCGACAATTTCCCAAGCGTCGATGCCCGTTGAAGATTTTTATCGACCACCCTATACCCGTTGCCCAACCCACTCAGGGCGACCACCCGGTAGTACGGGGGGACAAGACTTTCAAAATCAGTGCTCCCAACCGCATCTTTGTAGTATTGAAAAGCGATGGCCGGCAATTTGGCGTGGCTGGCTACTCTTGCAAGAGTAATCTTGTTGATGATGGGTTCCACCTTATCCATAGACGGGGTTCGGGTATAGTCAGAGTCGAGGGGGGGTGGTATGAAATTGGAATCTTTTGACTCAACGATAAGAATTTGAGCGGGGAAAGCACCGAGTTTTCCGAATTCGCGGTATGAAATCTTCTTGCTGTAGCCAAAATAGTAATCATGTACTGTCACGGTTTGTTCATTGTCTGAGATACCAATCAAAATGCCGAACGGCTTGAATTCAACAGAGGAGTTCTGATCTGCTTCCATCCAATGGGAGAAAATGACCGGGGTCTTCGTCTGCGGATTGAGATACTTCTTAAAGTCATCAATTGATCGGGCAACTTCTATCCTCGCAGTGTAGCCCCGTTCCTCGAAGGCGGTCTTCATTTGTCCCAACCGATACGTTTCACCCGCATTTTCCGGATCAAAAAACAGACTGTTAATTTCTTTGAAATCGGTCACGGAGAGAGGGTCGCCGTAATACCGCATGACAGAAACCATCGCAGCGGATAGGTCGTTTACGATGTATGCATTGATGCCCGTATGATTGTAGATGGTGACCGGAGGAACTCCTTCAATCACGAAGTTGGCCTCTTTATCCTTGAGCCACAGCCATATGCCGCCTCCGCAGAGTGCTCCCAGAAAAAGTACACCCACGAGTATCTCAAAAGCCCTTTTGCGTTCCGTGATCATAAAAACTTAATGCGTATGCGAGCGTCATAAAGACAATCAATAATCGCCGCTCGAGTCGCCAGCGGCGGCACCGGCTCCACCGTCGCTGTAACCACCACCGGAGCCACCATCACCGCCTCCACCAACACCCGGATCTTCACCGAGAGGAGCGTCTGCAAGCGCAAAAGGTATGAAATACGAGAATCGCGAATCCCCGTGCTGATTCGCGCCAAAAAGCAGACGCCCAATAAAGAGGAGGAGGAATCCCAGCGCAAGAAAGGCGACACTCCACAAAACGCCGCGAACTATTTTCAGCGTCGAACTCATGATGGTATCAGTGTATATCAGACCAGCAAAGAGTGCAACGCAAATCTGTGAATAACCCCGTCGATGCTAATTCCGGTATCAGTTTCTCAGTGGAAAGGATGCGGTATTGTGTTGATATTCCCCGGAGCGTAGCCTAATTGCCGCGGCACACTCCATAGGCGCTCCCCTCCCGTATAGGCATACCGCTCATCCAGATGCATGGGTTGTAATTGCGGAATGATGATTTTGCCAATTTTCAGATGAAGATCCTCCGCCCATGCGGGCGTCATATCAATATAATACGACGGGTATCGATTCTCTTTCAAGAAATTGAGTACTACATCTAATAGCGACTTCTGTGAAAGTTGTTGCGTCGCATCGCGCGCTTGTACACGACGCCCCTCTTCTTTGCCGCTGATAAAAAAGTGTATTTTTTCTAAGTTCTCACGTTTGCCCCAAAATACCTTTCGTTCTTTCAGGCGAATAGGTTCTCCCGGCACGAGTTCTTTGCGATGTAGACCGCGGAAGCGACTGTACAATCTGCTCGTCAGTGCCTCGCTCAGCGCCTTCTCGACAGCGGCCTGTACATCGTGGTGAGCCGCCGCACCTATCGTAACCGCAGGGCCTCGCCCACTTTCATCGACAATCACTGCCGCTATCGTATTGACCGGAAAATCCGTCAAAAGTCTCACAACATGAATGCGTAACTGGAAAGATTCGAAATAATCGACAATATGCTGATTATGTATATAGATGGGAAGATTTCGCACATTAATTTTCGGAGGTGAAACGGTGTTCATGTACGTAATCATAAATGCATCACGTTCGATACACTCGAGGATGCCGTTGTATATTGCTTCCTCTGATGTCCGGCCGGCGGCAATGCCCGTCGTAATAGGCAACCGTAGTATCGGTTCAATCGTCGACGTCGCACGCCTGAAGTGTTGGGAACTCACCAATTGCAGAGGAACAAGTGCATCTGCACCACTCTGGAGGTCTTTTGCCGGAACGAACGCAAACCGGGTATTGTCATCAAACTGCAATCGCGGATCGAGACGCTTCTCTTCGGGAGAAAAACCCGCGATTGAGAATATATCGAGAGCACTCTCGACTTTCACATCCTTGTAGAGAGCACTGGTGAAATCTCGGGGGAGAAATTCCCTATAACTGAGTCTCTCGACGGCTTCGCAAAAAGCCGCCGTCTTTGCATCCGTCTCCGAGAAGAAAGACTTCCCTGTCGCATGGATGGTCGGATGATTCTTCACGGTTGCCTCGTATATATGCAGACGTGGTTCGTCCTGATAATTGAATGGTGCCTTCCTGAGTGTCTTAATGAAATGCGGACGTTTCGAAAAAATCGTATGGAATGTGTACTGGCGCCAAACGGCCTGTTGCAGTCGATATAAAAAGCTTTCTATCTTGTGCCATATCATATGCTACAAAGCGGCAGTAGTTGCAACAATAACAGATGGGTGCGCCCGCGCCATACAAAAGGATGTATGAAGCGGACGCACCCGTTAACGCATCACTCGCGCCTCAGATTCGGCATGGAGCACATTGGTGTGCTGAACTCACCACTCCCCTTGCAAGCCTGCCCGGAACTTTCGCATGTCCCCGGACATCCGGGGGCATTGGAAAAGTGCTTGCGGCACTGTGTCTTACAGGCCTTGGTTGCTTGCGAACAAGTCTGCACACCCGCCTTCACCAGAAACTTGCAGATCGGGAGGCCGGACGCCGTGCCCATCATGGACAAAGCAAACAGCCCAACGAACGCAACAGGTAACGACTTTTTCATGGTCGTATCCTTACATCTCGCTCAGGCCCATCGCCTGAGTCGTGCACACACTGTCCCACAATGCCGAACCCATGTCCAGTGATGCGGGGGGTAACGACCGTACATCAAGATGGGTCAGAAACGTTGTGCATCAACCTCGTGCTGCGCGCCTGTACCCTTCCAAACCATCGGGCCGCTCCGGCAAGTAAAATTGCACATGCAAGAGCCACGCGACCGTGACGTAGTGCCCCCACTGCGTCGGCGAGTGTGGGCCAAAATCCGCTTCCGCTCCCCGCTCGAAATGCTCCGGCGTACCCCGTATCGCGCTCGGCGAGCATAAAGTCTTCGCGCAAAAGCCGCGAGAGACGGGTCACGCTTTGGGGAATGAAGCAAAAGGCTGAATTCGCGATGACCATATTCCTGATGTACCGCTCAAGATGCATGACCGTGGAGAACTCCGGCAGTCGCGAAAGTTCGTCACGGCGATAGGACATGGCGGAGAGTGAACCGGCCGGATTCTGTTCCGGAAGTTGATTCGTGACTTCGTAGAGGCGGGAGAGGAAGTGCGGGCGAAGCGGGACGTTGAGTTTCCGCGCGAGTGCGCGATACCGATAGAGATCGTATTCCGTGTAGCTGTCCTTGGAGGCGCGAACATAGCCCCCTGCGCCGCCGATCTGCGGATGCCGCTCGTATGCGAGATAGAGCGTCGAGAGCCAGTCGGACGGCAGGATGCAATCGTCGGTCGCAAAGCAGATGATCGTACCGTTCGCTCCGGCGAGGGCACGGCGGATGCGCGCGCCAAGCGCCTCTCCCTCGGGCAGTTCGATCAATTCATACTTTTCTTTGGGAAAATCCTGCCCGTGAACCGAGCGTAGCGCCTGCGACCGATACTCGGTAGCGCGGGGAAGTATGATTATGCTGAACACAACCCCCTCCTCTTGCAGGATGCGCTTTTTGAAATCCTCCCGCGCGGGAAGGTATTCTTCTATCCACGCGAGGGAGCGGTCCGGGCGCCGCAACACGTTCGCCGTATAGTACTGAACTGCATGGTACAGAAACGGTCGCTCCCGCGCAGGCCCCTTGAGCAGGGCGCGGATGGCATCGGCGCCGCGCTTTCCCGCTTCGCCGTCCCTGTATGCAAAGAGTTTTCCGGCAAGCTCCTTTCGTTTTGCGGACTGATCGTCATGCGCAAGTACGCGCTCGACGGTCGGCAACAACTCGCCGGCCGAGTGAATGGTTTCCACCGTACCGTCTCTTTTTATTTTCTGTTCAATAGAACCGGAGTGTGTAAGGGGGCCGCCGGCACCGCGCCGATACATGCGCTCTTTGCGGTGAGCAGTGTCCAGATATTCGGCGCTGTGAAAATCCGCGACAACAATAGGCTTATCCGCAAGGACGGCGTCGAATATGGCGCTGGAGTTATCACTTAGCACGACATCGGCGACCTTGAGAAGCGGGAGCAGGTCGGAATCGTCTTTCAGAAGAATAATGTTCGGGTCGGTGAGCTTCTCTACCTTCCACGGCTCTTCGCGCGGTGTGTAGTAATGCAGCTTTGTTACGATATTGTACGTCTTTCCCAATTCCCGAAGGTTGCCCGCCAGCTCATCAATGGATGAGAGGTCGCTATGTGTCGGCAGATAGAGAACGGTTTTTTTCTTCGGATCGAGGCGCTCTTTGACGTTGGATATGCTACGCATGTCGAGAGAATCGTTGAACCAATCGTCAAATTTTGGATTGCCGACAATGACCGACTGCGTTATCAGTGAGTAAAAACTGTGGTCATACTCGCCGTACGCAAGGACGAGCTCGAAGCGTATCTTGCGCAGATCGAATGTGGTGAGCTCCTTTCCCGCGCCATAGGTCATATGCACCAGCTTTTTCCCCTGGACTTCTTTGCGAAGAAGGCAGCCTCTCGGCCACACAGAGACTAGCGCATCGTAGCGCGAGAAGAATTCTTCCATGTACTTCGAATGATAGTAATCCTCGTATTGAAGAACGCGGTACGGTGCCCCTTCTTTCCGAAGAAGCGCCTCGATAGTCGGCAGGAGGTCGTCTGTTTGCCGCGTCGGGAAGAAAGTACCGAGATCTATAATGAACTCGGCCGAGTCTTTCAGCTGCTTGAAAACATTTTGGTAGACATAAAATTGGAACGAGTAGAAAATAACGAACCCTATTTTTGCGTGACGGTTTTCGTTAGAAGACACCATACCAGCAATATTGTTATGCGTTCCTGATATACTTCGTCGCCGCGTGTTTTTTCACTCCTGTTGACGAGATATTCTTCGTCCTCGGTAAGTACACAATCCTGCAGTATTTTTTCAGGTCATCGAACTTTCCTTTCCAATCGGAACCCATCGCGAGTACGGCAGCGCCGTACTTTTTTACATCAAGCTTTTTTTGCTCCCAGCTGTCCTCGGGAATGACCTTGTCCACAAAACGCAAAGACTCCAGAATTGCTTTCCGCTCCTTGTACGGCTGAAGTGCTTCCTTGTGTTTCAGGACGTTGAACGCGTCTGTCGAGAGTCCGACAATGAGGCTACTGCCCAGCGCCCGCGCACGTTTCAACAGGCGTATGTGGCCGATGTGCAGCACATCAAAGGTCCCGTACGTGATGACGGTCCCGTACGTTTTTGCAGTCTGTTTGGTCTTTCGAGTTCGTGCGCGTCCCATCTTCGACATGCGAAGCATAGTACACCATATCCCCTTCCCGGCCTTATGCACAAAAAATGCCGCATACTGATACCGAATCGCGTATACTGATATGCGCGTATGTGGAACAAAAAAATTGCGTTACCTATTCTCGGCATAGCTGCCGTTTTATTTTTTGCCGGCGTGTATGTCACTTACATTTCAGATAACGATGGTGCGCAAAAAAATGTGGTGCTCGTCGGGTGGGACGGCGCCGAACGGGACGCCGTATACGCTCTGCTGAAAGAAGGGTTGCTACCGAATTTGCAGAAGCTCATTGATGAGGGAAGCATTGTCGATACCACGATAGCGGGAAAAACGGAAACGAAACCGGGTTGGACCGAGATATTGACCGGTTACAACGCGGAGACACTCGGCATCTTCAACAACGAAGATTATAAGCCCATACCCGAGGGGTACACGCTCTTCGAGCGGTTGGAGGAATACTACGGTGTCGGCAACATCGCGACTGTGTTTGTGAGCGGAAAGATCAACAATACAGGCGCGCGCGGTCCCCATCGGGTGTGTGTCAATTGCATCACTCGAGACGCACTCACGTTTGAGAAAACCGGGTGGTGGGACGATACGAGAGAAGCGACCCTCCAAAAGGGCGCGACCGAACGGATCTTTGAAGAACGTGAAGGAGAGCCGTACTATCTCACCAAGAATACGCTCGACTTTTATGAGAGCGGTCTGGGTGAGAAGCAGAACGTCGGTCAACGCGCGCTCGAAAAGCTACGGGAATACAAGGACTGGCGTTACTTCATGTTCATCCACTTTGAAGAACCGGACGAGGTCGGCCACGTATATGGGGGCGGCTCTCCAGAATACCGCCAAGGAATACTCGACGTTGACTTCTGGCTTGGAGAGGTCGTGGCAGAGCTGAAAAAGCAGGGCGCGTATGACAAGACCATCATCTACGTAACCTCGGACCACGGCTTCAACCCTCGCGGGAAAGATCATCGCAACCAGCCGCTCGTTTTCTTTGCGACCAATGACGATGGGAAGTTGAGGAACATGGGGGATAGGCTCGACGTAACGCCTACAATCTTGTATCGCCTGGGTTTTGACCTCAATGCAATCTTGCCGAAGCTCGACGGGAAAAACCTCTATGAATAAGCTGAATTTTCTTTCAAGACTTTCATCCACCACGATATATATCGCGGGCGCGGTCATATTTCTTGCCGTACTTGGGTTTGCAGTGTTCGGCGGATACTTCAGATCATTTGGCCGTGAGAGCTCCTTTGTGAATTGCCCTGATTGCAATCTCATTATGATATCGCTCTCCAATGTGGGGGCGGAGCACATGAGCTTGTATGGATACGAGAGAGCAACTACTCCCCGCCTTGATAGATGGGCGGAAGATGCCGTTGTTTTCAAGGATACATTCGTCCAGAGTTCATGGACGCTCCCGGTGGGGACATCCCTTTTTACCGGACTGTACCCTTATTCACACGGGGTACTCGAACGGCAACGCGCCGCCGCGTCCCTGCAGGCAGGCATCGAGACTCTCCCTGAAATCTTAAGGAACCGCGGCTACAGGACTGCCGCCTTTACGGGCGGCCTCGATTACAGCGCAAAAAATCCGCATATGAAAGGTTTCGAGATCATTGACGAAGCCTTGACAGACGGGCCGGCCGATCTCATCGCCGGACAAAAAGAATTGGGCGCGACCCTGCAAAAAGCGTTTGCGTGGACAGCGGAAATGTCCGGCGAAAAGTTCTTCCTATTCGTGCACGGCTACAACGCCCACTGTCCCTTTGTGCCGTCGGCAAATGTCCGTGGCATATTCTCGGAAGAGCTCGCTCAAAAGGTCTCGATTGACGGCGCGTACTGCTATCGCGGATACGAGACAACGAATGACGGTACGACGATCGTTAATTTCCGCAGACTCAATCAAGAGGTGCGAAATGTTAAGGAATTCTTCGATATTCCGTGGGAAAAGGTCACCCTTTCGGTAGACGACATCCAATTCATAACAGCTCTGTACGACGAGGCGATCCTATCCGTTGATGAACTGGTTGGCGATTTTTTGAATTCGCTCGAACCCGCGGTCGCCGATAAGACGATCGTGGTCGTGTTTTCGGATCATGGTGAGATGTTCGCGCGTAACGGCAGATTCGGAAGGGCGGGCACGATACGCGGGACATTCTACGACGATGTGCTGCATGTTCCACTCATCATAAAAGCTCCGGGTCTTTCGCCCCGGCGCATTGACGGACTTGTGCAGATAATCGACGTCATGCCCACGCTACTCGACCTGCTCGGCATTGCGGACTCATCCGCACGTCAGGGAAAAAATCTTGAGCCGCTCATATTCGAGGGAAAGGAAGTCAATGACGTTGTCTTCGCGGGTTCTGACTTCAACTTTGGTAACCATACCGCTCCATATACGATCAAGAGTTCCAGCGAATCTGTGCGCGGGAACGAGTGGAAACTCATTAGAGAGACTGTATTGGAGCCCGATGCCCCACCGGTCAGACTTGAGCTGTACAATATAAAGGACGACTCCGGGGAAACGAAGAACCTGATTGATGTGTACCCAGACATCGCCCGCAAATTGGGGGCTACGCTCGATACATGGAGCACGTATGTTAAAACGTATTAAGAACATGCTGGCCCGCCCCGCGGCGCGCGAAGACCAGGTGGGGAAGGTCGCGCCCGCGTTGCTGATACTCATACTCTCGGGTGCACTCGGCGCTTTCCTATGGATGAACTTGTGGGGATACGACTCCGTGAGGATCGCGTACTTTCATGGGGGAAGGACGATGCTCCTGTACCGCGCGCTTATCAACGACGATTTCGAGAAGGAGGGTGTATCCGTGCAGCTTGTGACAAAAGGACTGCGGGAAACAGAATACGACGTCGTGCCGAAAAACTACGAAGAGATAAAGAACGACAAACTTTTTGGGAAAGCGCGCGGAACCGAGTTGCTCCAGGAAGTGGCTGACGGGCGCTTCGAGGGCGCTACGCCGGGCGAGAGCTCCTTCATAGAGTATGTGACAAAGGGGCTCCCGCTCGTTGCTGTCGCGGAGCTCGGTCACGACACGAGGGATAAGCCGGGGCATGCCATCGTGTTCCGGACAGATTCGAAGATCAATTCACCCGAAGACGTGCGGGGAAAAACTCTCGCGAGCCGACGAGCCGGCCACGGTGACGCAGCATTCCTGAAGGAATATTTGCATAGCATCGGACTTACCGAGAATGACGTGACGATAAATGAGCAGGTCGATGACGACGAACTCAACCAAGGAATTAAAAAAGGGGCTTTCGATGGCGGGTTCTTCCACCTGATGACGATCGAGAGTGTTATCGAGGACGGAGGTCCCATTTACGTCGAACAAAAATTCACCTGGGTGAACCCGGAACTTTCACATGCGCTTTTGGTGTTCCATAAGGACTTTGTTCGGGACCATCCCGACGAGGTCGAAAAAATAATCAGGGCCTATATGAAGCGAGTTCGATACGAACACAGTTTGCCGCAAGAGATGCGACTGCAGGATCCGGGAGAGGGATTCCAAAAAGGACTCCAAATGGCGAAAGACTTTCAGGGCATGGATCTCCCGCAATATGACGAGTTGCCTACGGTTTCAGTAGAACTCCTGGCCGAAATGCAGGATCTTCTGATCAAACACGGGTACATCGATACCAAGGTTGACCTTGCGCCGTACATTGACAACAGCTTCGTAGAAAAAATCTACAAAGAAGGCTTCTAGTCGGGTCGCTGAAATCTTACTGCAGGATTTCCGTCAGAACCTCGCCCTCGACTTTCGGAGGGACCTCGATGTTGAGCAGCTTGAATATCGTCGGCAACTGGTCAACGTGGCTGATAGGCTCCGGGATAGCATACCCACGCTTCACGCCCGGGCCCATGATGATGAACGGTGTCCATAGACCCTTCGTGGTCTTGGGGTCTACCGCCTGCTTGTACCCGGAGGTCAGCGGTTGACCGAATACTTCCTCTTGTACATCCACTTCCTCCCAGAGCTGGTACCCTGCGACCGCCTCCACGACGAGGTCCCCTATTCTATCGGTCGGCAGTTCGAAGAACGCAGGAGCATCTTCCCACTTAACGCTGTTCGCTATCGGGTGGACGCCGTTGTCATCCTCCACTTCGGAAAGTGCCTGTATCACTTCCCTGCGAAGTTGTTCATATTCAGCCCCCGAACCGTGTTTCCATGGCCCATCCAGGCCATCCGGGCTGATGTAGACATACGCCATCTTGAGGTACACGACCTTACTGTTCTTCCAATCGATAGTGGGTTCGCCGGTTTTCGCATCAATCGTGTATTTGAGCCAGCCCTTCTTGGCGAAGAGGTTATTGAGCTTGAGCTGTTTGTAGATCGGGATGACGCCGTGATCGGAAGAAAGAATGATGACCGAGTTTTCGTCGAGATGCTTCATCGCTTCTCCTAAAACATCGTCGAGCTTCTTATACATCCAGTATATATCGTTCCACTCGGATGCCGCGCTATCCGCAGTGTTGTAGTCGAATTTGCTGCCCGCAATCTTCCGGTGCCACCATCTGCTCTCGAGCATTTGATTTGGCGTATACGTATCTTGGATAAAGAAGTCCGGCTGGTACTTGTCGAGAATGAATCCCGCCGCCTCTTTGTGCCAATTAAGCGACATCTCCGCTTCTTCGAGGAATGTGTCTTTATCTTCTTCTTCGTAGATGAGTTGCGCAGGCCAGTTGTCCACGAAATCAACCATCGGACCGATTGCGTCTGTAAGTTCTTTCGCGACAGAAGCGGGCTCAGTGAGAAATTCATTGACGTTGTTGAAGAATACTCTCACGCGGAAATTGCCCCCTTCCCAGAGCTTTATGACCTTGACCTTCATGTTAGACGCGACCGGTTGGTCCTTCCACTTGAGCGTGACAGGCATCCATTCGCTCCACTCGCCCTGCTTGAGAGTCCCGAGCGAGGTCTTCTTATCCTGCGAGAACCGGATGGAATCGTAATTGACCTTGCCGTCATCGGTGGAATCATAGACAAGACCCCATATCGTCGCTCCGTAGGTATCCATCTTGAATTCTTGGGTGGGACTGAACGAACGCGGAGCATCGGCCCAATCCGAAGCCACATTCTTATCTATGAATTGCGTGAGTTTCTGACCCAGGTAGAAGAGTTTGAATCCGTTGCCCGCACTTTTCATGTCGGCAAGCTTCTCGGTAGGTTCGAACACGATAGCGGGTGTATCAAAACCCCATGGCGCCCATCTGCCCCGGATGGTAATCCCGTTCTTCAACTCCGGTGGCGTCGAGCCGGGAATCGAAAGGAGGGCGACTTTCTTGCCTGCGGCTTCCAACATTTTCCATATCGGATCAACCCGTTTCGCGACCGAAGAGAAGCCCGGGACGGCCGATTTATAAAGAGGGGCCCCTTCGGCGTGCATCGGCCCGTCCGTGACTCCGTGTACCAGAGGGTGAGCCCCCGTCATAAGGGACGCCCAATTGGTAGGAGTGTGTGAAGGAAAGTCAGGTATTGAATACCCGTACGCTCCCCTGTTCATCATCTTTTTAATGTTGGGAAGTCTGCCCTCTTCCGCCCATTTGTATATATTGAAAATGTCAGGATCGGCTCTCATGCCGTCCGGAATAAACCAGTAGACTTTTGTGATGGGGCCCGCGCCTGTGCCTACTGCGGGCGGTTGCAGGTAATACATGGCGGCGCCGAGAACGACGATGATAATAATCAGACTTGCGTATTTTTTGTTCATAATCTCTATTGAGTGCAATTAAATGAATCCATAAATCTCTCCACCTGACCGTCCGGACTGTCTTTCTGGACGAAATACTCAATCTGAAATATCTTTTCCCCTGGCTCGCAATAAAATATCCCAAATCCTGCCCTGTAGCGTACTAGCTCCTCCGCGCAAAGTCCATAGTTAAATCGCTCGTCAGCGTGTACAAGGTAGAACATCCCGCGCACATGAGCTCTCCGCTGCGGCAAAAACCGTTCGTCGCATCCGGTCTGATTCGTCAGAAATTCGGGGTAGGGCGGCAACCGCTCATCATACTGACTTTCGAGAAGCGTGGATTGCCCCGACGAATATCTTTGCGCCTCGACTTTCGTCTCGTCGGAAATGATTTTTATCCGCAGAATATCTCCGTTTCTCTCTGCCGAGAGATTCCGCTCGGGGTCATCGGAAAAATATCCCCCGAAACTATCCGTAATCGTGAACCTCTCCAAATCCGACATCGTGAATCCCAGAGCGTCGACCTTCTCCGAATGAACGCCCTCCGCGGTTGGTGCGGTAGGAACGCGGTAGAAATAGAGGGCGCCGGCAATCACGAGCAATGCAACCGACAACAGCGCGAACGGCATCCGCTTAGAAATCATAGCGAGGCGCCGGGATCGGTAAAGTGATGTAGCCATACTTCCAGCTTTTCTTTCAAGTCCCCCGCCCGCTGCGGCTCACTCGCCGATACGTCTTTTTTCTCATACGGATCCTCCTTAATATTATAAAGCTCGTACGATACCGAATCCGGTGTCAGACCGGTCTTTTTAAAAACGGTGCTTTTGATTAATTTCCATTCCCTATCCCGTATCGCCTCCGCGGCGCTCGGCGCCTTGAAAAAACGATTTGCTACCGACGGGAGAAACATCGAGGCTGCGTATGCATAATCGTTCGTTGGCTTGTCCCCAAAGACCGAGAAGGAGAGCGTACTCCCCTCGCGCAGATCCTTCTGGGGATCTGAAATCCCGAGCATGGTAAGTATTGTCGGCATAATGTCGACAGTCTGAACGAGATCGTCAATGACTGTCGTTTCCGCAACATGCGGATGTTTTATAAGAAGCGGAAAATTCAATGCCGGCTCATAGGACGTGCCACGGGTCGAGCCACCCCGCATGAACCACCCGTTCTCCCCGAGCATCTCGCCATGCTCTGACAAGAGTATGATTATCGTGTTTTTTTCAAGACCGAGAGCTTGTATCTTTCGGAACAGCGCGCCGAGATAGTAGTCCGCCTCGGCAATCCTCGAATCGTACAGGGCGGTCATGTATTGGACATCGTCTTCCGAGATGCGGATATCTTCCCGTAGTCCCCCGTGCTGAGCTGCCTGTACATCCCAGTATACTTTTCCGTTTTCATGCACCGGATCGGTATTCTCGAACGTCGTATAACACGTCTGGTAATCGAGACCGCTCTTCAGCCCTGCTGTAAATCGGCTTGCAAACGGTTCATGCGGCACATAGGGGCAATGCGTGTCATACCCCTGTACGAAGAGGAAGAATTTTTTGTCGGCATTTTCCGAGAGCCACTGTGCGGAGAGGCCAACGAACGAACGCAGGGGCGCGTAATAGAGAGAAGCTGCCCCGAGAGAATTGTCGGCTGCGATGTTGAAATCCGGATAATTGACTTCGTCGAGGTAGAAATCAAATCCGCGGTCCAGCCCGCTCAACCGGGAATTATAATCACCGCCTCCGGTAAATGCCGCGGTCCGGTACCCGTCTTCTGACAATATCTGGGCAAGTGTTATGACTTTTTTATTATAGAGAAGCGGGACGGACGGCGGTTCCCGTACCGCAATTCCGTGCGTATACGGGAAGAGCGATGTAAAGAGGGAGACGGCATCGGGAATCGTCCATGCACTTGGCGCCAATGAATTGGTGAACCTCAGCGAATTTTTGAAGAAGGAATCGATATTCGGCGTCGTTGGCTTCTCGTACCCGTAGAGTCCGATGTGGTCTTTTCTGAGCGTGGTCAGAGATACGATGATGACGTTGCACTCCGGACACGCCAGGGTCCGCTCTGTGCTGCTCGTCGCCGGTAGAGGCCCCACATCGGAAGGCATCTGTGAAATGCGTTTTACCGACTGCTCTTGAACGGCCATGTTCTCGTAGCGGGCCTTATCGACCAAACTGAGTGAAGAGTGCGACGGGCGACGTACGACCGCCCGCAAGAGCGGCTGATGGTACGCGAGACGGTGAAAGGTCTCGAGAAGAGCAGCTTTCTTTTCTTTTGTATCTTTTATCCCGTCTGTGACCTTGAGCGCCGAGCGGATAGCTTGCGTGTACTCCCCCACCAATTGGGAGACTGTAGAAGTGGCGACATCTTCCGCTCCTGTCATCCTGTCTAATCTTTTCTCTGCAATCGAAAGTTGTAATCTCACTTCGCTCACGGGGCGTATCGTGGTCGCAAGTTGAAATCTTTCGACGAACGTACCCGCGGGGAGGTCGGCCATTGCATAGCAAAGGACCCCCGCGGCAATAATCACCGCAATAAGCAGGGTGGGTGTCCGTTTTCCACTGAATCGAATGCGCATGTTCCCCTTGTACACTTACCTGATTACGTCCATCCTTGCATGTTAATAGTGCTAAGGTGTAGTAATATTACCTTATTAGAATGCTTAACTGAAGAGTGGAGTTACCCACACCATGCTTAAACGATTGTTGATAGGAATTATCGTCGCGATGGGATTATTATTGTCCGTGGCACTCGGCCTGTACTTATACACGACCATATCGAGAGCGAATACCCCCATCGATGTACGCATCGGCTACTTCCACAACGGAAGAACGGTGCTTTTCTTACGCTCGTATATCAACCAACAATTTGAAAAACAAGGCGTCTCTGTGCAACTCCTCACACGATTGTTTAAGGATGGCGCGTATGTAGAAATACCAAAAGATTACAAGGTGGCGGCGGAAAGACCTGAATTTGGAAAAGTACTCGGCTCTGAATTACTCGACGGAATCATGCAGGGCGAGTTTGATGGCGTCGTGATAGGCGAAGGCTCTTTCGTCACAGCCATTGCGAAGGGGATGCCTCTCGTTGCGGTTGCGGAGCTTGGACACGACAGTGTGGACAGGCCGTCTGACGCACTTGTCCTTGGAAGTGACGTCGTCATCGAAAAACCCTTCGACTTCATAGGAAAAAGACTGGGGACACGCGAAGCGGGACCGATGGATTCTATGATGATTCGGGAGTTCCTGGAAAGTATCGGGGTACCCGCGGGAGATGTGGATCTCCGGGATCAGGTGCAAGAAGGAACGCTCCTCAACAAAATTGCGCATAAAGGTTTCGACGGAGGGTATCTGTATGTCCGTTCTCTCGAACGGCTTATAAACGATAATAAAGCTTCCGTATATGTCTATAGAAAATTCGATTGGGTGAATCCGGAACTCTCGCATGCACTTCTGGTATTCCGGCAAGATTTCGTGGAGAAGTACCCCGAAGAAGTTGAGAAGGTCGTACGAGGATATACGAAGCAAATCCGGTACGAACACGGCCTCTCGACGGAAGAACGGAGGCGTGACCCAGGACTAGAGTCTCGAGGCATACTTCAAATGGAGTTGGATTTCATGGGACTGGATTTGCCTCAATATGACCTCCCCCCGACGGTGTCGATGGACCTCCTTAATCAAATCCAGGACCTGCTCTTTAAGTACAAATTCATCAATATAAAAACAGACTTGAGCGGTTACATCGACAACAGTTTCGTGGAGAAGGCATCCGACGAGATATCTGAATGATGTAAAAAGTCCCTAAAGGGACTTTTTACATCATTCTTACGTCTATACTCACTCCAGACGGGAGGTCGATATTCGTCAGAGTCTATTTTGTCTGCGGCGCATCTCACAGATGAGCATTCGATCTATAACAAGTTGCGGCAGTGGATTTTCGATAGCGCAAGGTCACGATTTACGCGGTGATTTTTTAAGACAATACAATTCGTTTGCGAATGTGGGTACGAAAAAGTCTTTTGTATCTTCGTTATACGCAACTGCGTTTACGATCCGTTCTGTCGCCTGAAAAAATGACTTTTGTTTTCCGGTTTCCGGGTCGAGCTCGTAGAGTCGGCCGTCGTTTGAGCCGATGAAAAGCGAACCGTCTGCGATGATCGGCGAAGCAAAGACTCTTCCCGAGGTCAAAAAACTCCACTCGGTATTGAACGTGTCTAAATTCACACAATATATTTTTTTATCGAGTGAAGCGACATACATTCGATCTCCGTGTACGAGCGGTGTGGAGTATATGTCTGTCCCTGTCGGAATGGTGTTAATGATTTTTCCGTCGGAAACGCGCGCAATGTAGGCATTCCCGTCGAATGACCCGAATGCTACAGAGCCGCGCTTATCATCAAATGCGGGAGACGCCTTTATAGGGCCGCCCGTTTTGATGTTCCAGATCAGCTTACCGTCTTTGGCACGGAACGCGTACGCAACGCCGTCATTTGAGCCGATGACCACGACCCCATATTTTTTTGAGTACGCGGGCGAACCGTGAGTGAATTCCGGCATGGAGTATTCCCATACTTTCTCTCCCGTTTCCATGTTGATGGCGGCGACACCCCCGCGTTTTTTAAAGAGGCCGAATTCAAGTCCAATAAAAAGAAGGTTCAGGTCCGGCGCAATGGCGGGAGAGGAGCCGACCCAGTCAGCTTCCATAAATATCCATTTTCTTTTTCCTGTTTGCGCATCAAGCGCATATACATTTCCATCATAGGATCCAAAATACACCGTATCGTTGTGTATAGCCGGAGAAGAAAATATACTTTTCCCTTTTGCGTGAAGTCCTACTTTATATTTCCACGCGACTGATCCATCTTTCTGATTGAGCGCCCAAAAGTATCCGCTGTCGCTTCCAAAATAAATCTTGTCCTCGTCGATTACGGGTGCTGATTTAGGGACAACATAAAAGTAATTCGGATTCTCGCTTTTAAAGCACCACTCTATTTTAAATGCGTTTCCTAAAAATACTTGTGGTTTCGATTTTAGGAATTCAATTCCGAAATCCGTAATAGGGAAAATGGTATTCAAAATAGTACCCCGATCTTTTAGAAATTTGTAGTAATCCAATTCTCTAAAGTGCATTATCGTAAATATTTCGGACACCTTTTTGTGTAGCTCGTCTAATACGGCAAATTGCCGAACGATACTATTTCCGCTGTTTATGAGATCGTCAACAATAACTATTTGTTCATTGTTTATCTCCCCTTCTACCATTTGCAATAATCCGTTTTTCTTTCGCGATTTTCTTATAAAAAATCCATTCACTGGCTTTCCTTTTTCAACACTTTTCATTACAATTGCGGCGACAAGAGGAATCGCGGCAACCTCAAGACCGCATACTTGAAACGGGTATCTGCTTTCGTATTTTTCCCAAAATATTTCAGTAATGAGATTAAGATGATGTGGATTAAGGAATATCCTTCGAAAGTCAAAAAGCCATTGCGATTCGGTTCCGTGCCTAGATATAATTTGCTTATCGTTTTTGGTCACGAATACTTCATCTTGAATAACAGAGCGAAGCGTATTGATTTTTTCCTCTAATTTCATAGTTTTTCCCAAAAATGAGTATATTATGCTAAGGATAACATCTTAATTTATGCAGGACAAAATTGCACCAGAACGGCTTATCCGTAACCAAATCTTTACCCATACGCTGGAGCAACGGTTTTTTACTTGGTATCGACGTACATTTTCTGTCGAGGAGATAGAGCAATCAAAAATTCTCCAATGGTTTTTTGGCGCAATGCTCCTTGTATTCTTTGCTGCGTTCTCCTCCTGGACGCGTTCAAGCGCAATTACTCTAGAATCGGTTTCCAAGGGCCTCCACAGGTGCTGGCCTTATTTTCAAAGTTGCGGAGAATGGTATTTCCTTCAAGCACTTCCTTATGGGTATTCGCAGAGTACTTTGTACATGGCATTTTTTGGCATAATGCTCCTCATTGTATTTTTAATGTGGAAGCGGGATTGGGTACTCGCGCACATGCTGATGACAGTTCTTTTTGTGTGGGAATTTGTCTTGCTTTTTATTCTTTCCGGAGAAATTTCGGGTAATTACGACTACTATCACATTATTCTTACCCTCATTCTTCTTTTTCTGCCCTTCAAAATATTCTTCCTGAAACTGACCTTCGTGCTTTTCTACTTTCTGGCCGCAACCATTAAAATCCACGAGGGTTGGATTTTAGGCACTTATTTCACTTCTCTACAAACCGGACTTCCTATTTTTCCAGACGCAATTGCACCGCTCGTTACGAATTTTGTTATTTTCGAGCAGATAGTTGGCTCCTGGTTTTTGATGAGCAGCAATAAAATATACCAACGCTTGACGCTCATATACCTTGTAGTCTTTCACCTTTATTCGGGTATTTTAGTTGAATACCGCTATCCGGCAACGGTTTTACCAGGACTTCTCATTCTTTTCGGTCCTTTGTATCAACATACGCAAGTCCCGTTAAATAGAAAATCTTTGGTTGGGTGGATGCTTGTCGTATTATTATTCATGCTTCAGTCAGTGCCTTTCTTGATTCCTGGGGATCAGAAGATTACCCTCGAAGGAAACAAATACGGCCTTTATATGTTCGAAGCAAACCATCAATGTGTTTCGACCGTTGAGGTTGTAAAAAAGGATGGCAAAAGGAAGACAATTCGAAAAGAGTCAAATTCAGCCCGTAGCCGGTGCGACCCATATGCCTATTGGTTTCAATTAAATCAAATATGTCGTCGTAGTCACGAAGTCGAGTATATTTCGTGGAATTTTGACCATTCTATTAACGGCGGTCCGTTTTATAGAATTGTTGATGAGAAGAATGCGTGCAATCTTAACTACAAAGCTTTCTCACACAACGATTGGATTAAAACTCCAAAAAATGGAGCAGAAATAATTGGGTACCCAGTGAAAAATATCTATAATTAAGTACGATTTATGGAAAGAGAAATTGTTCAGATTGAAGAAAATCCCGCTATGATTACACTCAAAGGACTAGAGGAAAATTTACCAACAGAGCTCAACGTCACCCAATTATTCTTACAGAATTACCTTGAGTCGATACAGATATTTTGGTGGGTTATCTGGTTTCTTGTTCTTGTCGTCGTTTCATACAAATATATTCTCAAAAAACCCACCAATGACGTATACTAAAGGTAGTACTCTAAATAATGGAGTCTGATTATTGTGTTAGGAAAAATGAGTTTAAGTTTAAAAAGCATAATAGGAACCAATGATAAAAAAAGAATCTGAAGAAATATACAAATCTAAGAAAACGCATGAGCCAAAAGGTTCTCGAGTCTACAGTGTTTTGTTGTGGTTGGGGATATTTGTTGTCTCGACTTTTATTTTTCAAATGCTTACAATCTTAATCAAGTATATAAAATCTGGCACATTGTTCTAGTGCGGACACCATCTTCTTTCTTGGAAAAAGAATCTTGACCTGGAAGCCCGTAAAGTCTGCAAAAATCAACTT
>CAYIJV010000013.1:0-6242 GCA_964363895.1 uncultured Candidatus Saccharibacteria bacterium
TCGGTCGTTTTGCCCGAGAGCGTTTTCGGTGTTGCGTGGAATGATGGTCTGATGCACCAAGTGGTTACGGGAATGCAGGCGAATGCTAGGCCTACCGTGGCACATGTAAAAGACCGCGGTGAGGTACGCGGTGGCGGAAAAAAGCCATGGGCGCAAAAAGGTACCGGCCGCGCACGGCATGGTTCGAGCCGCTCTCCTATCTGGAAGGGAGGAGGTGTCACTCACGGCCCTCGCGCTATGAAGAATTATTCTCAAATACTTCCGAAAAAGATGCGTGCCAAAGCACTTTTCATGGCCCTTTCGCGCAAGTTTAAAGATGGGGAGGTTATTTTTGTTGACTCATTTGGATTAAGTGAGCCGAAGACCGCTGTAGCTCGGAAAGCGCTCGTTATGCTATCGAAAGTGTCCGGATTTGAGAAACTTGCGACAAAAAAGAAAAATTCTGCCCTAATCGCACTTGCTGAACCTACGACAGCTGTACAAAAGAGTTTTCGGAATATCGGCAATGTGACATGTGTAGCAGTGCGCAACTTGAATCCCGTGTCCGTTCTCGGCAATTCATACGTTATTATCGAGGATCCGGAGGCCGCGGTTGCAATTGTCGGTGCCCGCGCAGAGAAGAAGTCTTCCGCAAAACTACCCGTTCGATCGGCTAAGGGCAGGCAAGCTACAAGCTAACAGCTATCTTTTATGGCACTCTTTAATTTTAAAAATAAAAAGTCCGCCCAAGGCGGATCCGCCTCTGGCGGAAAAACAGAAACAAAACAGGATCCGATGCCTGTCGCACCTTCAAATACAGTATCATCTGCAAACCGTAATCTTTCTTTCGTTTTGAAACATGCGCGCATTACCGAAAAGGCGACGATGCACACGGCCCTCAGCGTCTATACATTCGATATAGCCGAAGGCGCCACAAAGCGGGATGTGATGCAGGCCGTTCGTGCGCTGTACGGCGTTGCGGCACGCATGGTGCGTATCGTAACAATCCCTACAAAGATGCGTCGGAATGCCCGTACGGGAAAGCGGGGAATAAAGCGTGGCGGCAAGAAAGCATATGTGTATCTTAAAAAAGGAGAGACGATAACTATAGGCTAATAAAAAAGATGTATGACAATGAAAGAATATAAACCGACCTCTCCCTCTCAGCGCGGAAAAGTCTCCATCAACTACCGCGCGGTCCTTTCTGGACACAAACCGGAAAAATCTCTTATGAAGGGAGCAAAAAGTCGCGGCGGTCGCAATTCGTTTGGGCGTATCACCGTGCGCCATCAGGGCGGTGGACACAAGAAAACATATCGGCAGGTGGATTTCCGATATGAAAAGAAAAATATTCCGGCGAAAATATCCTCCATTGAATATGATCCATTTCGCAGCGGCTTCATCGGGCTTGCGGTGTATGCGGACGGCGAAAAACGCTATGTCGTTCTCCCGCAACGCATGAAAGTAGGCGATACGTTTCTTGTTTCCGAGAACGCGCCTGTCACCGTAGGAAATCGTCTTCCGCTTGGAAACATGCCCGTCGGTACATTTGTCTACAATATTGAATTAAAGCCAGGCGCAGGTGGAGTTTTGGCACGTTCTGCGGGAAATTACTGCGAGGTTGTTGCGCAAGATGCCGGTTACACGCACATCAAGATGCCGTCTACCGAAGTGCGACGCGTTATAGCGACCGCATGGGCATCGGTGGGCGAGGTATCGAATGAAGAGCATCGTTTGGTAAATCTCGGAAAGGCCGGAAGAAGCCGCTGGATGGGAGTGCGGCCTACAGTGCGCGGCGCGGCCATGAATCCGGTAGACCATCCGCACGGTGGCGGTGAAGGCAAGCAAGGCCGAGGACATCGAATTCAGAAAACCCTCTGGGGCAAACCAGCAGGCAAAGGCCAAAAAACTCGGCGTCCAAAGAAGTATTCGAATGTGTTTATCGTAAGTCGTCGTCGGGTCGGGAAGAGAAAGTAGTCGACTGCGGCAAGTGGCCACGGTTTGGTATCATAACAACAACATGGAGATTCTAGTCACGCATGAACTCGTTTCAAAAGAGACGCTTCACGAACTTGCGCAGGCGTGGTACGGCGATCTTGTGAAGGGTGTTGCGGATTGCCGACGTGGAATCATCGCTCTTGGCGGCGACTGGCATATTGATGCGAATAATGTTCTCATTGCAGACGGTTCCCGTCAGGAGGATCTTTGGGGATTCAATTTATTTCCCGATAAGCGAGGCAATGCCGCAATCGAATATCATTCCCTCATCAACATCCGCCCCGCGCAGGGAAATCGGGATATGGAGCTTCAAGACGGCGCGCTCCGCTCCCGGATTCGCGATGTGGTTAAGAAATTACTTCCTGAGCTCGGATTATGAAAAGAGACGCGCGGTTCTTTTTTGCAAATCTTGGCGCCGATGTGGCAAGGTGCGCCAGTGCTGCACAGCAGGGGGACGAACAGCTCTATGCGGCGTCGCTCGGACGGGCACATAAAACACTCGAAGATTTACGTGCGTCACATCGTCCTGAAGCATACGAAGAGGGACTACTCTTGTTACGCGGGCTACATTATGCCCGAGAAGACAAGACACTTTCGCGCTTCAGGTCGGACCTAAATCGCCTCATAGCGACGTTTGCAATCGTCTGATGTTTCAGTGCCAGAAGCGGACTTTTTGTTGACATTGTCTCTTGTTTCCTATACATTGGTGCCAATCCCGCCGAGGCGGGTTTAATTTTGGCTTGTATTCACTAACACCTAGAATCTATATCCCTTAAACCTAGTTCGTATGACACGATCACTCAAAAAAGGTCCGTATGTGGACGTCAAATTGATGAAAAAGGTCTCTCTCCGAAAAAGTGGGCAGGGAAGCATCAAGACGTGGGCGCGTGCCAGCCAGATCGCACCGGAATTTGTGGGATACACGTTTGCGGTGCATACAGGAAAGAATTTTGATGAAGTATTTGTGACGGAAGACATGGTGGGGCACCGGTTAGGTGAGTTTGCGCCGACGACGAAGTTCATCAAACACGGCGGTCGCATGCAGAAAGAAACAGAAATGGCCGCGAAAGCGGCAGAGATCGCCGCCGCGACGGCTGCCAAGGCGACAGCAACGACTGCTACGGCAAAGAAATAATATGAAAGCGCTTTTGACCAATTATCATCAATCACCGCGTAAGGTGCGGCTCGTTGCGGATTTGATCCGCGGGAAGAGTGTCGCGGCCGCGCGCGCCGCTTTGCTGTATCTTCCGAAGAAATCCTCACCGGCTATCGGTAAACTCTTGGATTCAGCGATTGCGAATGCAGGGGCGCGCGCTTCGGCGGAGAATTTGTTTGTTAAAACGATCACGGTAGATAAGGGCGCGGTGATGCGGCGCGCGCGCCCTTTCGCGCGCGGTCGCTCGGGAACCATTCGCAAGACGATGTCGATTGTCTTTCTCGAACTCGGCACGAATCCCAAAGCAACGAACGTTGGAACTCCAAAAAAGTCTGTTCGCAGGGCGCACGCCTCAAAAATTTCCTCAAAAGAACTGGTGCCTAGCACCTAGTTCCTGGCACTCATTCTTATGACACATACCGTACATCCATACGCACACCGCCTTGGCATCATCCGCGATTGGAAGTCGCGCTGGTTTGCGAAGAGTCCGGCCAAGTACCGCCAAAATGTCTGTGTCGATGCCGCTATTCGTCGTTTTCTCAAGAAGCGTTTGCGCGGCAACTACGTTACCGCTGTCGAAATAGAGCGCAACGAGAAATCAGTCCGTGTCATTATCAAGACATCACGTCCTGGGCTTGTCATTGGTCGCGGAGGTGAAGGTTCTGTGAAGCTCACGAAAGAGATTGAGAAAGTTATCCGTACTGTACCTCGTGCTGAACGCAAGGCCGTACGTCTCGATATTGAAGAGGTTCGTTCTCCGGAATCGCAGTCTCCTGTTGTTGCCTACATGGTCGCCGAAGGGTTGGAAAAACGACAAACATTTCGGCGCGTGTTGAAGCAGACGGTTGAAAAGGTGATGGCTAATCGCGATGTGCAAGGCGTGCGCATTGCGATTGCCGGCAGACTCGGCGGAGCGGAAATGTCGCGCACTGAAGAAATTAAACGCGGACGTGTGCCTCTGCAGACCTTGCGTGCCGACATTGATTTTGCGCGCGAGCAGGCATATTTGCCGTACGGTGTCATTGGTATTAAGGTCTGGATCTACCGCGGGGATATTTTTGCAGACGGCAAACAGCCAGCAAAAATCGGAAAATAATACATAAAATATCTCAATCTATGCTCGCACCGAAAAAAGCAAAATATCGCAAATGGCAGAGTGGCCGCCGCCGCGGCAAGCGCTTGAACGCGCCTGAGACACGCGGCATCACCGTTGCATTCGGTGCCTTTGGATTAAAAGCACTGACGCAGGCACGCGTTACCTCAAATCAACTTGAAGCGGCTCGTCGCGCTCTCACGCGCGCGGGCGGGAAGAGCGCGAAGATCTGGACGCGTATTTTCCCCGACAGGCCGTTCACTCAAAAAGCCGCCGAAGTTGGCATGGGAAGCGGTAAGGGCGATGTGGCCGGATATGTCTTCGATGTGCGCCCAGGCCGGGTGATTTTTGAGATCGATGGAGCATCAGAGACGATAGCTCGCGAGGCTTTACGCAAAGCAGGGACGAAGTTGCCCGTGAAAGCGCGCGTAGTAGCCCGCATATAAATCGTATATGTCTGATTTTTCAAAACAAGCCATAGAAGAGCTGCAAAAGCTCGTCGCCGACAAGCAGGAAGCTCTGCGTGTATTTCGATTTGGCGGTGCAGGCTCGCGTACACGCAACGTTCGTGAGGGCCGCAATCTTCGCCGCGAGATCGCGCAGATTTTAACGGAGTTGCGGTCACGGGAGCTTGTTCCGATTAAAAAACTTGGTAGCGAGGTTAAGGAGTTGCTTAAAACTACAAAAACACTCCAAGCAAAATCCAAAATCAGAAAACTTGCTTCGAACAAGAAGAGCGCGTAGGATGCCCAATTCAGTATGGATGAAACTAAACAAGGCAAAACATTTGAGGGCGTCGTCGTAAAATCGGCGATGAAAGATACTGTAACGGTTCAAGTCGAGCGCTACGTCAAGCACCCGAAATATAAGAAGTATCTTCGACACAGCAAGAAATTCCTTGTCCATAATCCGGGGAATACGGCACAGATAGGGGAAAAAGTCATCATCCGCGAAACCCGTCCCATTTCTCGCCGCAAACGCTTTGTACTTGTCTCAAGTGTCTCCTCCAACCAAAACCCAAGAACCTAGAACCTATTTTCCTATGATACAAGACAGAACTCTCGTTAAAATTGCGGATAATTCCGGCGGCATCATCGGCCGAGTGTTTAAAATATTGGGCGGCTCGAAGAGACGCTACGCTGGAATTGGAGACGAAATCGTCATCTCAATTCAGACTGCACAGCCGCGTAAGAGTGTAAAGAAAAAAGAAGTACATCGCGCTGTTGTCGTGCGCCAAAAGCAAGCATTTCGCCGCACAGATGGCTCGTACGTCCGCTTCGATGAAAACGCGGTCGTCCTCATCGTGGGATCCGGCAAAGAGCCGAAGGAGCCGAAGGCCAACCGCGTGTTCGGTCCTATTCCGCGCGAAGTCGTTGACCGTGGCTACCAGCGCATCGGCTCACTCGCGCCTGAGATCGTCTAGCTAGTCCGTATAAAATAAATTTTTGGTATGAAATTAAAAAAAGGAGATAAGGTGGTTATAATTGCTGGGAAGAACAAAGGCCAAAGTGGCACCATTGCGCGTGCTTTGCCGCGTGACAACATGGTTCTGCTCGACGGTATCAATCTGGTGAAAAAGCATCGCAAGCCCTCCGCGCAAAACCGCAAAGGTCAGATAGTGGAGAAGCCAATGCCGATCCATGCATCTAATGTTATGTTGGCTGACCCAAAATCAGGTAAGCCGACACGGATTAAAATCGTGCGTGACAAGGATGGGAAGCGAGCGCGGGTTGCGGTTAAAAGCGGGCAGGAACTAAAGTAACCTATGACCACTACAATACATACCAAAACTTTCGATGCGCTCAAAAGCGAATTCGGATACAAGAATGTCATGCAAGCGCCGCGCCTTATGAAGATCATAATCTCTTCTGGTGTTGGCTCTTTGAAGGACAAGAAAAAACTCGAGCTTATCGTCGATCGTTTGGCAAAGATTACCGGCCAAGCTCCGGCTGTACGCGGTGCGAAGAAATCTATCGCAAATTTCAAGCTTCGTGTCGGAGATATTGCCGGCTACAC
>CAYIJV010000013.1:6342-11741 GCA_964363895.1 uncultured Candidatus Saccharibacteria bacterium
CCTCTCCAAGGAGGCAAGTAAAGAAACTGGCCGCTCCAGAAGGGGGGCGGCCAGTTCGTCATTTTCGCTCATGTCGGGATTAAGTTCAGTACGTGAATGAAACGGTTGAGAATGACATTCCCGCTGATGCGACCCACGCGGCGACACGCATCCCACGCTTCAATGAGTCGTCTTCAACAGCTCGAGCCATTGCGGCAGGAATCGCTGCAGAAACGACATTCCCGCAATCGGCATAGATGTCATACAACTTATTCTCCAATCCTACTGCTTTTGCAGCGTCACGCCAATCTTTCTTGGAGGAACTGTGCGTGAATAGTATGTCAACATTCTCCGTCTTTATGCCCGACGCGTTGAACGTTTCTAGGGCAAGTGGTAGACCATGAGATCGAAGCTCTGATCCATAGGACGTGAAGTGGCCAGGTCCGTCTTTTCCGATGCGTTCCGATGTGATCGGATATCCGGGCCATGGGCGCGAAACGGTGCACAGATCGTAGAGGTCGTTTCGCGACCGATTGCTGAATTTCCACTCGTCGGAAGAGGCGCCGACGATTGTTGCGGTCGCGGCCTCACCGACAGTGAACGATGGGAACCGCCAGACGAGTTCTTCTGGTGACTTGAGGGCGAATAATCGCGGATACAGCATACCTCCGCGGACCATTCCGAATTCACCGTTCACAATCATGATGCGTCGATACCGTCCGGTCTGAATCAGAGCATCGGCGAATTCGACCGCTTCCATCCAACCGTCGCAGGCTTGTTTTACGTCGCGGCATTTGACATGGTCGAGCCCGATCATATGTGCGACCAAGCTTGCCGTTGAAGGTTCCACGACCGCCAAGTCGACACTTGCCCAGAGAAGAAGATCGATAGTTGCCGGGTCGATATCTTCCATGGCGTTCCGGCACGCACGTCTGATTAGGTCGAGCGGGGATTCATCAGGTGCGAGCCAGTGCCGTTTTTTCGCTCCGCTTCTTCTCAGGGAAGCGCGTATCATAGCGAGCGTTTTCGGCAGGTCGCCTTCGAATGATCCGAGCCTCTCCGTTTCTTCTTTGATGAGCTCGATCACATCCTCGCTCGATAGACTCCGCGAGGGGAGTGCAAGACATACGCGTTCGATTCTCATTGCTTCCTCCTGCGGCTGTGCCGCACCGGTTGTTAGCGATCATGATAGGGTTTTCCAAGAAATCAGTCCGGAATTTCTTCCGGTCATCTTTCATTGCGCCATTAACACGTTACCTGCGGTACCGGTGTGCCATGTATGCGCCCGCCGCGCTTTCATAGTCGGGATCATTGGGCCGCACCGCGCGGACGACGTCGTCGAAACCGTAGTAGTTTCCCCCAATGATGACCATACGCGCGCGGCTCCAACGGGAATCTTGCCGTGATAGCCCGATTATCCCGTTCTTGAGTTCAACAATAGTTCCCTCCGGGAACCGTTGTTCTTTCTCCGCTCGGAGAGCCGCAAACTCGTCATCCGTCCAAGCTCCACCAAAGCGCCTCCGTTCCGTTAGGTGTAGCGCCATGTCCAAGGACACGAAGACCATGCCCGCAAGTGTGACCAAGACGATGAGGACCATGAACGCGTCCCCAGCCAGGTTTTCCCAGTTTTCCACGATGAAGTTCATAGCGTTCTCCTGTTCCAGGTTGTTGAGTTGTCAAAGATCATTCAGGATTGCGAGGTATCCGTCAGATACCTTGACATAATCTAGGTATCTGATAAAATATCACCATTGGACGTATCCTGTCAAGTCCTGTCAAGCAAATCTGTTTCAATTTATTTATGACCCTATCTTCAAAAGATCAGCGCGAAAATCTGGACGTCATCGAAAAGATCAATAGCGTTTTCCTAGGCGCGCGGGATTTTCGGAAACTCGCCGAGCAGTCGGTGAACTTGATAGCCAACGAGCTTAGGAGCGCCGGAGTTCTCGGCGCGGCGGTATTTCGTGTTCATGAGAATGAGGAAAAGCTCTATTCGTATGCATATGCGGCACGGGCATTCGAAGCAGTGGAAAGACTCCTTCCCAGAAAATTCTCTGAGCTGAGTGTTATTTTGAACGACAAAGACAATCTCTTGGTGCGAGCGGTCATAACGAAAGAAATACAACAGGGCACACGCCTGTACGATTTTGCACGCCCCACACTCAACGAGGCGGTTTCCTTGAGCATTCAGAAAGTTGTCGGCTACAAATTCGTGATCGCGTATCCGCTTCGTCTCAAGCAGGGAAAAGTCTCGGGTGTCTTGGCGTTCGCGCTTGAAAACGATACGCCGAATGATGAACAAAAGTTACTTTTGGAAACATTCCGTCTCCAATTCGAGCTTGCGTTTGAGAACGTGCTCGAATTCGAACGCGTGGTAAAACGCTATGAAAAATCTGTTGTCCCCATTGACGAAAGCAAACCAAGCGTGCATTTCATGCTCCGTATTACTCCAAGACAGAATGCACTGTTGGTGCAACGGGCGAAAGAAGCGGGGTTAGATAAGACGTCATACATACGTTCATGGATTGATTTGGGAGCGAAAAGATAGGCGATTGACTTTGGTGTTCGATTCGCGTATATTTCGGAAGCCTCGTAGGGGGCTTTGTTTTTTAGCGATCTAACGGGAAACCAGCGGATATCCTAGAGAACAAGGTCACGCGATGAAGTTTCTGTAATTGTGTGGCGCAAGCCCGCGATGCAAGAACTTCTAAGCTCTCCTCCGTCGCGCACATATTTCATGGCAAAAAAGTCAATGATCATAAAGGCGAATCGTGTGCCGAAATTCTCGTCTCGGACGGTGAGACGCTGTTTCAAATGCGGCCGACCCCGAGGGTTTATGCGCGATTTCAATCTGTGCAGAATCTGCTTTCGTGAAGAAGCTTTAGAGGGAAATATCCCGGGCATCAAAAAAAGCTCATGGTAGGTGATCCTGTCGGTGATTTCATAGTGTCTCTCAAGAATGCGGGCGCCGTCAAAAAAGCGCTGGCTTCTGTACCGTATTCCGCTTTCAAAATGGCAGTTGCAGAGAAATTGAAAGACGCGGGCTTTGTGGCAGATGTCGAGAAGAAGGGTAAGAAAGTACGCAAGACTCTCGATATCACGCTCAAGTATAACGCGGCAGGAGAACATGCAATTTCAGGTGTTAAGCGAATTTCCAAACCGGGTCGCCGCATATACAAAAGTTCGCGCGAAATAATTCCTGTGCGGTACGGATACGGCGCCTTGGTACTTTCGACTCCGAAAGGTGTTTTGACAGACAAAGAGGCGCGCAAGGCAAAAGTTGGCGGCGAAGCTTTGTTTGAGATTTGGTAATTCTACTGTGCCCACTATAAATAAATCTATGTCACGTATAGGAAAAAGAGCAATACCAATTCCCGCAGGCACTGACGTGTCGGTTGTTTCTAATGAAGTTACGGTCAAAGGAAAAGGCGGAACACTGAAGCGGATTCTTCATCCTGCGATTTCGATAGCTGTTGAAAAGGGTGAAGTATCTGTTACCCCCGTAGAAAAGTCTCGCCTTGGGCGAGCTTTGTGGGGCACGTATGCGGCACATGTGCGCAATATGATCGAAGGTGTGAATACGCCGTTCGTGAAGAAACTTCAAATTGAAGGTATCGGTTATCGAGCAGAGCTTGCGGGAAAGCAATTGAAGCTCGCCGTGGGATTCTCACACTCCATAGTATTGTCTATTCCCGCTGGTATCGTTGTTGCGGTCGAGAAAAATATCATTACCGTTTCCGGAGCCGACAAAGAGCAGGTAGGGGAATTTGCTGCGTCAATTCGCGCGACCAAGAAACCCGAGCCGTATAAAGGCAAAGGCATTCGGTATGAAGGCGAGGTAGTGCGTCATAAGCAGGGTAAGAAAGCTGCAGCGGCAGCGGCGTAGTTCGACATGGCTCACCACAAGTAATATATATATATGGAACTTACCAAACCACAGCAACGAGAACGAAGGCACCGACGAGTACGCGCAAAGGTCGTGGGGAACGAAACACGCCCGCGTCTTTCGATTTACAGGTCCAATACGCGTCTCATTGCGCAGATCATCGATGACACAAAAGGCATGACGGTTGCAGCTGTTTCATCTGCTGATGAGAAGGGAAAAACGCCTCGCGAACGAGCGGAAGCAGCGGCGGCAACTCTCGCAAAGCGTGCGAACGAAAAAGGAGTCAGAGCTGTAGTTTTTGATCGCGGCGGATTCAAGTACCAAGGAACGGTGAAGGTATTTGCCGATGCCGCGCGCGCCGCGGGATTAGAATTTTAATGAATATATATGGCCGACGATAAAACAGAAGAGATAAAATTGGAAGATGCGGTCGCGAACGCGCCCGTAGTGGTGGCGGAAGAGCGTGCGCCAAAGTCGGCCTTTGCGGGACGCGGTAATCGCGATCGTCGTCCCGGCGGCCGCGGCCGACCAAGCCGGGGAGGGAGGGGAGGTGACGAGCGTCGCAGTGAATTCGCACAAAAACTGATCGGCATCAGGCGTGTCGCACGCGTGATGGCTGGCGGACGCCGTTTCAATTTCAGCGCCGCTCTTGTATTGGGAGATAAGAAAGGCCGTGTGGGAGTTGGTTTGGGTAAAGCGGCGGACACCGCACAGGCGATCGAAAAAGCGACACGTGCGGCAAAACGGAATATGATTAGCTTAAATTTGACCAAAAACCGCAGTCTTTCGCGCAACGTTGAGGCAAAATACTGCGCATCGCGTGTCGAGATCCGACCTAGTCCGGGTCGTGGATTGGTCGCTGGTTCATCCGTGCGCACCGTACTCGAGCTTGCAGGTGTTTCAGACGTGACGGCGAAACTTCTTTCGCGGAGCAAAAATCCTGTGAATAACGCGCGAGCCGCTATTAAGGCATTGAGTAGCATAGCGCTCTCGAAATAATCTTATGACTTCACTCAACTCACTTATACGGATAACGGCACGACCGAGTCGGCGCGTGGGCCGCGGCGGTAAGCGCGGTAAGACTTCGGGACGCGGCACCAAAGGTCAAAATGCGCGCTCTGGTCGCAAGAAGCGCCCGGAATTGCGCGACATCATCAAGAAATTACCCAAGCGACGCGGATATGGCAAGAATCGTGGCCGCACGGTGGATGGCACAAAACCTGCTCCACTTGCGATTTCCCTCGGCCGACTCGAAACGTTGTTTGATTCTGGAAGCGAAGTAACGCTTCGTGCACTCGCCGATAAGGGAGTCATCAGGTTGCGTAAAATGGTGCCCGTCAAAGTTGTGGGTGGTGGTACGATGGGGAAGAAGCTCACTCTCAAGGGTCTCGATGTTTCGGCTTCAGCTCGTGTCGCGATTGAAAAAGCTGGCGGCGTGGTCGCATAAACCTATGTGGGAACAATTTTTGAGAAAGGTGAAACTTATCGTTCAAGATGAAATATTGCGCACGCGCATTCTCTTCGTGTTGGCGGC
>CAYIJV010000013.1:11841-19092 GCA_964363895.1 uncultured Candidatus Saccharibacteria bacterium
GCATTCATCCAGGCGTTCGGATTTCTTCTTCTGCTTCAGCAAAACGGAATTGTGTCGCAGCTCACGCCTTTGGCCCTCGTTACCAATGTCATTGTTATAGCGGCTGGTGCCATTCTACTGATGTGGATCGGAGAGCTTATCTCTGAATTTGGTATCGGCAACGGGATTTCTCTCATCATTTTTGCCGGTATAGTTTCTAGTCTTCCATCGGCGGCGGCACAGCTTATCTTCTCGTTCGATGTCTCCCAGGTCCCTGTATATATCGGTTTTGCCGCCGCCGCCGCCTTGATCATTGCGGGTGTTGTCTTTATTACAGAAGCCGAGCGCCCGATTCCCGTCACCTATGCACGCCGTGTGCGCGGCACGAAAGTGTTAGGCGGCATCTCCACCTATTTGCCACTCCGCGTTAATCAAGCGGGAGTCATTCCAATTATCTTCGCGCTCTCGATCCTGCTCTTCCCACAGATGATCGCGACTTTTCTCACCAAAAGTTCGATTGCTTTCGTGGCGTCCGCAGGAAATGCAATTGTAGGCGCTCTTGCGAATCAATGGGTCTACGGCATCTTGTATTTCTTTTTGGTTTTCGTATTTACGTACTTCTACACTGCCATCACGTTTGAGCCAAATCAAATAGCAAAAAACTTGCAGAAAAATGGCGCATTCATTCCAGGCGTGCGCCCTGGCGGCACTACTTCGGAATATCTTGGTAACATCATCACTAGAATCACGCTTGTCGGCGCGCTCTTTCTTGGCGTGCTCGCGGTTTTGCCGCTCATCCTTCAAGGTATTACCGGAATTACGGCGATTACGATCGGAGGTACCGCGCTCCTTATCGTTGTCTCTGTCGTACTTGATGTTGTGAAGAAGGTTGACGCGCAGACCTCCATTAGGGAGTATTAATCGCATGAAGGAGCGGCAGGTCGTTGTCATTGCGGGCCCTTCAGGAAGCGGGGAAACCACGATTACGAACGAAATTGTGAAGCGTTTTCCTAATCGTGTAAAGCGTCTTGTAACTGCGACGACACGTCCACCACGAGCGGGAGAAAAGAATGGCGTTGACTACTACTTTTTAACCAACGAAGAATTTGCACGCTCCAAGGAGCGGGGCGACATTCTCGAATCGACCTACATCCCGAACAGAAACACCTATTATGGTACGTATGCTCCTGACCTCAAGAAGAAAATCGATTCAGGCAACATCGTCATTGTGAATCCCGATATCGTTGGCGCGCGGTACTACAGAGAGAAATTTAATGCAGTGACGATTTTCATTGTTCCAGAAAGTATTGACGCTCTTAAACGGCGTATTATAGAAAGAAATCCTGAACTTGGAGATGAGGAGGTTGCAAAGCGTCGAGCGAATGCAGAATCTGAAATTCGCGATGAACAATCCTTTTATGACTACACAGTAAGAAATGCCGACGGGAAGTTAGAAGACACCGTGCATGATGTCATGGATATTATACGTAAGGAAGGCTATACTCTGGAATCATGAAGCCTCTAACTGTTCTTTTCTTTGGTCCGCAGGGTGCAGGAAAGGGCACACAAGTAAAGCTTTTGATCGAGGTTCTCAAAAAGAAATCCGATAGGGGCATTATTCACATCGATATGGGGCAACTTTTGCGCGACATGATTGCGCAGGGGAGCTACACAGGGTTGCTTACGAATGAAATTGTTGGTGTTGGTTCGCGCATGCCAGATTTTATGCCCGTTTATCTGACTACAGATGTGCTTGCGCGGCAGTTTAAGGGTGGAGAGCACATCGTTGCGGACGGTCTTGCTCGCGGACCTGATCAGACGCGTGGGTGGGATGACGCGATGGTTTTCTATAAGCGTCCCGATTATCAGGTCATCTCCCTTGAATTGTCTGAAAAAGAAAGCGTCAAGCGTCTGCTTATTCGGGGTAGAAGCGACGACACCGAAGATGCCATCAAAAAGCGTCTCGCATGGCATAAAGCAGAGGTGGAGCCGCAGTTGGCCTTTCTCGCCGAGCGCGGGCGCACGATCCATAGAGTCAATGGAGAGGCGGATGTCGACACAGTCCACAAAGATATTCTATCAGTACTCGGATTAACGCAATGATTGCAAAAACGAAAAAAGAGATCGACATATTACGCGAAGGAGGACGCCGACTCGCACGGCATGTACGAATCTTAAGTGAAATGGTTGCGCCGGGAGTGACTGCTCGCGAGTTGGAAGAGAAGGCGCGGGAAATGGTGAGCGCAGAAGGCGACATACTCGCGTTTTTTGGTCATACAGATAGCAAGCGCAACAAGCCTTATCCATCCGGTCTGTGTGTCTCGATTAACGACGTAATCGTACACTCTCCTGCAAGCGAGAATGGTGGGGTCATTCATGACGGCGATGGTGTATGTATCGATTTCGGCATTAAACACAAGGGTCTCTATACCGATCATGCAACGACTGTCATTGCAGGTACGAAGCGGGATCCTCACGATGTGGAGCTTGTAGCGGGCACCAACGAGGCGCTTGCGGCAGGGATAGCGGCAGCAAAGGTGGACGGCAACACGGGCGATATTGGGTATGCAGTAGAACAGATCGCACGCAAATACAATTTCGGATTTCCGCGCAATCTCTCCGGCCATGGAGTGGGACTCAAGGTGCACGAAGAGCCGCATGTGCCGAATTTTGGGGAGCCCGGGAAGGGGGTGAAACTGCAGGAAGGACTGGTGATCGCAATTGAACCAATGATGGCTCTTGGAAGCGGAGAGCTATTTATTGATAAAGACGGCCACTCGTATCGGACCAAAGACGGTTCGCGAACCGCGCATTTCGAGCACACCGTGCTTGTCACAAAAAGCGGCCCGGAGATTTTGACCAAGGAATAGATTACAATAAGTGCAATGAGCGTAGACGTATTGGTTGTAGGGAGCGGTGCGCGGGAACATGCGCTCGCATGGAAATTAAAACAGTCGCCGCGGATCGGGAAACTTTATGTGGCGCCGGGTAATGGTGGCACGTTGAATATTGCCGAGAATGTGCCAATCGAAGCAATGGATTTTCAGAAACTTGCGACATTTGCGGAAGAGAGAAAGATTGGTCTTACGATCGTAGGGCCTGACGAACCTTTGGGCGCGGGGATTGTAGACGTTTTCAACTCATGCGGATTGCGGATATTTGGCCCGTCAAAGGAGGCGGCGCAGATAGAAAGTTCGAAAGCATTTGCAAAGACATTGATGCGAGAGGCAAAAGTCCCGACTGCGGAGTTTGCAATTTTCTCAAATCCGTCTGTGGCACTCGCACATGTGCGTTTACGCGGAGTACCAATTGTAATTAAGGCAAGCGGTCTTGCGCTGGGGAAAGGTGTCTATGTGTGCCGGACGATGGGGGAGGCAGAGCGGGCGATTACCGAAATTATGGTTCTGAAGGTGCATAAAGACTCCGGAAACGAGGTCGTTATTGAAGAATATTTAGATGGACAGGAAATTTCTATTCATGCACTTTCTGATGGCATTACACACATATTGTTTCCTGCTTCGCAAGATCACAAGCCTGCGCTTGATGGCGATATGGGGAAAAATACCGGAGGCATGGGTACCATTGCGCCCGTACCATGGGTTACGACCGAAATGACAGCGAGCTTTGAGAGTCAGGTCGTTGTGCGAACGCTCGAAGCACTCAAGAAGCGAGGCATTCAATATAAGGGGCTCTTATATCCAGGTCTGAAGACTCTGCTCAATGGTCCGAAGGTGCTTGAATTCAACGCCCGTTTCGGGGATCCCGAGACACAGGTGTACGCGCGGTTACTTAAAAGCGATCTTCTCGACATTATTGAAGCCTGTGTGGATGGAACTTTGTCCGCCGTGGGCTCCTCGGTGGAGTGGAATCGTGGTTTTGCCGCAAATGTTGTTATGGTCTCTGGCGGTTATCCGGATTCATATGAGAAAGGATTTCCGATTACCGGGATTGAAGAAGCAGAAAAAATGGAGGGCGTGGTGGTATTTCATGCAGGCACGAGGATAGAAAACGGGCAGTTAGTAACCGCAGGCGGCCGCGTCCTAAGTGTCTCTGCCGTTGGCGATACGCTGAAGCAAGCGCTTGATCGCGCGTACAAATCCGTTGATAAAATTCATTTCGAAGGCATGCACTTCCGCCGCGACATTGGGGCTAAGGCGCTGAGTTCCGAATGATATACTTTCCGCATGCCTCCCATGATGGAGAAGCCGCGTCCGTCAGCTGGCGGATCGGCTCTAGAGAAATTTAAATCTCCCGAAGAGGAGTTGGCCTATTTGCGCGAACGAGTGCGAGAAAAAGAGGCCGAGATGGAGATGCCAGGTAATCGTTTCGAGAGCGATCGCATAGCGAGGCGCGAAGTCGCGGCATATGCAGATACTCCCGCAGCGACCATTCTACATGAGGCGGTCATCATGGCGGAGCACGATATTCTCAAAAATGTTCTCAAACTTGAACCGGAAATACATGATAAACAAGTTGATGAACTCTTGGCGTTGGTCGCCGAGCGCGGTATACGGAATGCGCTTTCGGTCGCCGCGCGGATGAAGAATCCGCATCTCGAGGACGATATACATCGCGCACTGGTGCGTTACATTGCCGAAGGATTGCCGGATAAGGGGATGGGCGTTCCCGAGAGAATGAAGCGGTCTTTGAATATGGTTCTTTTTGAGATCCAGCCGCAAGCACACGGAGAAGGGGACAGGCAAGAGAATCAGCAACATAAATTGGAACAGTTGCTTTCTTCTTCCGAACAGTTGTATGCGGGTCTCATATCGCTTATCGATTCTCGTGAAGGGTTTTCACTCGAAATCGCAGTACAAGAGGGAACCGAAGAAGCATTCTTGTATCTGGCTGTACCGCGAGCGAAGAAGATCCTTGCCGAACGCCTAATTTCCTCAGTATTTCCAAATGCACGCATGTCTGAAGCACGAGGTGATTACAATATTTTTAATTATGAAGGTCATCATGCAGCTGCGTACGCTACACTTGCCGATCATCCGTCGCTTCCGCTTAAGACTCCCGACATGTTTGAACATGATCCGATGAATATTCTTCTTGCCGCCTTTGCCAAGATCGCGAAACATGGCGAAGGGGCCGCACTTCAGATCACGGTGTCGACCGAGGGTGATCGTTACAATCATCATTACAAAAAGATCGTTCGCGAGCTTGAAAAGGGCAAACCATTTCGCCAGGCGCTTAAGGTGCCGGAAACCGAGCTTGGGGAGGCGGTTTATGCGATGGCAAAAGAAATGTTCATGCCCGAACAGCACAAAAAGGAATTAGACCAGCAATTCCGGAAATCGAGCGACCAAGTTGCGACCGAAGTAATTACCAAGAAGTTGAAAACTCGCATTGCCCCGGTCTCAATACGGCTCGTAACCTCTGCGCCTACCAAGGAGCGTGCGGAGGAACTTTTGAGCAATTTGGAGGCGCCATTCAATCAGTACGATGATTCGAAAGGAAATCATCTGATTTTCAAACATGTGGGAAGGTGGGGTGTTTCCGAGTTTATGCGCGATTTCACATATCGCGTGTTCGATTCCTCGATCGCGATGCCGCTCTCGCTCGCCGAAGTTACCTCTATCTTTCACTTTACCGCAGAGCGTGTGACGACCTCTCGTGAATTAAAACGCAGCTTCGCCAAGCAGTCGCCCGCACCCGTCGAGACTCCCGCTGAAGGCATCAAGATCGGCATCAACACATACGGGGCCGATGAAACGCCTGTGCGCTTCGGTGTCTCGGATCGCCTGCGACATGCATACGTGATAGGGCAGACGGGTACCGGAAAGACTGGGCTTATCAAAAATATGATCATTCAGGACATCAAAAATGGCGAAGGTGTGGCGTTTATCGATCCGCATGGCAATGATATCGAAGATGTACTTGCCTGCATTCCACCCGAGCGCATGAGTGATGTTATCTATTTCGATCCCGCACACACAGCGCGGCCGATGGGGCTCAACATGCTCGAGTACGATCGCTCGAAGCCCGAGATGAAGACGTTTGTAGTCGATGAGGTGTACGGCATCTTCCGCAAGCTCTATGCTGATGTGCCAGAGGCCTTCGGGCCGATGTTCGAGCAGTATTACCGCAATGCGGTGCAACTTGTTGTGGAAGATCCGGACACCGGAAGCACATTCGTCGAAATACCGCGGGTATTTGCCGATACCGCGTTCCGCAATCTCAAACTTTCCCACTGTAAGAATCCAATCATTGTGCAATTTTGGAGGAAGATCGCCGAACAAGCGCAGGGAGATCCATCGCTCGAGAACATCGCGCCATACATCACGAGCAAGTTCGACGTCTTTTTGACCAACGACATCATGCGCCCGATAGTCTCGCAGGAGAAATCAGCGTTCAATTTTCGCGAGATCATGGATAAGAAGAAGATCTTTCTTGCCAATCTCTCCAAAGGGCGCTTGGGTGATCGCAATACCGCATTGCTCGGCCTCATTCTCGTATCCAAGTTTCTGCAAGCCGCATTCTCGCGTGTCGATACCCGCGGTGATTTGTTGCCCGTCTTTTATCTCTATATAGATGAATTCCAGAATTTTGCGACCCCGTCGATCGCGACTATTCTTTCAGAGGCTCGTAAATACAAACTTTCGCTCACTATCGCGCACCAATTCATTGCACAATTGGAAGAAGACATTCGCGACGCAGTGATCGGCAACGTGGGTACGAAGGTATCATTTCGCATTGGCACAACTGACGCTGAATTTTTGGAAAAACAATTCAAGCCGGTCTTTTCAGCGCAGGATCTTGAGAATTTGCCTAATAGGAATGCGGTGCTTTCGCTTTTAGTGAATGGCGTTCCCGCCCGTCCGTTTACCATTCAGACAGAAGATTTGCCTCCAATGGACTACAGTAAGGTTGATACGATGAAGGAGCTCTCATATCGCACGTATGGCAAAGATAGAGAAGAGGTAGAAGCAGATATCCGCCGCAAATTTGATGCGGCATACGGCAAGAAGCCGCTGGATTCAGAAATCTCCGCGCCGTCCTACGAATAGTTTTGCTTGAGGCTAAAACGTGTTACATTGTTGCTCATGAATGCTCACCCAAAAAAGGAACGTACGCTTGTCATCATTAAGCCGGACGCTATTCAGCGCTCGCTTATCGGCGAAATCATGATGCGATATGAGCGTCTTGGATTAAAACTTGTCGGCCTCAAGATGACGGTTCCCACGCCCGAGCAAATTGAGGGTCATTATACGCTCGATCCAAATTGGCGGCGCGTAACTGGCGAGAAGACCATAAAAAGCTACAAGGACC
>CAYIJV010000014.1:0-4612 GCA_964363895.1 uncultured Candidatus Saccharibacteria bacterium
TTGAATTATATACGTCCTACTTCGCTCCTAACGGAGCTACGAAGGACACTGCTTCTTGATATACGACAAAACCGCTCGTATTGAGCGGCTGTGTGTTGCTTTGGCACGTTGTGCTTGCACTACGTCGCTAAAGCTATGAAGTGCTTGCACTGCGAAGCCTTGGCGAAGCAGTGGAGGTGCGGGGAATTGAACCCCGGTCCAGAAAATGACGTACAAGCGATTCTACGATGCGTAGAGCATTCTGTTTGTTTAGGCAAATCGAGTGAGGAATGCACAAGATGACGTTCTGCCGAACTCTCTTTCTTTAGACCCTGACTCGGAGTGAAGTTAGGGTCGGACCCGAAGTTTATGACGTTCGCATCAGCGTATCGGATGTCAGCCGGACGAACGGTCGTTTAGGCGTTTAAGCGAAAACGAGGCCGAGGTCTTTCGCCTGAATCGGAGAAAGGACCCCCCGTGCAGTTTTATTTGCACTTAGGTTTGAATGTTTTTAGGGAAGGACATTCACTTCCGCATCGCACACAGGCACATTGAATTTCCTGTCGAAGCCAGTCACCCCCCGTGAGATACCAAAATCTTTTCAACTACTGAGTCTCTGACATAACTGAATTGTGTACTCTGTTGAACGCTTAATATCTCACGGGGACCGGCTGGAATAGCTATCGCGTCTAGCGAGGATCCGAAATGAAAATGCTTTTTCATTTCGTCCGAGCGACGACGTGATATGAGGTACTCCGATTATTTTATTTTCAAAGTGCGTTCAATGCTTCGTTTCTCCTCGCGCGCCCGGATGGTATGACGCTTGTCTTCTTTTTTCTTACCGCGAGCTATCGCGATAGCGAGTTTCAGATTTCGTCCGCGATTATACACCTTAAGAGGCACTATTGTCAACCCTTTTTCGCCCTCTGCGGAGGCTACGCGGGCTATTTCTTTGCGCGAAAGGAGCAGGCGACGTGTGCGCTCTGGGTCATAGGATTTTGGCGCATTTGCGATTTGCCAGGCGGGAATAGAGGCTCCGACGAGATAGGCTTCACCGCCGCGCGCGACCACGCGCGCGCCTTTGAGGGAACCGTGGCCTGCACGAAGCGATTTCACTTCTATCCCCAGCAATTCCAAACCCGCCTCGATTTCCTCGAGGACAGCGTAGTCGAATCCGACACGTTTGTTTTCTATGAGCGCCATGCGGACACTATACACCGTGTCCGTATTCTTTCATTAAAGGCTTAAATATGTATAATGCGCGGGCATGGCAAATCAGGAAAAACAAACGCCTCGCAAGAAGCGCGGGGAAGGCGGGGCACCAGTTTCAGGCGGAGGTCCGTCCATTTGGATACAGCTTACAGCGGCGTTTGCGATATTTATCGTACTCTCATCTGGTTACTCATTCATCCGGCAATATATTGGTGACAAGACTGAAGAGGTACCGCTCTCGCAGATCGCGGTGGACATTACTTCCGGGACGATCGACTCAATATCTGTAGCGGGAAATAAGATAACGGCGATCTACCTCGACAAGTCAGAAAAGACTTCCCGCAAGGAGGGAGAGAGTTCGCTCGTGCAGACACTCTCGGATTACGGTCTCACGCCCGAAAAGTTGGCGGCGGTAAAAATTGAGATCAAAGACGAAGGAGGGGTGCGCTTTTGGGCCCTCACGCTTTTGCCCATATTAGTGCCCATAATATTTCTTTTTGGCATCATCTGGTATCTCTCGCGGCAGATGCGCGGTGCCGGTATGCAGGCGTTTACCTTCGGACGTTCGATGGCGCGTCTTGTGAATCCGGAAGACGAAGTGCAGAAAGTTACCTTTGCGGATGTTGCCGGAGCAAAAGAAGCAAAATCGGAACTTTTGGAAATTGTAGACTTCCTCAAAAATCCGAAGAAATTTATCCAGATCGGCGCACGGATCCCAAAGGGCGTGCTTCTCATGGGCGCGCCGGGTACGGGAAAGACTTTGCTTGCGCGTGCGGTTGCCGGCGAGGCGGGCGTGCCTTTTTTCTCCATATCGGGCTCTGAATTCGTCGAGATGTTCGTCGGCGTCGGAGCCTCGCGCGTGCGCGATCTTTTCCAGACCGCGAAAAAAGCCGCGCCCGCTATTGTGTTCATCGACGAAATAGACGCGGTGGGGCGCGTGCGCGGCACAGGAGTAGGCGGCGGCAACGACGAGCGCGAGCAAACGTTGAATCAGATCTTAGTGGAAATGGATGGTTTTGAGCCCAATGAAAAGGTAATCGTAATGGCGGCATCCAACAGACCCGATGTGCTCGATCCGGCGCTTCTGCGCCCCGGCAGGTTTGACCGGCGCGTCACGATCGATTTGCCCGACCGCAAAGACCGGGAAGATATTTTGAAGGTTCACGCACGCCAGAAGCCGCTCGGACCGGACGTGAAACTCATTGTGATCGCCGAGCGCACGCCGGGATTCTCCGGAGCTGATCTCGCGAGCCTTATGAATGAGGGAGCGATCTTAGCTGCGCGCGAAGATAGGAAAGAGCTCACGCAATACGACCTTATTCGCTCAATAGAGAAGGTGATGCTTGGACCCGAGCGCCGAAGTCACGTCATGAACAGGAAAGAAAAAGAAATTACCGCGTATCATGAAGCGGGGCACGCGCTTGTCGCCTCTGTCCTTCCGTATGCGGATCCCGTACACAAAATTTCCGTCATTTCGCGCGGTCGCGCCGCGGGCTACACACTGAAGCTGCCGTTTGAGGACAAAAGAATGCAATCGCGCAAAGAATTCCTCGATGACATCGCAGTTTCCCTCGGCGGATACATTGCGGAAAAAATGGTTTTTGATGATGTCACGACGGGAGCTTCAAATGACTTGCAGGTGTTGACCGCGCTTGCGCGCGATATGGTGACCCGTTATGGCATGTCGGAGAAAATGGGGCCGATGGCCTTTGAAGCGGGCCATGGAAGAGCCATGTTTGGAAGCGGCCTAGAGAGCGGCGAGCAGTCGCAGGAAGTCGCGGCTCAAATCGATGCGGAAGTGAAGAAAATAATCTCCGGCGCGCACAAGAAAGCCGAGGCCGTCATCACCAAACACCGCAAAGCACTCGACGCTATCGCACAGCAATTGGTGGAAGTAGAAACGCTTGAGCGCGAGGAATTTGAGAAGATTTTGATCGCAAACGGCATTACACCGAAGAAGAAGGAAGACATTGAACACCAGCCTCTGGCGTAGATTATTTTCTGACTTGCCAATGAATAGTTTCGTTGCCGAGGCCGTGCTCTATGTGACCAATGGGCCAGATCTTTACACCCTCTTCGGTCACTACCGGATCTGTTATCTGCCAGTCTTTTTTGATGAGTGTAATTGTATCCGCACTTGGTTCAAGGCCGTAGAACCGAGGGCCGTTTACCGAAAGGAAATTCTCCAGCTTGCCTAATGCCCCGAGTTCATCAAAAACCTGCGTATACATTTCTACTGCGGCGGGGGAGTTAAACACTCCGAACACGACGCACGAAGAGAATTTTCTTGCTTCCGGATGCGGGGCGCTGTCGGTTCCCGCGGAGACAAAGGGCAAGCCTTTTTTCACAATGTCGCGGACGCGCTCTTTGTCTGCTTGAGTTTTGATAAGGGGCTTCATGTGGAGGAGCGTGCGGTAACCGCCGGAAAATGCTTGCCGGCGGTCATACATCAAATGAGTAGGCGTCACGGTTGCAACCAGCTGTCCCGCTTTTCCGTTTTTCTCGATGAAGTCTGCCGCGGACATCGTGGACATGTGTTCAAGCGAGACTTTAAGCTTCGGAAATTTGTCCAAAAGCCGCGGCAAAATATTCTCTATGAACATCCGCTCTCCCTCATACGGGTCTTCCTCCTCATTTTCATCATTCAAGTGGACTTCGCCGTGCAAGAGAAGTGGCATGCCGACGCTTTCCATTGCGCGAAGCACATCTTCCGCTTCGAGAATGGAGCGAAAGCCCCATTGTGAATTGGTAGTCGCGCCGTACGGATATGATTTCACTCCGTAGATTTTGCATCCATCGCCTGCTGCGCCCTTTTCTATCTCTGCGGGAGTGAGGGTCTTCGTGAGGTAGAAAGTCATCAACGGCTCGAACGAATTTCCTGCAGGAACGGCCGCAAGAATCTCTTTTTTGTATTCCGCCGCTTGTCCGGTCGTTTCTATCGGCGGATCAGTATTCGGCATCACGATGGCGCGACTGAATTTTACAGCAGTATGAGGCGTAACGGCTCGCAGTGTTGCCCCGCGCCGCAGATGCACGTGAGAATCAAAAGGTTTTTTTATTGTTATTGTGTCCGCCATTCGGGAAGTATACCCCGTGAGATACTAAAATCTCCTTTCTCGCTGGGGACTTGGCGTGGTTATCTCATGGGGTATACACTGGCGGGAATGGTAAAAAGGAATGTTGCATGGCAGGCGTTGTTACTCCATAAAAAGCTTGGTGGGAAGATCCGCGTGGTTCCCGCGACTCCCATAAAAAATAGAGAAGATTTGGCGCTCGTATACACTCCTGGGGTTGCGACGGTCTCAAGCGCGATAGCAAAAAACCCGAAGCTTGCACGCATGTACACAATGAAAAAGCGCATGGTCGCTGTCATTTCAGACGGCTCGGCCGTGCTCGGTCTTGGAAACATCGGCGCGCTTGG
>CAYIJV010000014.1:4712-18619 GCA_964363895.1 uncultured Candidatus Saccharibacteria bacterium
CTGTCATTTCAGACGGCTCGGCCGTGCTCGGTCTTGGAAACATCGGCGCGCTTGGTGCTTTGCCCGTGATGGAAGGGAAGTGTGCGCTTTTCAAAATATTTGCCGGAGTCGATGCAATACCACTTGTCCTTGATACGCAAGATGCGGATGAGATCGTCGAGACGGTCATACGCGTGGCGCCGGCGTTTGGGGGAATCAACCTTGAAGACATTGCTGCTCCGAAATGTTTTGATATAGAGCGGCGGGTGATAGAAGCTCTCGATATTCCCGTGATGCACGACGACCAGCACGGGACTGCCGTTGTAGTTCTTGCGGCGCTCATAAATGCATTCAAAATAGTCGGCAAAAGATTTTCGTCGGCTCGAATAGTGATTTTGGGGGCGGGAGCGGCGGGAGCCGCGACCGCACGGCTTTTGCACGCGGCCGGAGCAAAAAATATTATTGTTCTTGATAGTAAGGGAATTATTGAAGCTTCTCGGACAGAACCACATAAAAAGGAACTTTCTACTTTCAACAAAGAGAGGATTACAGGCAATTTGCAGGATGCGCTTGCAAACGCTGATGTTCTTCTTGGAGTATCAGGTCCGAATCTTGTGAAAACTGAAGATATAAAGCTTATGGCGAAGAAGGCAATTGTGCTCGCGATGGCGAATCCTATACCGGAGATTATGCCTGAAGAGGCGAAGCGCGGCGGCGCGATGATTGTCGGCACCGGCAGGTCTGATTTTCCGAATCAGATCAACAACTCGCTCGCATTTCCGGGGATTTTTCGCGGTGCGCTCGACCACAAGGTAACCAAAATCACGCAGAAAATGAAAATCAAAGCGGCGCACGCTATTGCCGCATTAGTGAAGAAGCCAACGGCCAACAAAATCGTTCCAGACATGTTCGACAAACGAGTCGCCCCCGCGGTCGCAAAAGCCATTCGTTAGTCCGCCCTCCTGGACTCGAACCAGGAACCGCCGAGGTATAAGCTCGGTGCTCTAACCATTGAGCTAAGGGCGGAATCCACCGATTATACGTGCTAGAGTTCTAAAAACCATGGTCGCTCACATTCACGAAAAGATAGATTTCACGACGAGCGTATGCATCGTCTTTAAAAATAAAGTTCTTCTGCATCGGCATAAGGTGTTGGGAATATGGCTCCCGCCCGGAGGGCACATCGAACTCGACGAAGATCCGAACGAGGCGGCGGTGCGTGAGGCGAAAGAGGAGACAGGGCTCGATGTGAAGCTTGTGGGAAATGCGGTTGCACACGATACGCCATTCGGCGCAAAAGAACTCATCCCGCCGAAATTTCTCAATCGCCATTACTATGATTCGACGCGCACGCACGAACACGTTGATTTGGTGTACTTTGCCAGAACGGAAAGCGATAATGCGCGTCACGAGATCGACGGGGGAGAAATTCGATGGTTCACACGGGAGGAAATCGAGCGCAACGATCACGGCATCGTGCAGGACGCACGGGCGCATGCACTCGCGGCGCTCGAAGAACTCGCAGAGCAGAGAATGAATTACAAGCAATTCTTCAATTGGAATTTCATCGCACAAGTAGGCCTTGTCGGGTTCACTATGCTCGGCCTCCTTTTGACCTCGATGAAACTTCCGCAATATGGACTGGCGGTGAGTCTTTTTTCGCAAGTCTTCTGGATTTACAGCGGATACAAGGCGTGGAAGCAGGCGGACCAGATAGGCATCTTAATCAATACGATCATGATTACTTTTGTTCTTATCTACGGCGTAGCGAATTACTGGTTTTTGTAGAATATCCTTGTGAATTGGGAAGTTGCGCGGTTTGGGTGACATGCAACAATGACCGGATGCTATACACCGTCCGGTTTTCTTATGCAACAGCTGTTTTTGCCGCCGTACTCTTTCTTTTGCCGAACATCAGTTTTGCGGCAGAAGTTGCCATCACGATCACTGACAGTACTTTTTCTCCGAAGAATGTGACGATCAATCCGGGAGATACCATCAAGTGGGTAAATGCGAGCAATATGGCGCACACCGCGACTTCCGATAATGGAAGTTTTGATAGTGGCACTATCATATCTGGCCAAACATTTGCAGCCATGTTCAATGCATCGGGGAGTTATCAGTATCATTGTAATTTCCACGGTGGGGCGGGCGGCACAGGCATGGCGGGGACCATTACCGTCGCGTCAACGGTCGCGCCCTCAATTACGAACACTCAAATTACGAATTCTCCCTCCAACGCTCAACTACAGGCACAAGCGCAGGCGTTAATCAATCAACTTGCGACACTCCAAGCACAAGCGAGAACCGGCGCTGGAGTCGGTACTGTCTCTGGCGGAACAGGAGTTGTCCTTGATCCAAGCCCGTGTCCGCGTGTCGGCAGGAGTTTGAAGCGCGGCGCCTCCGGTGAAGATGTAACGCGTCTCCAGCAATTTCTTGCGAGAGACCCCTCTATTTATCCCGAAATGACTGTAAGCGGATACTACGGCGCGCTTACTGAAAAAGCGGTTCAACGTTGGCAAATAAAATACAATATTGTTTCTTCTGGAACCCCCGACACGACAGGATACGGCGTCGTGGGCCCGCGTACGGCTTCGGCTATCGCACTCTTGTGCACGACAGGAAGTTACGGAGGAATTTTCGGCGCGACTTCACAAGCGCCGGTCGGCGGTTTCATTACCGTGTCGCCGATATCTGGCAATGCACCGCTTCCGGTTACCATTGTGGCGACGGTAAACACAACCAAATCGTGTGCAGGGGCGATCTACAATCTTAATTTTGGGGACGGCTCGCCAGTACAGCAGATCCCTGTTGCCGCCGGGAATTGCGGGGAGTTCAATCAGACATATCAGCATACATACCAATATGGCGGGGGCTACATCATAAAACTCTTCACTGCCGGACATGAGACATCAGCCACCGTCACCGTCGCAGGTCCTTCGCCGCCTGTATTTACTTCGGGTCTTCCTCGCGAATCATTTAACGTGTCTCCTACATCGGGGAGTGTCCCGCTTACTGTTACATTTTCAGGTACAGTGAACAGCAACGATGCCGGTTTCTGTGCAGGCGGCTGTGCATCTGTCCTGGATTTTGGCGATGGTACGTCTGCTTCGATCGATCTGCCTGCAAACGTCGGCGGATGGCTTGATTACAGCGTGACACACACGTATACGAAGAGCGGTGGATTTAAAACAACGCTCTATCAGGGCGGGGCAGGAGCTTCACAGCCGACCGTAGGAGTGTTCACGATTGTTGTCAATCCCGCTTCGACGGTGTCTTCGACCTCCGGCTCTTATTCCTACAATAAGCCGACTGTCGCGTCATCAGACACTAATGCGCTCGCATTCACACTTTCGTTCAATCTGCCGTCTGCGTGTACCGGGTACCGTGTTTCGTGGGGTGACGGGAGTTCGGATAGTGTCCAAACCGATGGAGGCTCTTCATGCGCGCAAACAGCTGTTCTCAAGTTGTTGCCACACACGTACACGCAAAGAGGCTCGTACACCATCACGGTAAAACGAGGGGCCGATCTATCGCGTATCGATGATATCGCGGTCACGATCTCGAATTGACATGAAGAAGTCGTTTACAATTGCGGCAATCACCCTCGGATTCCTGCTTCCTCTTGCGGCAATCGCCGCAGTGGATCCTGCACCGGCGAATGTTCTCACTACTCCCGATTATTGCCCCTCGTTAATGCGAAATCTTTTCCGCGGCAGACAAGGTTCAGACGTACAGGCTCTCCAAAGATATCTTATTTTTCAGCAGCTGCTTCCTTCGGATTCGAGCACGGGATTTTTCGGGCCCGCGACAGAAAGCGCGGTGCGTAATTGGCAGAAGGCTCAAGGAATAGTTTCTTTGGGCGATGCTGTATCGACCGGCTGGGGGGTTGTCGGAGCGCGAACGCGCGCGGCGATCGCAGTGCAATGTAAGAATGTGCTGGCCCCGACACTTCCGATGCCCTCGACCGCTCCATCAACTCCGTCATGCCCTATTGCGCCGCCTCCGTCCACGATATGCTCGACGGGGTGGCAGGCGAACACGGACCCGAACGGTTGCACCACTTCATACAGATGTTCTATTCCTCTCCCTGGTCTCCCTAGTCTCTCTAGCGCCACGGTACCGCAGACGTCGGATATTTTCGGAGCGCTCCCTACCTCCGGCGCGTCCCCGCTCACGGTCACGTTCAGAACGAACATTCAAAATCCGACTTCTTATGCAGGGGGTGTGTACAAAATAGATTATGGAGATAATCGAGTTGATAATATTGCCGGTTGTTCTCTCGCAAGCGTGTGTACCCTGGATTCCGGCACTCATACGCACACGTATGCGGCGGGGACCTACACTGCGCGCCTTATTTTTGTTGACAGATCGCCATATGCGAGCGGTTCCAGTAATTACGCTTCAGGACAGACTCTAAATATCGTGACGATCGTCGCGGGCAACTAGAGCAGTTCCCCTTAATCTTAAAATTCTCGTAAAAGCTGTTTTGTGATATAACAGGCCCTGGTCAACCAGTTTTTTCAGTGGGGGTTTCCATGGCACAGTTCTCTCAAGTTCTCGTCTTGCTCGGAGTTCTCGGAATTCTCGCTTCGTACTTTCCTGCTGTCTCGGCGGATACTTCCAGTGTCAGTTCGTGGCGTAGTTGTCGTGACGCGCAAACGTGGTACCTGAACTTCTTTCGATTCAGGAATACGCCAATTGTTAGCATTGTTGACCCAGACCGCATCACATTCTGCGGATACAAGAAGCTCAAAGAGCGGACGATGGCGGTTACTGTTCTCGAGGTGAATTCCATACACGATCACCCCGAGCGCGAAGCACTCACGGGGGCTCTTCAAGAGATCGTGGGGGATAAGGCGCAGGTTACGAGGTATCCTCTGGAACTCCCCGCAGGTAGTTCGGCGGGCATGACTCTGGTGTACGCGCACGAGATTATCCGCCCTGCGATCGGAGCAAAGATGCTTACGCTCGTCATCGTACCGATGACCGCAGAAAAGGTCTCGGACCCGTCCCGAACGCACCCGTCCCGAACGCAGTCGAGGGAGTCTAGGGGGTATCGGCTCATTCTCGTTTTCTACGGGCATTTGGTTACATACCGCGAGATTGCCGAGCACTTCGAGCGGTCGCTCGGGCGACTAAGTATTTGAAGCTATTGAAGAACACGACGCCTTTCCCCCGGGGCGTCGTGTTTCTCTTCCACTTGCAGGGGGGTAAGAGCATACCTGACAGCGTCTTTCTAGCTCATTCTTGATGGAGTCCTCCGGTGTTCGCAATTCGTGCGGCGAGCGCGGGGTATTTTGCAAACGTCGCATCTTTTGCGACAAGGCTCTGCGCCTCTTCGCGCGCGGCGCGGATGAGTTTTATGTTTTTCAGTGCTTCCATACCGAGGTCGGTAACACCCCATTGTTTGCGGCCAAAAAGATCTCCCGCGCCGCGCGTTTTCAGGTCTGCTTCCGCGAGTTTGAAACCATCATCCGTTTCGACGAGTGCCTTTAGTCGTTTGATAGAGATCTCACTCTTGGTTTCCGGAAGAAGAAAACAGAATGGCTTGTGAGAGCTTCGCATAATGCGTCCGCGTAATTGGTGAAGTTGCGCCAAACCGAAGCGCTCCGCGCCTTCTATCATCATCATGGTTGCGTTCGGGACGTTGATGCCGACCTCGACCACCGACGTAGCGACGAGAATGTCGATCTGATATGCGGCGAATCTTTTCATGACCTCATCTTTCTCTTTTGCGGTGACGCTCCCGTGCAAAAGACCGATGCGGAATTCGGGAAACACTTCTTTCGCCAGTCTTTTGGCCTCCGCTTTCGCTGATTTCGCTTGCAGAGCATTCCATTTTTCCGGATCAGGCTCCTCGATACGCGGACAGATCACAAATGCTTGTCTGCCAAGTTTCAATTGCTCTCGCACTTGTTCGTACGCGTCTGCGCGCTCCCCGGGCTTCACTATCGAAGTTGTAATTTTCGCGCGGCCGGGCGGGAGCTCGTCTAGTATCGAGAGGTCGAGATCGCCATAGAGCGTAAGGGAAAGCGTACGGGGAATGGGGGTTGCGGTCATAGAGAGGAAATGCGGAATTGGTATCTGCTCGGCAGTCAGGTCGCCTTTGCGGGCAAGAGCCCGCCTTTGGCGGGTCCCGAATCGATGCTGTTCATCAACGATTGCGTAGGCGAGGTGTTTGAATGTTACGGATTTTTGAATGAGTGCGTGAGTCCCCACAAGCATCGCGATTTCTCCGTTCGCGACCCATTTCAGAAGTTGTGCGCGTGAAATATCAGTAGCGTTATCTTTTGCCACTTTCGACGGGAATTTCTTGCACCCGCTCCCTGTGAGGAGTGCGATGTTGATTGGTAGTTTGCCGAAGTACTCGACGAATGATTGAAAGTGCTGATTCGCAAGAATTTCCGTCGGCGCCATGTACGCTACTTGCAGTGTGCCGCTTGTGCGTCCTAGCGGCCGACTGTTCACAACCGCATAAGCAGTCGCCGCGGCAACCAATGTCTTCCCGCTTCCCACATCACCCTCGAGTAATCGTGCCATCGGATGAGGCCTTTCGAAGTCGGCAAGAATGTCGGCGATCGCGCGCTCCTGAGCTTTTGTCGGCGCAAATGCAATCGAGCTCAAGAATCGCTCTGCAAGCGCGGTGCCGTCGCGTATCGGAAATGATACTTGCGCGTTGTTTTCCGCGCGTTCTTTTGCGCGCGCAAGCTGAATTGCAAATATTTCCTCGAAAGCAAACCGTTTGCGCGCGGCTTCGGCATGTTTAAGTTCCTCCGGTTTGTGAATATACAAGAGCGCTCTTTTCAGATCCGGCAGGTTGTAACGACTTACGATGTCTCCAGGAATTGGGTCCGAGATTGTGTCGAATATTAGACCCGCGGAGAATACTTTCTCGATGGCGTGTCTAAACCAGAGAGAAGTAATGCCTCGGCTTTCTGGATACACCGCGAAGAGTGATGCATCGCGTGTCTTGTTTTTGGAGAGAAACATTCCGGTGTCCGATGGATCAGCCGCTTCTACTTGCGGATTTGCAAGATACGGTTTACCGCTTTTTCCAGACACAGTACCGACAGCTTTCACATACATGCCGTCGGAGAATTTCTTCGCGAGGTAGGGTTGATGGAACCACATCACTTTAATAGAGCCCGTCGCGTCCGTTATCACTGCCTCTCCAACTGGAATTTTGCGTTTCCACGAGCGACGGGTCTCGAGTTTGCTGATTGTGCCGAAAATTGTTGCCGACGTCCCCGCGATGAGTCCCGTGATAGGCGCCTCTGTGCCGCCTTCATCATATCGGGCTGGGAAGTGATAGAGGAGGTGCCGTACGGTCGAGATTCGGAGCTTCTTGAGTCCGCTCAACTGGAGTGGCGTGAGTCTAAAGTGCTTCGCTATCGGGTCTTCGGGTAGCATGGGCTACAGTATACATTTTAGTTATTCACAGTCGCTTTTTTTTGATATTGCAGAGCGGCGACGCATAAGTAAGATAATTCTGTTCGACGATGCTTAGAACGTTTTAAGGGTTTAGGTTTCAACACTATGGCGTATCACAATGATGAAGAGGATAAAAAGAAAGGCGGCACGATTTCTGAAGAAGCACTCGGTGAAGTCCTTGATGAAGACGCCGATGAGGAGGAAGCTTTGGTGAGCGATGTGCTTTTGGATGATGAGAAGGCGTGGGAGTAGGAGGGCAAAAACTCGCGACATACGTTTTTCGGGTACGGGGTTTTGCCTGCTGGCAAACCCCTGAAGTCTCGCGCCGTCGCGCTCCGAACCCCCTCAAAACGCATGTCGCGAGTTTTTTTAGAGAGTGTTAAAATGTGAGTGTGCACACACTTCTTCGATATCTCGGTACGGTTGCGGCGGTGTATCTCACAGTTTCGATTGTCCCGGGTATCACGGTTGCTGGCGGGTGGATCACTATTCTTTTGGTGGCGCTCGTGTGGTCCGTGATCATGATGGTCGTTAAACCCGTGCTTTCAATATTGACGCTTCCGATAACCATCATCACGCTCGGCTTGTTCTCTTTTATCTTGAACGCGCTCATTTTTTGGGCGGTCACACTCATTGTCCCTGGATTTGGGGTCGCGGGGTTTTTGCCTGCGCTTCTCGGCGCTCTCGTCCTCTCAATCCTCACGTGGTTTATCCAGAAGGTTTTCTAGTTGATTCGCTTCGTCATATTTTATCTCACATGCTATGGTGTACCGCGAAGGAGAGGTGGCAGAGCGGTCGAATGCAGCACACTGCTAATGTGTTGAGCCTCTAAAGGGCTCCGAGGGTTCGAATCCCTCCCTCTCCGAATCGACAATCTGAATGCATGCCGAGCATGCATTTCAAGATTGGCGACACGAGTGCGAGGTGGGATTCGAAGAGGTTCTCCTGTATTTTTGATGATGTACTCATCCGAGAAAATGGGAAACCTGTACCAGTCAGTAGCAACCGCTAATCCCTCCAGATATGTCCCAAAGTTATCCCAAATTTGCTTTTCTCTTTAAATATAATAGTGGTACGATTAGATTGCATGAAACAGTTTTTTGTCATCACGCTGTCGCTTGCTGTTTTTGTTGTTGCGGGATCCGTATATGCACAGACCGTGTATGACGGTCGTTTCTATGAGTTAGAAAAAGATAGCACGACTACCAGCGCCGGTAAGACAGAAACTAAAAATACCGACGGGTCGGAGGCAAACTACTACAAATCTTCTGTCTCAGGCTCTACAAGCTCAAGACCAAGCTTCCCTACAGAAGGATCAGAAGAGGAAGAAAACGAAGAAAATGATAACTCTCCTTCTAAAAGAGCGATAACCCAATCAAAATCCTCTGAATCCCAATACGACTATGTACTAGGAGTAGCGCAAGTTCCAGGAACATCCGTACAGCCAAACACCTCTGCTACCCGCATCCTTATAGAGAAAACAGGAAGAACAGAGAAAGTGGAGAGAGTGGAGAAAGTGGAGAGAGCGGAGAGAGCGGAAGAAGCAAGAAAAGAAAGCCCTAGTTCTACTCCTGAAAAAGCAACAACCTCGTCAGGCACCGACATCAGCCCCGAGGTTTCAGAAGAAGTTCAGGAACGCATCCAAGACGTTGGAACATCACTTCGTCAATTACAACGTGAAGTCAGACGCGTCGAGACAGAAGTACGGACAACAGTGTCGCGTGAAGTTGAGAATGCCATCAGCGAGGCGTCGCGAGAGTCGCTCCTCCGTGCCGAATCAAAGTCGATGCGCAGTTTTGATCTTAAAGAGCGCGAGAATAGGATTGAAAAACTGGAACGCGAGGTTGCAGAAAAACAAGACAAATTGTCAGAGGACGTGCATACGACCATTACGTCTGGGGATATTGAAGCTGGTCACCTTGATCCAGTACTCAAATCGTCGCTTGCGGAAATTGAATTGCTGATCGAAGAAGAAACAGGTGTTCCTGTCGACCTATCGCCGAGCGCACGAGCCATTACTTCTGTTGTTGTGGAGAACACCGAGCAGTTCAATGCGGTGCGAAAGGATCTCTTGTCTCGAGATGGACTCGAACTCTATGGCGATTACGATCAAGATGGCGTGTCCAATTATGATGAGAAATATATTTATAAGACCGACCCCCAGAACGCTTTCACTGCGGGTAGCTCTTTGACCGACGGTGAGCGTATTCTTCTTGGACTCGATTTGTTTGCAACGACGACAGGACGCGTTCCAGTCGAATCGCCGCAAGTAGAAGGAAATGTTGTCGAAGATGTCTTTGAGGTCCACTCTATTAACGTAAGTCCTAGATCGGCTACTGCAGGCGTCTCTCAAGAGTTGGTGACTTTCTCCGGTCGGGCGCTCCCGAATAGTTTTGTCACGCTGTACATTTTCTCAACCCCGGTAGTGGTAACGGTCAAGGTAGACGTAAGCGGCGCATGGACGTATACGCTTGACTCCGAACTTGAGGACGGAACGCACGAGCTCCATGTTGCTATGGTTGATGCCGGCGGCAAGATTTTGGCAAAGAGTCCTGTCGTTCCATTTGTAAAGCGCGCTGAAGCTGCAGAATTTACGCCGCTCCTCATCCCTGCCACAGCAGATGCTGACCCGTTGGACAACCTTCAGATCAACTTATTTCTAGTTGGCGGGCTCGTATTTCTTGTGTTTGTTGTTGGAGCACTCTTTATGCTTGGTAAGAAAAGTAGCAACACTATCGATTCGTCAGTGTCGCAATGAAATTCTTTGATACACGTGCGTTAAAGCGTGGTGCGGACAGGATTCGCAGTACGCCCCAGCTCTGGCTCACGATTTTTGTTGCGATAGCAATTTTTGGCTCCTTTTTGTATATTGCAAATCGGTTTACCGGCATTGCGCGCGATGCTCAAGATAGGCTGGTGAACGTACGAGTTGGGTCGCTCCAAGACGCATTTGCCCCGCTCGCGGCACTTTTTATAAATGATACGCCGCAACTGCGTGCGTACATGCAGGACATCGCCGGCAAGAACCCCACTATTGCGGAATTTCTTGTCATTACACAGACCCCCAATGGGTGGACTATAAAAACTACTCTTGATGAACGCTCTATTGGGAGCACGCTTCTAGGATACGACTTTTTACTTTCTCTTGCGGTTGCCGATCCATCAAACTCGTTTACGGTAGAAGAGTTGGGGAATGGCGAGCGCTTCTTTAGAACTGCGCGAGCTGTCACTGACAGCGAGGATAAGGTCATTGCAGTCCTCTTGACGCGTCAAACTCTATCAGAAGCAGACCGCCAGATTGCGGCAAGTATCCAGAGCAGTTTTGGAATACTGGTTGTCATTCTTCTTCTCCTTCTCGTGCTGTTCTTCCACCACGCGCGTATTATCGATTACTCAGAACTCTACCGCCGACTCAAGGAGATAGATCAACTCAAAGACGACTTTGTCGGAATGGTCTCGCATGAGCTCCGCTCTCCACTCACCATCATTCGCGGATACATTGCCGAGCTTGTGGCGGGAGTAGAGGAAGGAAGGAAGAGTGAAATGCTCAAACGCATTGACCGGTCAGCGCAGACGCTTAATCTTTTGATTGCCGATATTCTTGATGTAGCTCGGCTTGAGCAGGGAAGATTAGCATTTACCATGAACACGATTGATCCCGCGCCTGGCATCCTCGGCGTGTGTGAAGAGCTCCAAAAACTAACTCTCGCAAAGGGCCTTACTCTCTCGCCTCACGTTTCGCCAGGCACGGAGATACATATTGATAGCGAGCGTCTGCGTCAGGTGGTTATGAATCTCGTGTCGAATGCCATAAAATATTCAGATACAGGAGAGATAACAGTAGCGGGAGGGGTTGATGGCGGACGGTATATTCTGCGCGTGAGCGATACTGGGATTGGCATGAGTGCAGAGGATCAAAAGCAGCTATTCGGGAAGTTTTATCGCGTGCAAGGGGAAAGAGTGCGTACTGAAGTGGGGACGGGACTTGGACTATGGATTACAAAGCAGTTGGTTGAAGGTATGGGTGGCACCATTTCTGTTGAGTCGATCAAAGGTGTCGGGTCGCATTTTATTGTGTCATTTCCGCTGATACACAAGACATAGCAGATATTACAGACTACTCAGCAGAACACTCCTCACGTCTGATTACAGACGTTTGGCTACGAGGCGGGGTATTTGTTGCGTCGCCAATCAATCATCTGGCGCAACAGGCAAAAGAACGGTCATCGCGGTTCCTTTTCCCTCTTCTGACTCAAAAGAAATCGAGCCTCCGTGTCCGACAATGATCGTTCGTGTTATGTACAGACCAAGCCCATTTCCACTGACGACCATCTTCTGCGCGTTATCAGCTCTAAAGAATTTATTGAAGACCTTGTCCCTCTGCTTCTCTGGGATTCCGATGCCCGTGTCCGCGAGCCTGATCATGACGTTATCACCATTTCGCTCCGTGTGCAGAATGATTGAACCGCCGGGCAGGGTGTATCGGAGCGCATTATCCATAAGATTTTGAAAAGCAGCTGGTATGTGATGGATGTCAGCGAGAACCGAAAGGAACTGATCGATTGGCTCCACGGTCAATCGTATGTGTTTTTCCTGCGCCATCATGACGGCGCCATCGATGACAGGCCTCAATAACGTTTCGAGCGAAACGGGACGGAGATCGAAGTACATTTCTTCACCTTCGATCTTGCTTGTGTCAAGAATCAGCGTGACGAAGTCGATCATTCCAACAGTAACGGCATGTAAGACTTTGAGCCGTTCTTTCAGTGAATCCTGCGCGTTTGTAAGCTCGCTCTGCATCTCATTGATGGACCAGCGCACTCTCGTAAGCGGCGTGAGAAGTTGGTGCGAGGCCGTCGAGACAAGTTCCGTTTTAAGCATTCGCACCGCTCCGGTAAGCTTGGCAAGCTCTACAGACATAATGTCCATTTGGCCAGCTAGTTCCCCGAGCTCGTCATTCGATACATAACCGATTTTGTAATTAAAATTCCCGCGCGCATACTCTTTCGCTCCTGCAAGCATTTTAGACACACGCTTCGTGAGACGGTTTGAAAAGTACACGGCCGTGAGCACCCCGAAGGCGATCAGAGAAGCGAACGTAGCCACCCAGATTCTGCGGAGAGAGTCGGTGTCTCTTTGCAGTTCGAATTCTTCTTCGATAAGTCTGGCATTAATAAACGAGGTGAGTCTCTCCGAGAAAAAGATGACATCTCTCAGCGTTTCGGAGTGCCTTTCGCTGACCTCGCTTGAAAGTGCAGGTGAATCGCTCCCCGCGATTATCGATGCCAACCCGTCCAGGTGCGCAGATAATTCATTGCTCATTTCCGGGCCGCTTTCGATATTCAGGCGGAGCGCGACCAAATCCAGGCCGTTTATATAAGCGGTACGCTCAGCGACAAGCCGCGTATTTACGTCCGATTCCCGGGCTTTAGACGAGTTAGGGGCTAGTAAAGCAAGATTTAGATTCTTTTCGAAGCTTGCCGAAAGCATTGAAAGTGGAGTCAGGCGGTTGATGATGACATCAGCTCTCTCCTCTATTCGAGCGGTAATCAGCAAAATAAAGATGCCTATTGCAATAGTAACAACTGCTGTAAGGACAGAGCCTAACAGCAGTTGTACGAACAGCTTTGGTCTTAAGATGTTTCTCATGACGGGACACGATCCAGAACTTCGTTACCGCACGACTCGCGTCACAGAAGTTACCGGCTGCTTCAGAAGTCCGAGCTCAACTGCCTTGCTTAAGAAGAGCGCAATGGTCCTCTCGCTCGTTGCATCCCAGCGATTGGGATAGATGGTGGGGATCATCGACCGGAACTGAGCGATTTCCGATTCGGATTCCAACCCCATTGCTTTTAACGCTTCTTTCTGTTGAACAAAGACTTCAGGGTGCGTCTGTATGAATTGAATGGCATCGATGAACGTCGCATTCAGACGCTTAGCGACTTTCATGTTCGCGTCTATCCAGTCGTTGTATGCCGTTACTGAGTGACAGGGCGCATAATCGCCGGTCGCCTCTCGCCACAGGTCGCGAAGCCGCACGATTTCTCTCACTTTACCGGATGCTATTTGCTTCGATACGCGAGGTTCAGCCAACATGACCAATGCGTCGAGTTCACCTCTCTCGAACATTGCCACAAGTACGTCTGTTTTTCCCTCTACGATATTGAAGTCTTCCTTAAACTTGTATCCCCGCGATGCCAGAGTAATCGTCGCGTCGATGTAAAATGACGAACCACACGGTGCCACTCCGATTTTCTTTCCTCTCAAATCCTCGAGGCTCTTGTACGAACTGCTCTGCGCCACGAGCAGAGAGGTTACGTTCCACCTCATGGGCGCGAACAAGCGCAAATCTTTGCCGCGCAGTTGCGCTTGGGCGGCCGGGTATGGTGCCATCATTCCCGCATCCACCTTTCGCTCCTCGATTGCCTTGTATGCGTCGAGTGGATCATATTTTTCCACCACGAGGTCGATACCGTGCTTCTTATCTATCTCGT
>CAYIJV010000015.1:0-12397 GCA_964363895.1 uncultured Candidatus Saccharibacteria bacterium
AATTTTGCTCCGCCAAGAATCGCGAGTGACGGCGACGCAGGAGAGCGTGCGGCAGAAAGTTCTTGCACTTCGTCACGCATGAGAAGCCCTGCGTATGCTGGCAGTACCTTTCCTACACCTACATTGGAAGCGTAGTTGCGATGTGCATCAGGTAGCGAATCACTCACAAATATATCCGCCACGCTTGCAAGAAGTTGTACAAACTTTTGCTCATTCGCCTCTTCCCCAGGATCGCGACGTGTATTTTCCAAAACAAGACACTCGCCTTCTTTCAGAACAGCGGCTTCGCTTGGTGCATGTTCAAACGAGGTCCCAAAGAAATATATTTTAATTTCTGGAGCAAGTTTCTGAAGTGCTTCAGCAACAGGTCGCATAGACTCACCTTTACGTCCAAAATAACCAGCGATGACAACTTTCGCACCGCTTTTTACAAGATATTTAATCGTGGGAAGTCCGCGCTTGAGTCGAAAAATGTCGGTGACGCTTCCATCGGAAGCAGTGGGAAGATTTAAAATGGTACGCAGAAAGATTCGCTTACCTTTCAATTCGCTCGCCGACACTTCGTCAATGCATTTCATCATGCGTATGCAATTGAATTCATAAGAGCAGAAAACTTTTCCGCGTCTTCGCTTGCGCGACCCACAAGAAGTCCGTGTACATCACCATTATGAAGCATCGCTTCCGCATTCGTCTCGTCAACTGAACCGCCATACAGTATCTTTACTTTCATCCCTTTCTCGCCGCACAATTCGACAATAGTCTTGCGAATAAATATCACCATCTCGTGCATATCGCGCGGAGACATGGTCGTATTGCCCCCTATCGTCCACAGCGGCTCATAGGTAATGATGATGCGCTTCAATTGCGACGGAACGACATCGGCAAGCCCTATACGCAACTGTTCTTTGATAACAGTAAAATATGTACCGTCAGAACTTCGCTTGTTCTCGCCAACACACAAAATAGACGTGATATTAGCGGCGAGCGCAGTAGCGATTTTTTTGCGAGTATCGTCATTGCTCTCTCCGAGCGCTCGACGCTCTGCGTGACCGATAATTGCATACGATACTCCTGTGTCCTTCGCCTGCGCCAAAGAGATCTCTCCCGTAAACGGGCCCTTAGGCTCAAAGTGCGCGTGCTGAATTGCAAACGCAACACGTTTTCCCTTATATCGCGAGCGCAACTCGCGCAGATAGAGTGCGGGCGGCGCTACGACGACCGTAATGTTCTTCGCATGATCCGCTGCCTTCTTGGTCGCCTCGAAAAGTTTCTTCGCGTCGCGCCATGTCGCCGGATTCATTTTCCAGTTCGCAACAACGAGATATTTCATGAGGCGATTGTAGCATGCGTTGCAATACAAAAGAATCCTCACTGATTGGCTGATATACTGTATTACACATGAATCGTGCAACGAGGCACTCCACGTCCACGGGTGTGACACTGGTGGAACTTTTGGTGACAATTGGCATTCTCTTGATCTTATCCGCAGTGACGATTCGTACATTCCATGCGATGAATTCGAGCAAGGCGCTCGACACTGAGGCATTGCGCATCGTGTCAGAACTGAATGAAGCCCGCTCGCTCACTCTCTCATCAAAATATGCCGATCGGTACGGCGTTCACTTTGCTTCTTCAAGCGTCACGCTTTTCCAAGGAGCGACGTATATTGCTGGAAGTGCAACCAACACCACCGCGCTCCTGAATTCACTCACGCACATATCATCAATAAATCTTGCGGGAGGCGGATCGGATGTCGTATTTCAGCGCCTCACGGGAAAAACCACGCACAGTGGAAGCGTGACCATTTCTCTTCTTTCCGATGCATCAACATCAAAAACTGTTACCATATATGCAACAGGCCTTGTGGAAATACGCTGATATGGCGCGATCTATTAAAAAAACGGCGAGAGAACACGCACAGCATGGGTCGATTCTTGTCGAGGCAGTCATAGCTGCCGCGATTACACTCACGACACTAATGGGAGCTATCACGACTTTCTCCTATTTGTATCGCTCAGCTATCAGCAACACTGCTAACACGCAAGCGGCATTTCTTGAGGAGGAAGGCCTTGAGGCCGTGCGAATCCTCCGCGATAATGGATGGACTACAAATATCGCGTCTCAAACATCGGGTGCAAACGTCTATCTGTATTGGAACGGAACGACATGGACAGCCACAAGCACCAATACCTTTATAAGTGGAGTATTCGAACGAAAAGTCATTTTTGCAGATATATATAGAGACGGCAATAAAAATATCGTGTTGAGTGGCGGGACTTTGGACACAAATACAAAAAAGGTAACAGTCTTTGTCTCATGGTCCGCCAGTGGTGCAACAACGACGCGTTCGCTCTCCACCTATCTCGCAAATGTATTCAACAATTGAGTATGCTCCACACTCCAACGAAACGGATACCAGCAAAGAACGAACGAGGCGTGACGCTGATAGAAATGCTCGCATACACGTTCATTCTAAGCCTCCTTGTCGGTGTCGTTATCTATACGCTCATCACGATGAATAGTTTGTATCGTTCGATCAAATCATCAGCGGGGATCAGGTCGGTAGCGCACGTCGCGCTTGAGCGTATGGTGCGCGAGATCCGTGGAGCATCGAGCATCGACACAACACAAAGTACGTTCAATAGTTCGCCGGGTCAGATCACGCTGAATACGACCGATGATAGCGGTGCCTCGACCACCGTCCAATTTTTCATGACGGGACAAACGCCACACATTAAGGAAGCGGGTCTTGATATTGGGCCGCTTTCACCTACGGGAGTGCGTGTCACGAGCCTTATATTCCGCCGTATTACTACGGCAAAATCGGAAGCGACGAGGATCGAAATGATTATCGAGAACGGCGAGGGGAAAAACTACAAATCGGCATCGTTTTATTCGACCGCGGTTTTGCGCGGATCATATCCCGTACAATAGATATGACTGCCCGAACACATATGCGTCTGGATCGCTTCAGAAGCGCAGATGAACGCGGGCAAGTTTTGATACTAGTCCTTATCTTTTTTACCGCTATTGCAATTACCGTGGTCGCCGGTGTCACCGCGCCAATTACTCGAGAACTTCGCATTGGCAGTGATCTTCAAGTGTCGAAGCAAATCTATTTCACCGCCGAGGCAGGGAGCGAGGATGCGTACTATCGGATACGTAATAATCTCACGGTATCATTTCCGATAACACTTTCGCTCGGGGGCGCGACCTCCACGGTGAACCTCACTGTGCTTGATGCGGCAAATAAAGAGATTGTCTCGCAAGGCAATGCTCGAGACCTCATCCGTATTGTTGTCAAAAATATCACCGTAACCGACAGCTTCGATTTTAAATTCGCTCTTCAGACGGGGGTGGGCGGTATATCACTTCACAACAACGCTTCGATCAACGGCGATGTATATTCCAATGGATCTGTCGTCAGTAGCAATACAAGCCCGAATTCATACAACATCATTCGTGGCAACGTCGTCTCTGCAGGTCCGGCGGGATTTGTCAATCGGGTGCGTGCCACAAGCAGTGTGTACGCGCATACCATTACAAACGCGACGATCGATAAGGATGCTTACTATCAAACATTTGCTGGCGCCACTTCCAGCGTAACCGTTGCAGGCGTCAAATATCCAAATAGCGTCGACCAGTCGCCTATCCCATTTCCCATCAGCGATACACTTATCGGCCAGTGGGAAAGCGATGCGGGGGCCGGTGGCATAGCAACGTGTACAAGCGGTAGCTATACGATCAGCGCGAGTGTGGCTATCGGGCCCAAAAAAATACCTTGCAATCTTTCAATAATTGGTAATGGAACCGTCGTCACGCTCGCGGGAGCGCTCTGGGTTACGGGAAATATTTCGATTAACGGATCGGGTGGAAGCGGTGTCCAGATGAGAGTGGCCGATTCCATCGGCAATAAGAGCGTTCCGGTCATCGCGGATAAACCGGGAGATAACGATGACAGCGCCCTTATTACCATAAACGGAAATTCAAATTTCTACGGCTCGACAGGCAATGCAGATTCGTACGTCATGCTCGTGTCGCAGAATAATAGCGCGGAAACCGGAGACTATGACGAGGAGCTCGCGATAAATGTGATCAATGGCGCAACTGGAAATTTGCTCACCTACGCCCCACACGGAGAAATCAAGCTTCAAAACAATGTTAACTTACGCGAAGTGACCGCATATAAAATCACGTTGACCAACAATTCCGTCGTGAATTATTCCATCGGCCTCGCACAACCGCTCTTTACCTCAGGTGCTGGCGGTGCATGGAAGATCAAACGATGGAAAGAAAAATGAGCCCGCGGAATAGCGCATTTTTGCATGGATGATTCTCGTATTAGATATTTTCCGACAGCTGATAGATCGGCGTGATCATTGAGACCGCGAAGAAGCCGACCGCGCCGCCGATTAAGATCATGAGAAATGGCTCGATGATGGTCGACATGTCTTTGGTCTTTCGGTCTACCTCATCCTCATAAAAAAGTGCGAGACGTTTCATCATGTCAGCGATTTGCCCAGTCTCCTCGCCCACCGCCATCATTTCGCCAACGAACGCAGGGTACAGATCGGCACGTCGCATAAATGCGGAGGATAGGGGTTGTCCTCCCGCAACAGAACGCGATGCATCTCGGATAACTTCCCGAAAATATGAATTTTGCACGACATCACCGACAATATCGAGCGCACTGATGACATCAACTCCGGATGAAAGAAGGGACGAGAGCGTACGCGACGTACGCGCGGCATTTACCTCGCGCACCATGTTACCGATAAGCGGTGTCCGCAAAAAGACGAAATCAAGACCACGGTGTCCCCACTCGGTCCGTGCGATCACATACAGAGCGCCGAAAAGAATCACGATACCGCCGAGTGAGAGAAGTGTGTATTGTGTCAAAATGTCACTGATGCCGATGATGATCTGTGTTGATGCCGGTAAGGTCGCCCCCACTTCTTTGAACGTTTTTGCCAGAGTCGGCACGACTTGGGTCATCATGAGAAATCCCACGCCTCCGATCGCTATGAGGATAATGCTTGGATAGATAAGGGCGCCGCGAATTTTCTTTTTCAGAGTATACATGCGCTCCGTTTGATCGGCGATAACTTGCAGTGACTGTGATAGATCGCCGCCTTCCTCGCCCGCGCGCACCATAGCGACAAAGAGCCGGTGAAAGACGCTCGGGTTTTTAGCGAGCGCACCGTGTAGCGTATCGCCGTGGCGAACATCCGAGGCGATCTGCGATAGTATGGCCGACATTTTTGCATTCTTCGTCTGGCGTTCCAAAACAGAAAGTGCGCGCGCCAACGAAAGGCCCGCGGAAAGCATAGCGCCAAGATTTCGTGCAAACAAGATCTTCTCATATTCACTTACGCGCGAGAGCATCGCGTTCCAGTACGTGGTACTCCACATACCTTTTATTCCGCCCTCATCAATGAAGAGAAGATGGCCACCCTCGCGCCGGATAATGCTGTAGACTTCAAATCGGTCATCAGTATCCGCAACACCTCTATAGATCTCGCCGTCACTTTTTTCCGCCGTGTATATAAAGTGCGCCATTCATCTAAGTATAACCCGTTATAAGTGAGGCAATTTTCTTTTCAACTCAAAGCGAGGCGTGTCCGCCTACTCGGTAATAACACGCAACACCTCTTCTATTGTTGTCACTCCCTGCGTTGCTTTGAAGATTCCGTCTTCGCTCATCGTGAGCATGCCCTCACTTCGCGCTTGCTTTTCTATCGCATCCCCTGTGCCATTGCCCATCATCAATTCTTTGATGGTCGAAGTAACGGGCAAAACTTCATAGATCCCGACACGACCGGAAAAACCGCTCGGCGTCAGACCTTTCTCTTTTGCTTTGTAGAACGGGATATTTTTCCATGTGGAGTCCGCCGCAACCACCCTCTCTTCTTTGAGCGCCTTTAATACGACTCCCGGATCAATGACGTGCTCGAGTTGTGCTTGTTCGTCACGAGAGAGCTCATATTTTTCTTTGTCGGCATTCAAGCGCCGCACCAAACGCTGTCCAATGATGACGCGCAATGTGGAAACCAGAAGAAATGGCTCGACTCCCATATCGAGCAAACGCGCCACGGCTCCCGCCGCGGAATTCGTGTGCAGAGTCGAAAGCACAAGGTGACCGGTAAGCGCGGCATTAATGGCGAGCGATGCGGTTTCTTTGTCGCGAATTTCCCCCACCATGATGATATCCGGATCCTGACGGACAAGGCTTCGCAGTCCATTGGCAAACGTGAATCCAATGTCGGGCCGCACTTGCGTTTGATTGATGCGCGCCATCTGGTATTCGATCGGATCTTCGATCGTCGATATGTTTACATCTGGGGTGTTTACAATATCAAGCAATGTGTAGAGCGTCGTCGACTTTCCGGCGCCTGTCGGCCCTGTGGTCAAGATCATGCCGGTCGTTTTGCGCATCGCATCATGCATGCGCTCCAAGCCTGCGCCATGAAAGCCGATGCTCTCGAGCGTAAATCCGGAAATCGAATCGCGCAGAAGACGCATTACTATCTTCTCGCCATAATAGATCGGCAAAATAGAGACACGGAAGGATATTTTCTCACCGCCGCTCTCCGCTCCAAAACGTCCGTCTTGCGGCAGACGATGTTCATCGAGCTTCATGTTGGCTAAGACCTTGACACGCGCAGTCACCGCCGCCGCCGCATGCTTGGGCAGCTCCATCGCGTCGTGCAAAATGCCGTCTATACGGTAGCGAATGAGAAGCGCCCCCTCCATTGGCTCTATGTGAATGTCGGAGGCTCCCTGCGCATTCGCGTGCCGAATCAGTGTGTCCACAATGCGCACCGCAGACACTCCCTCTGCCATTTGTCTCAAATCCTCTTCTTTTCCTTGCGCTTCCGCTGTTTTCTCAAGTGCGGCCGTCTCGCGCTGGATCACTTCGCCCAAATTGTCTTTGAGACCCTGCTGATACAGCTTGAGAGTAGCCTTGATCGAAGCAACATCGGTAAGGCGAGGCAAAATCTTGAGATGCGTCTTCTTTTTGATGAAATCAATTGCCGCCAAATCATCGGTATCGAGCATCGCGACTTCAAGCTCTTCTCCGCGGTGATTGTACGCGATGATGTTGTTGCGGCGCGCAACAGGCTCGGGAATCATGGAGAGTGTTCCAAATTTAACCGTCGTTCCCACGAGTGATACAAAGGGAATGCCGAGAATGTATGCGTAGGTACGGCGAAGCTCGTCTTCTCCTATCGCATCTTTTGCTGTCAAAATATCTCCAACCGATTTCCCGCTCTTTCTCGACTCTGCTTCTGCCGCATCAAAATCTTTTTGCGAGACCAAGCCCGCGTCGGCGAGAAATGATTTGAGATGTGTGTCGGAGATGTACATAGCAGTAAATCGAAGTATAACAAACAAATCCTGCTACACTTCCCTCTATGAGATACTACGGTTCCCCACTTGGTCGGATCACGCTTACCGACGAGCGTCTGCAACACATACTGACATTCCATCCCGATGTCGTTTCCTGCGTGCGATTTTTCGGAGAGACATTAGCAACGCCGGAGCATACGGGAAGATCAATCCATGACCCGAACGCGATTATTTGTTACCGTTACCTACCGCGTCGGAAACGCTTTCTTGCCATTGTTGTAAAAACAGGAGACCATCCCTTCATCCTGACGGCATACCTTGCAAAGAAAACGAAAAAGGGTACTCTCTGAATATATGGAATACTTTTACGATAAAGAGGCTGATGTGTTCTACTTCTCGCAAGGGAAACCGAGCGTGAAGGACGAGACCATCGAGGCAGGCGATGATATTCTCGTTCGCGTTAATCCGCGCACCAAGAAAGTGCGGGGTTTCACGCTTCTCAATGCCTCCCGCCGCACCGCGCGCGCAAAAGCGCCCGTGCCACTTCCATTCTCACTGGTCAGCGTGCGTTAGTCTCGCAGACAATACCCCGCCGGCCCTGTACGCAAGCGGGGTTGAATGATTAAAAGGAAGTGGAAATCCCCTACGACAGGTGTACTATTGTGGGGCTCGATTCCAAGACCACCAGCAGGAAATACTATGCTCAACGAATCTTTTCTTTTAACGTCTTTGGACGAATTAAAAAGTTTACTGCTTCACGAGTTAACGGTATTTCACGTCGCACTTGTTTATGTTTTAGTGTACGTCGTGTACAAAGCACTAGGTCGCTATATATATTTTAAACCTCAAGAACATGCATCAAAAATAAATCGAACATTCCTCACTCTCTCGCTACTCGCGGTCTTTTTTCATACCCTTGGTAACCTTACGAGTTATTTACCATTTCTTCCAGAGTACCGGTGGATTTACATGTTATCTGGGTTGGTTCTCCTTATTGCCCCGTTTAGTATTATTATGGACTGGGTGATATGGAAGTGCGAACCTGGCGGATATAAAGGAAGCCGAAACTGGCACCACTACTACTTACCGATACCTCGCGACTATTACAAAACTAGTATTTCTAAAAGTGAAGGTCGCGGCAACGTCACCCACTCTTGGGAGGAAGAAGGGGTAGAAAGCACAAAAAGAAATGTCCACTCGGATGCTTTACTGAACGTGTTTGCGCTTGTCGTCTTTATTATTGTATGCGGACAGTGGGCTTACGAAAGTGCTGCGAATTACGGCTGGTTATCATATGTGTTTTCGGCGCTCATTTCTCTTGCAATTGCTGGTATCTTTTTGGATCGTGCTGTATTTTCTTGGATAAACTATTTTGAGCGAGAAGCTAAAAGTTTGTTCAAGCGCTAGAGTTGTTCCAACATCGGCTCAAACACTGAATCTTTCTTTTTCTTGACACACTCCTTCCTTCCTATATACTGCCCTCATTCGTTCCGCCTCTGGCGGACGCTTTTTTTAAAAACCCGTTAGACAACAAACCAATATGTCCCTATTTGACCTCAAATCACTCAATTCGGCCCTCGAAGAGCTACAGACGGAGCGCGGTATTTCACGTGAAAGCGTCGTTGATGCTCTCTCGACAGCACTTGCTGCCGCATATCGCCGCGAATACGGAAAGCGCGGACAGATAATCCGCGCAACATTCAGCCCCGTGACTGGCGATATGGAATTCCGTCAGGCGAAGATAGTCGTGGACAAGACTTTGGTACGCCAAGAGAACGAAGAGACGACCGATGAAAATGACCACCGCTCGCGTTTCAATCCGGAGCAACACATCATGATCGAAGACGCGCGCCGCATCAAAAAAGATGCTCAACTCGACGAGGAGATTTCATTCCCGCTTGAAGCGCGCGAAGATTTCGGACGCATCGCAGCACAAGCCGCAAAGCAGGTCATTATGCAGAAGGTCCGCGAAGCGGAGCGCGCAAGCATCATAACCGAATACGGCCAGCGCGAGGGCGACATCGTGACGGGCCACGTGCAACGTTTTGAACGCGGAAATCTCTTTGTTGATCTTGGCCGCGCGACCGCAATCCTCCCGTACGACGAACAAATTCCCGGCGAGCGCTATCGCCAAGGAGAACGCGTGCGCGCGCTTCTTTTGCGCGTCGACGAAGGCGTGCGCGGCACGTTCATCCGTCTTTCTCGTTCACACCCGCGCTTTCTCACAAAATTGTTTGAAGCCGAAGTGCCAGAAATGGCGAGCGGTGTTGTCGAAGTAAAAGGTATTGTGCGCGAGCCGGGTTCTCGGGCTAAAATCGCTGTATTTTCGCATGACGACCATGTCGACCCCGTAGGAGCACTCGTCGGCCAGCGCGGTGTCCGCGTCACCGTCGTTACCTCCGAACTTGGCGGCGAGAAAATCGATGTCGTCGAATGGTCCGAGAACGCCGCTGAATATGTAAAAGAATCTCTCAAACCCGCACAAGTCCTATCGACCGAACTCAACGAGGAGGAAGGGCGCGCGATCGTACAAGTAGCCGAAGACCAGCAATCGCTTGCTATTGGCCGCGGCGGGCAAAACGTTCGCCTCGCGGCGCGCCTTACTGGCTGGAAGATAGACATCCGTTCCGCGGGTGGCGAGCAGATCGCGGCAGGCGACGGAGCCGAAACCCCCAAAACACAAAACACAGGGGTAGAAGACGTGTCTCAAAAGGAGAGCGCCTTCGAGGAGACAAAAAAAGAAATGGGCGGCGAAGACGAAGCGAAAGAAACTGATGAAGCGAACATTGACCCGCAGCCGCAAGACCGCGATATTACATCAGAAAAAATCGAAGAGGAGCAAGGGGAACCCGTGGAGAAAGAAGTGGAGGTTGACGAAAAGAAAGGCGAATAAAGTCTGGATAATTGTCAAAACCGTTTCTCCTGCTACACTCTCCCTATGAACCTTTGGCACGATATACCGCTTGGGGAGAATGCGCCTGAAGAATTCAACGCGATTATCGAAATCCCCCGCGGATCACACAACAAATACGAAATCGACAAAGAGACCGGCCTCATCAAGCTCGACCGTGTCAACTTTTCCGCTGCGGCCTATCCATTCGACTATGGATTTGCCCCGAAAACACTCTGGGACGACGGCGATGCGCTCGATGTCATCGTGCTTACGACCAATCCGATCCCATCCGGTATTCTCGTTACCGTACGACCCGTAGGTCTTATGGAAATGATCGACGACGGTGAATCCGACGACAAGATTATCTGCGTACCCACCGAAGACATACGTTTTGACCATGTAAAAGACATCGCCGACGTGAATCCGCACACGCTCAAAGAGATGAAGCATTTCTTCGAGCACAATAAGGCACTGAAGAAAAAGCCCGCGATAATAACCATTCACGGCTTCAAGGACCGCACAGACGCGATAGCCGCAGTGAAAAAATCCGTTGAACAATACAAGAAAAGATTCGACAAGAAAGCATAGTCGGTCGGTGTCTGTGACGATAATCCACTTCTCGCTAGAGTTTGACGAACAACTGTGGTGCTACAATGCGAGTAATGCCCCCTATAAATAAAACACCATTTGATCCGACCGATCATCTCCTTCCCCCAGGACACAAATCTTCGTCTGGGCCCGTCGTAGGTGCCGTTATCATTATTGCGCTACTCGTATTTGGCGGATGGTATTTCTGGAGCACGCGCCCGGATCAAAACACCGACGATACTCTGCCGCTCATACCAGCCGACGATTCCGCGCCACAACAATAGCAAGAAACAATTTGCGACGGTGTTGGTTTGCGAGTACACTCCTGCGATGGTTCACGACTTGAAAAACATCAAAGTCACGCGCGACGATACGCGATGGGAAGTCGAGATAAAGGCGGAAATTCCTGCTGATGTGCTTTTGCGATATCGCGCCATCGCACTCAAAGAAATCCAGAAGACTGCAAAGCTCGATGGCTTCCGACCGGGGAAAGCGCCGGAGGATCAGATTATAAAGGTGTATGGCGAAGGGGCAATTCTCCGCGAAGCCGCACAACATGCAATTCAACACGAATTGCCCGAGCTTTTTGCCGCGGAAAAGCTCCTTATTATCGAGACTCCCCGTGTCTCGACCGAGGCACCAGAGGACGGCAAACCACTTGTATTTACTGCGCGGGCTGCTCTTGCCCCCTCTGTCGAATTGCCTGATTACAAAAAGATCGCTGACAAACATCCGCCAGCCGGCGGACGCGACACTGAAGTGTCAGACGAGGAGCACACACAGGCAACGATGCACCTGCGGCGCGAGCGCGCACGTATAGAAAAAATAGAATCGGGCACGGAAAGACAAAAGGCCGCAGAGGAATCGCGCGCCGCAGACGTAAAAGACCTTCCAGAACTCGATGATGCATTTGTACAATCACTTGGATATGAAGATGCACAGAAATTCTCTGATGCACTGCGTGCAAACATTAAGACCGAAAAAGAAATGCAGGCACAAGAGAAACGCCGAGCCGCGATTCTCGACAATTTGGTAAAAGACTCAAAGATTTCATATCCCGCTACACTTCGAGAATATGAACTTGATGACATGGAAGCTCGAATATCCTCCCAAGGCGGATCCTCCTCCGGCGGAAAAGACTTCTTCGAGACTTATTTGAAACAGGCTGGAAAGACGCGTGAGCAACTCCGCACAGAGTGGAATGATGCGGCCGACAAGCGCGCAAAAGTCCGCTTAATTCTTGCAGAAATCGCACGCAAAGAGAACATCGAGCCAGATGAGAAAGCGCTCACGCACGAGCTTGAGCTCGCACGCAAACGTTATCCCGCCGCAGACCCAATAGCGCTCCGCTCTCACATAGCCCACGCCATGAGAAACGACGCGACCCTGAGATTTCTGGAATCCTAAAATTCTACAAAATCGAAGGGGGCGCCGCGTTCACGCGACGCCCCCGATCTTTCTTTAGAGGCCAAAGTAAGGCCTGCGCTCAGGCCAACGCCGCCTGCTTTTGAAGCTCGGCGAAGCATCCACGTCCTCGTTCGGTCAATTCGAGCCCGCTTCCAGTCT
>CAYIJV010000015.1:12497-18579 GCA_964363895.1 uncultured Candidatus Saccharibacteria bacterium
GCTTTTCAGTATGCTCCCCGCAGAAAAGAAATCAAGAAATTGTACGAGATGAGCACATACCATTTCATCTAATGTACTCTTTACGCCGCACTACGTAGTAATTTTGAAAAAATCCGCTACTGGGGTACACTCCCCGTATGAATACACTAAAATCTCACATTCGGCCTACTAGCCTCAGTGCTTCCTCGCTCGGCGCTCGGGCGCAAATGCTGGTCCCCATGGTCGTGGAAAAGACCTCCTTCGGCGAGCGTGCGTACGACATTTACTCGCGTCTATTGAAAGAGCGCATAGTCTTTTTGGGCGGCTCGATAGATAGCGATGTCGCCAATCTTGTTGTCGCCCAATTTCTCTTTCTCGCTTCCGAAGATCCGAAGAAAGATATTTCCTTTTACATCAACTCCCCCGGCGGCCACGTCTCTGCCGGACTCGCCATACTCGACACCATGAATCACATTCAACCGAATGTCTCCACCGTGTGTATAGGTATGGCAGCTTCGATGGGAGCGATCTTGCTCTCCTCTGGGCAAAAAGGCAAACGATTCATTCTTCCAAATGCCGAAGTCATGATCCATCAGCCAAGTGGAGGCGCCGAGGGCAAGGCAACTGACATCGAGATCACCGCCAAGCAGATCATCGCGATACGCTCGCGTCTCAACAAGATATTGGCAAAAAACACAGGCCAAAAATTGGAAAAGATCGAGACCGACGTTGATCGTGATTTCTTCATGACAGCAGAAGAAGCCGTGAAATACGGGGTGGTTGACAAGATATTGATCTGAACAACGGCCTAAAATCGGGATTTTGACAGGAAGGAGTGGCAACTTTAAAATGTTGTGGTACACTCCCTATGTGTCTATTAGTATTGTATGAAATTCAATTTAGTTTCCGCCAGTGAGCCAATGGAGCGCTCCGATTACTTACTCATGAGTTCTCGATCTCAGCAGTTTTGACGCGCACATAAGACTCACGCGCGGGAAACCCGACGCGTATGTCATTAAAAGTCATCATTCTCTTGCTCGCAATCGCGAGTGTGTCAGGTATTGCAATCGGATATTTTCTCCGACTTATTATTTCGTTGGGTAAGCGCGGCTCGATGGAACTCGAGATCCGAAAAATGAAGCTCGATGCCGAAGAGCGCGCAAAGAAGATCACCGAAGAGGCTGAGGCTAGGGCAAAGGAAAAAGAAGAGCATGCGGCCAATGAGCTTAAGGGCCGCACGAACGAACTGAAACAGGTCGAAGAGCGATTGATCCGCAAGGAAGAGCTTCTGGATAAACGGCAAACCAATCTCGACCTTGAACAAGAATCTCTTGCCAAAAAGAATGAAGAGGTGGGCGCCGCGAAAGCAGAAGTTGAAAAACTCGCACACTCTCAGCAGGAAAAACTCGAGAAAGTCGCGGGCCTCACTGTCGAAGAAGCAAAGAACGAATTGCTGAAATCGGCCGAGAAACAATCCGAGAGCGATATTGAAAGCCGAATGCGCAAGCTCGAGATCTCCGGCAACGAGCGTCTTGAGAGCCGTGCGAAAGAAATCCTGACGACAGCCGTCCATCGTCTCGGCAATTCCGTCGTCTCTGATGTTCTAGCGACGACCATCTCTCTGCCAAGCGACGACCTGAAAGGTAAGATAATCGGAAAAGAGGGACGCAATATTCGCGCATTCGAGCGTGCAACTGGCGTCGACGTTATAGTCGACGATACACCGGGCACCATTACCCTCTCCTCCTACGACCCTATCCGCCGACAAATCGCGCGAATAGCCTTGGAAAACCTGATCTTAGACGGCCGCATACAGCCAGCGAAGATCGAGGAGTCAGTGCAGAAAGCGGAGCAGGAAATTAACACCATCATCAAAAAGAAAGGTACTGAAGCGGCATTTGAAGCTCGCGTGACAAATCTCGATCCGAAACTTCTTATGATCCTCGGGCGGCTCTATTTCCGTTCAAGTTATGGCCAGAACGTGCTCGATCACTCGGTTGAAGTTGCACATCTCGCCGGCATGCTTGCGGAGGAGTTGGGCGCCAATGTGGCAGTTGCTCGCGCAGGCGCGCTCTTCCACGACATCGGAAAGGCCGTAGATCACGAGGTACCTGGAACACACGTTGAGATCGGACGCAGGATCCTGCAAAAATTCGGAGTCAGCGAAGAGGTGGTAAAGGCGATGCAAGCCCATCACGAGGAATATCCGTACGAGACCCCAGAATCAATGATAGTTCAGGTGGCTGATGCAATATCAGGTGCCCGACCCGGTGCACGTCGCGATTCAGCAGAAAATTACATCAAGCGTCTCACGGAGTTGGAGGCTATCGCCAATGGCCATCCGGGCGTTGAGAAGAGCTACGCCATCGCCGCAGGCCGCGAAGTGCGCGTCATCGTGAAGCCAGAAGCCATTTCTGACCTTGAGGCTCGCAAGCTTGCGCGCGATATCGCTGACAAGATAGAGAAAGACATGCAGTATCCGGGCGAAATAAAGATTTCGGTCATTCGAGAAACTCGCGTCATCGAGTACGCCAGATAAAGGCTCTGTTGAGCCATGTAAAGTTCCCCTCAGAAGAGCATTATTTGATGGCATAAAACCTATAGATAATGGTCTTTTGTCAATTGACACGGGGAAAATACGGCTCAAAATGGTTCCATAGATAGGTCGAGTGCGTATTTAATCGTTATTTAAAGAAAATATATGGCAAATAAAATGGATTTAGTTGAGAAAGTCGCCTCAACGATCGGTTGCACGAAAGCCGATGGAGAGCGCGCGGTAGAAGCGATCATCGGAATGATCACCGACTGCCTCAAGAAAGGCGATGAGGTCTCTGTTGCGGGCTTGGGCATCTTCCAGGCTAAGATGCGCGCCGGTCGCACCGGTAGGAACCCTCGTACGGGGGCCACGATTCAGATCAAGGCGATGAAAGTGCCAAAATTCCGCGCTTCCAAGACCTTGAAGGACGCCGTTAAATGATTTTCTCTCGAGGAAAAACAAAACACCTCCTCTTTCCGGAGGTGTTTTGTTTTTGATGTCTTCAGGCACTCGACATAGTCTTCATAATAAATATTGCAACATATGCCCCTGGTATATTGGTGGGCATTAAAATCAACCTATTCTTGTTTTACGTTATAGAACTCACGCACATTCTTGCCAGTATTATTGTGACATTGATAAAGTTCCTGTAAAACCCCTGGAATGACCCCTCCAGAGACACTTATGCGGACATCCACCGAGTATTCCCCGTCCTGCTGATTCTCCAATGTGGCGACAAAAGCACTTTCCTTACTACCGTCTTTATACCATTTATTACGTAGTACTTCTCCAGAAGGGTCGACAACGAGTTGTGTTTTTATGACCTGTGGCCAATCCGAACTTACCGAATTTGGTAGACTATCACAATCAAACACGAATTACTGCGTATCGGAATAAATTAATTCTGCAACACCTAAACCCTCCCACGCAAAGCGGCCAAACCTTTCAGTTTGTCCGACAAGATTGATAAATTCACCGTGTTGGATACTAAGACATTCAGCAATCTGATCAAATTCGTATCGTGAGAATTTAGATGATGCAACATATATACTCCAAGGAATACCCAGTGGTTGATCTGCAATCTTTACAATCAATGGTGTATCAGAGGGTGTAATTGCTGTATAAGGAGCCGCATCCAAATCCCAAATGAACTTCTCTGTGCCGGCAGTATGATAATAAAGTCTAACAGTATACTCCGCATTTTCGAAATTAGAAATGGTTTCCTCCTCGATGACAACATCGAACCCCGCACATGAAAGTGACATTCTTTCTTTAGAGATGCGGTAGGAGAGTGATACAATGTGTAACACAATAAAAATACCAACGATGGCCAGTATAATAAATGTAAGAATTGTATTTATTTTGCGATTTTTGTCTCCCTCTTCCTCCAATGACCCCTGTGATTGGTTTTTTACTTTCCGTAAAACCATCCAGGTAGTAGCAAAAGAACCAAATGGTGTCAGGTAGGAAAGATAGTCCTCAGGAAAAAAATATGTGAAACCTAAAAAGTGTATGGCGACATATCCGGCGCAAAACAACAAATATCTGCTAGGGTTTTCCAATGTATATCGCCCCCGTATCCAAAGCGCAACGTACCACGATAGAAGTACTGTGATAATTAATGTGAGACCTGGAATAAAAAAGGGTGCACTTGCGCCAAGAAGCAACCCCATAATGATAAGGATGCCTGGAATTTCCGTTGAAATTAACAAATAGACTAAAACAAACGGGATAACGGTGGTGGTAAAAGAGACCACGAATGCTTGGTGTATAAGAGCAAAGTACAAATATTTTGAACGCGTTAAAGTTTTCATTGATGTTCAATCCACGAATAATGTAAGATCGAGGAGCTAGAAGATTGCGGTGGCGTAGGGACAGGACTTGGAGTAGAAGGTTCCATGTGATGTAATCTAAATTGTACATTGACCCGAGAGTTGCCGCAATCCGATAGCAGGGACTTTTTGTTTTCTGGTGCGGGATGGGAGAATCGAACTCCCAACTACAGTTTGGAAAACTGTCGTTTTACCACTAAACTAATCCCGCTTTGCCCATTCGAAGCTTTAGCAAAGAAAGGCTTCCAGAAAAGCATACACTGGATTTTCTTTTTGCGGAAACCGATAAGACAGTATATATTCACGCAATGTACCCCCGCCCCCACTCTGCGCTCGCCTATATTGGCGCTCTAACGCTTATCGCGGGTGGTTTTTTCTTGCTTCTTGCAAACCAAGAAACTACCAAGATTGACACGTCCGCATCGGGACAATTCCCCACAAGTACAAGCACGCAAATTGCATCAGCGGGTATATTGGTAACAGCTCCTTTGCTACCGGTACCTGAAAAAACAGCGACGTCCGCACCGACAAAAACCAAAGAAACCTCAAATGACGACATAGAATCGCCAACAGTAGAATCAGAAACAAAAAAACCACCCGAAAACGAGGCCACGCGAACACAAGACCCCTACCCTTTTCCTCCTCAACTGGTCTCTGCGCTAAACGATTCTGCACGAGCCGCGCTCGTTAATATTCTCTGTACACAACTGGGCAACTTCTCTAAATCAATTTCTGGTTCCGGCGTCGTCATTGATCCACGCGGCGTCATACTGACCAACGCACATGTCGCGCAATACGTCCTCCTCTCTCAAGGTTCGAGTACTAATAATATTTCCTGTGTGATACGCACGGGCGCACCCGCAACTCCCCTTTGGAGTGCAGAACTTCTCTTTATTCCCACCGCGTGGGTAGAAGCACACGCGCGTGAAATCAACATGGCCCGTCCCATGGGAACAGGTGAGTACGATTACGCCCTGCTTCTTATCACTAAATCCCTCGACTCATCTCCACTTCCGATTCCATTTCCTTTTCTTCCAGTAGACACGCGTGATGCAATCGGATTCCAAGGCGACCAAGTCCTCGTAGCGAGCTACCCGGTAGAATTTATTGGAGGCTTTGGAGCTTCATTCGCTCTATATCCCGTCACTTCAATAACAACGATAGGACAACTCCTCACATTTGTGGCCAATTCGGTAGATCTCGTCTCGCTGGGCAGCATCGCCGGAGCCCAGGGTGGGTCCTCAGGTGGCGCAGTTGTAAACGCCTGGGGCTTCCTTGTGGGCCTTATTTCAACGACTAGTGAGGGAGACACTACTGCCACACGCGATCTGCGTGCAATCACCCTAAGTTACATAAACCGCGACCTCATAAAACAGACACAATCTGATTTTGCGACCATTCTCGGAGGCGACGTTGGGGCAAGTGCACGCGATTTCAATACCCGTATAGCGCCAAATCTACTCAATCTCTATCTCGAACAGACAGCACACTAACCCGTGGCGCCGAGAATCTCCCTCGACTCTCGGCTCGCCGTCGCCCGCCTCGGTCTGGGCACCAGCTCGTCTGTTTTTTCTGCTGAAAAAACATGACTCCGCTGTTCGATTCCGTACGCAAAGCAAAGCAGTTTGCTTTGCTCGCCACTCATTCACTTCGTTCATTCGGGGCGCCGAGAATCGAACTCGGTCTACTTGCTCCCAAAGCAAGCGTACTACCGGTATACTACGCCCCGAAAAAG
>CAYIJV010000016.1:0-9356 GCA_964363895.1 uncultured Candidatus Saccharibacteria bacterium
TGGAAGATAAGATAATAATTAAGGGGGCTAGAACTCACAACTTGAAAAATATTTCGGTCGAGATTCCACGCAATAAAATGGTTGTCTTTACAGGGCTTTCTGGGAGCGGGAAGTCTTCTCTTGCCTTCGACACCATTTTTGCCGAGGGTCAGCGCAAATACGTAGAATCGCTCTCAGCATACGCGCGGCAATTTTTGCGGCAAATGCAAAAACCAGACGTGGATGAGATTACGGGGCTTTCGCCGGCAATTTCAATAGATCAAAAATCGCGCTCCAACAACCCGCGCTCGACCGTGGCGACGATTACCGAGATATATGACTACCTGCGCGTGCTCTACGCGCGCGTGGGAAAGCCGCACTGTCCTACGTGCGGCCGGGAAGTGCGCAAACAATCCAACGAGGAGATTCTTGAGTCAGTTCTTGAAATTGTTAAGGCCGCGGCAAGGCCCGGCCTTGCCGCGAAAAAGAGTCTGACTAAAGGCGTATCGACCGCAAAGATCCGCATCTCTAGTCCGGTCGTTGTGGGCCGTAAGGGCGAATACTACCAACTTCTCTACGACATGCTCAACAAGGGGTTCGAGAAAGCGATCGTCGATGGCGAGGAGAAATCTCTCCGCGAGCGGATAGATCTCAAGAAGCACTTTAAACACAATATTGATATTGTCGTGGATGAAATATTCGTCTCGGAGTTCTCTGATGACGCGAAGGCCGCGCGAGAGCGGGCGAGTGAGGCTATCGAGCGGGCGCTCACAGAATCGGAAGGATTAGTGAAAATTACAGATACTGCGGGTGAAAGTCGCATCGTGTCGGCCAAGTTCATGTGTCCGTACGACGGCTTTTCTTTTCCCGAGATCGAACCGCGGCTTTTCTCATTCAACTCTCCGTACGGAGCGTGTCCGGAATGCAAAGGCTTGGGCTCCAAGTATTTCTTTGGCGACGAGGCGTGCGACGTATGTAAAGGCGCGCGATTGCGGCCAGAAGCCCTCAATGTTTTTCTTGGAAAGATTCAAGGCGAGGGAGGCCTGCCTGCGCAGGCAGGCGCGGGCCCTGTTACGGGGATGGACATCGTGCGTCTCTCATCGCTTTCTATTGAGGATGCGCAGGCATTTTTTGGAAAATTGAGTCTCACAAAAAAGGAGCAGGATATTTCACGTGTTGTCATAAAAGAAATAACGAACCGTTTACAATTCATGCTGAATGTCGGTATCGAGTACCTGACGCTTGATAGGAAGGCAAATACGCTCTCCGGCGGCGAGGCACAGCGCATCAGGCTTGCTTCACAACTCGGAAGCGGTCTTGTAGGAGCTCTGTACGTACTTGATGAGCCGACGATCGGATTACATCAACGGGATAACGACAAACTCATTCAAACACTCAAGCATTTACGCGATCTCGGCAACACGGTGTTGGTCGTCGAACATGATGAGGACACCATTTTTGCCTCGGATTACATGGTGGACTTGGGACCGGGTGCGGGAGTGCATGGAGGAGAGATTGTCGTATCTGGGTGGCTCGAAGATTTACTTACCGCGAAGACCAACAAATCTGGTTCGCGTACGCTCTCGTATCTGCGGGAAGAGATGCGTGTACAGATGCCCGAGAAACGTCGTACCGTTGATCGCGGCAAGATTAAAATCCGCGGCGCCAATAAATTTAATATTCAAAATTTGAACGTCGATATCCCTCTTTCAAAGTTTGTCGCAGTTTCAGGTGTTTCCGGTTCGGGAAAATCCACATTTCTCTATGAAATCCTGCATCGTAATTTGCAGGCACGTTTCGACAAGCGCTACCGTACCGCAAAGATTTACAACTGCAAGGAATTTAGCGGCACAGAATATCTCGGGCGGGCGATATTGATAGATCAGTCTCCGATCGGGCGCACGCCTCGCTCGAATCCTGCCACATATACCGGCGCATGGACTCACGTACGCGATATGTTTGCGATGAGCGAAGAATCGCGTGCTAAGGGCTGGGGTCCGGGGAGATTTTCGTTCAACGTCAAAGGCGGCCGTTGCGAGGCCTGCCAAGGGAACGGCCTCGTGGCAGTCGAGATGCACTTTTTGCCGACGGTCTATGTAACCTGCGACATATGCGATGGCAAGCGATTTATGAAAGAGACGCTTGAAGTGAAATATAAAAAGAAGAATATTCACGATGTACTATCGATGACTGTCGAGGAGGCGCATGCATTTTTCGAAGACATTCCGGCCATCGCAGATCGCATGCAGAGTTTGATCGATGTGGGCTTGGGATACTTGGAGCTCGGCCAGAGCGCAACGACGCTCTCTGGCGGCGAAGCGCAGCGTGTAAAAATTGCATCTGAATTGTACCGCCCGTATATTACGAAGAGTATTTATCTACTTGATGAACCAACGGTCGGCCTTCATTACGACGATGTAGTAAAACTTATCGACATTTTACAAAAACTTGTCGAACGTGGAAATACGGTGATAACGATTGAACACAATCTCGATGTTCTCAAATGCGCCGATTACATCATCGACATGGGACCGGAAGGAGGGCAGGGCGGCGGAAAAGTAGTGGCGAGTGGCACGCCAGAAGAAGTGTCATGTGCCGACGGTTCGCATACGGGGTATTACCTGAAGCGGGTGCTGAAGAAGAAGCAGCATTAATTTGTTGAACGATACTCATTCCACGATTTAGCTTTTAGTCCGTTGCCCTTTTGCTCCGCGAGCGCCATCACAAAGGCTTCGGCAAGTTGTCGGTTGGTGATGAGCGGGATATTCATGTCGATGGCCTTTCGGCGAATGATAAATCCATCTGTAGATTCGCCTCCAAACGCATGGGTGGGAATATTGATAATAAGATCAAGTGCGCCGTCTGCGAGAAGCTCTTTCACATTAGGGGTCTTTTTGTGACTTATTTTGTAGACCTTTTCGCAAAGAATGCCGTTTGCTCGTAGAAAATCTGCCGTATGTTCCGTCGCGAACAGTTTGAATTTCATATCAGCAAGGATCTGCATCGCAGGCAAGAGCTTGATTTTGTTTTCCTCTTGTCCAAGCGAAACCAGCACATTTTTCTTTGGGATGCGGAAACCTGCCGCAAGCATGGATTTAAGAAGTGCTTCGGAATACGAATCGCCAAAGCAAGCCACTTCGCCGGTTGAAGCCATTTCGACATGCGAGCGCGGATCGGCTCCTTTAATGCGGCCGTATGAGAATTGAGGCGATTTGACGGCAACACAATCCAATTCGACTGTACGATACTCGCCCGCAATATCTTTGCCGAGAAGAGCGCGCGTCGCGATATCGATGAAGTTGTAACCGGTTACTTTTGAGACGAAGGGAAAACTGCGCGAGGCGCGCAGATTGCATTCGATGACAAGCAGGTGATTGTCCTTGGCGATAAATTGAATGTTAAAAGGACCTGTGATCGCCAGTTTCTTAACAATTGCTCTCGTGATGTGCTTTGCGCGGCGAATTGTTTCGAGATACGTTCTCTGTGGCGGCAGTACAACGGTAGCATCTCCCGAATGCGTGCCTGCGTTCTCGATATGTTCGGTAATTGCGTAGATGGCGAGCTTTCCTTTTGCGGCGACGCCATCTATCTCGATTTCTCGCGCATTCTCGATGAATTTAGAAATAACGATTGGGTGATCAATGGAAACAGTAGTGGCCCGCTTCAAGAATTTAGTGAGAGATTGCGCGTCGTACGCGACATTCATTGCAGAGCCAGAAAGTACATACGAAGGGCGCACGAGGACCGGATAGCCGATTTTTTCTGCGGCTTTCAAGGCGGCCGAATGGGTTGTGAGTTCTTCCCACGCCGGTTGATCAACGTCAAGTTCATCCAATAATTTTGAGAATACATGACGATCTTCAGCGCGGTCGATATTTGCAGGGTTTGTTCCCAAAACTTTCACGCGATTGCGCTGAAGAGGAAGCGCGAGATTGTTTGGGATTTGGCCGCCGGTCGAGATCACGACCCCCGCTGGTTTTTCAAACTCGACAATATCGAGGATGCGCTCCAACGACAGCTCTTCGAAGTAGAGACGGTCGGACATGTCGTAGTCGGTCGAGACAGTCTCCGGATTCGAGTTAATCATGATTGTCTGATATCCGTTGGTTTTGAGGGTTTTTAATGCTTGTACGCAAGACCAGTCGAATTCAACCGATGAGCCGATGGCATACGGGCCGCTACTGAGGACTGCTATTTGATTTTTACCGCGCGCTACGTCGTGTTCGGTGCCATGATAGGTAAGATAGAGGTAATTCGTGTGGGCGGGGAATTCGCCTGCCAGCGTGTCGATTTGCTTAATCACGGGAAATACTTTGAAGCGCGCCCGAAGAGAGCGAATCTTGCTCTCATTTGTTTTCTTAACCATCGCAATCTGCGCGTCAGAGAATCCCAGCTTCTTCGCCTCATGCAACACGTCCTTGGTTAGAGCCTTTTTGGATAGACGACGTTCAAACTCAATGACGTTCCTCATTTTATGTAAGAACCATGGATCGATATCTGAAAGTCTTGCAATTCGTTCGACGGACACATTGGCGCGCAAAGCTTCGGCGAGCGCAAAAATGCGCCGCGAGGTCGGCTCTTTGATCTCCTTCAGATATTCAGGGACCTTGAGATTTTTGTTGCGGTGCGCTGTGAAGCCGTCGGCACCGATATTCAGCATGCGCAGCGCCTTCTGGAGGACTTCCTCGAAGCTTCGACCGATGGCCATTACTTCTCCGACACTTTTCATTTCCGTCCCGATGCGCGTCGCAGCCTTTTCGAATTTAGCGAGATCCCATCTTGGCATTTTTAGAACAAGATAGTCGAGCGCGGGTTCGAAACATGCTGTCGTGCCCGTGACTGAATTCTTGAGCTCGGGAAGAGTATAACCGAGCGCCAGCTTGGCGGCGACGAAGGCAAGAGGATATCCTGTTGCCTTCGACGCGAGAGCAGAGGAGCGGGAAAGGCGCGCGTTCACTTCGATAACCCGATAGTCGCCTGTAGTAGGACAAAGCGCATATTGGATATTGCATTCTCCAACGATTCCCAGGTGGCGAATCGTGCGTATTGCAATTTCACGCAGTCGATGATACTCCTCATTCGAAAGTGTTTGCGAAGGCGCCACGACAATACTCTCGCCGGTGTGAATACCCATCGGATCAATATTTTCCATGTTGCAAACCGTGATGCAATTATCCGCTTTGTCGCGCACGACTTCGTATTCGATCTCTTTCCATCCGGTCAGATTTTCTTCTATCAAGACCTGCGGAGTGGAACGGAATACTTCCGCGAGTTTTGCCGACAATTCTTCTGCAGTTCGGACGATACCGGATCCTTCACCGCCGAGAGCAAAAGCTGAACGCATCATGACGGGGTAGCCGATTTTTGCCGCCGCTCGCAAGGCTTTCTCTGGAGTATTCGCAGCCTGACTGCGTGCGGCCGGCACGTTGATCTCGCGAAGTCGCTTCACAAAAAGGTCGCGATCTTCGGTATCGCTGATCGCAGAGACCGGTGTGCCGAGGACACGGACGTTGTATTTTTTGAGAATACCGATTTTTTCGAGTGCGAGCCCCAGATTGAGAGCTGTCTGTCCGCCGAATGAGAGAAGTATTGCGTCAGGCCGTTCCTTTCTGATTATTTGTATCGCAAATCGTTCAGTAAGGGGAAGGAAATATATGGTGTCGGCTAATTTCTCATCGGTCTGTACCGTTGCGATATTTGGATTCATGAGAATAACGTGCACTCCTTCTTCTTTGAGCGCTTTGATTGCTTGCGAACCGGAGTAATCAAATTCTCCAGCTTGACCTATTTTGAGACCTCCAGAACCGAGTAGTAGCACTTTTTGCGGTTTTTTCATACTTTTTTCAACGAACGTAGGAAATCATCGAAAATCCATGCGGTATCGGTGGGGCCGGGAGAGGCTTCGGGGTGGAACTGGACCGAGCGCCACGATTTGGTCGTATGCCGGATACCCTCGTTGCTTCCATCGTTTGCGTTTATGAACCACTCCTCCCATCCCGAGGGCAGTGATTTAGCATCGACCGCATATCCATGATTTTGAGAAGTGATGTAGCATCTGTCGGACTCGACTTGTCCTCGGCCGTTCTGAATGATGCAGGGTTGATTTTGCGAGCGATGTCCATATTTGAGTTTGTAGGTACGAGCACCGGCGGCAAGTGCCAGCAATTGATTCCCGAGGCAGATGCCGAGGATTGATTTGTTATCGGCCATCGCTTTTTTGATGTGTTCGATCGTTGGGGCGCAACGAATAGGATCGCCAGGGCCGTTCGAAATGAAAAGCGCATCATAATCATCTTTCGTAAAATCGTAATTCCATGGAACGCGTATGAAGGTAATTTCCGGACGTGCCAATAAACGCACTTGATTTTCTTTCATTCCACAATCGATCCCAATGATTTTTATCGGACCATTTCCGTACGCTTTTTTCTTTTTGATACTGACTTGCGCTACCAAATTATCTTCATTAGGGTCTATAAACTTTTTCGGTTTGCCGTAGTGTACGATCTGTCCCAACATGACGCCGTGCTCGCGCAAACGTTTTGTAAGGGCGCGTGTGTCGACACCAGTAATTGCCGGTACGCCAGATTTTTTGAGCCAGTCAGCAAGAGATTTTTTGGCGGCATGGTGAGAGTAATCTTCGGAATACTCTGCAACGACGAGTCCAGCGATCCATATTTTGGGAGATTCAAAAACCGATGAAGCAGGCACTCCGTAATTTCCGATGAGTGGATATGTGCAAACGAGGATTTGTCCGGCATACGATGGGTCGGTGAGGCTCTCTACGTAGCCCGTCATGCCCGTGTTGAACACTACTTCACCGCTTGCCTGCAAAGGCGCTCCGAAGCTCTGCCCCTCAAATGTTATTCCGTCTTTGAGTATCAGTTTCATAAAATATATGGAAGTACGACATCCATATATGGATGTCGTACTTCCATAATATCGACTCTGTCATAACTTTTGCCAGAAACAAGCCCGCACTTCGCGAGCGATTGTACGAGGTATAAAAATACACCCAGGCGGGTGTTTTTTACGATTCGAGACTTCCGAGCCATTAAAGCATAAATATAGCCGATTTCTGTTTTATGTCAACATGGGTATACTCTTTTCATGACGCGAGATGAACTAAAGAAATACAAAATACCAGACGAACCGGGCGTTTATTTCTTCCGAAATGCCCGGAAAAAGGTCTTGTATATCGGCAAGGCGACATCCCTACGCGATCGAACTAGAAGCTATTTCTCATCTGCAATCACAGATGCACGCAGTAGCGCTATCGGAAAAATGGTTGAAGAGGCTCGTTCTGTTTCTTACAAAACGACGAGCTCTGTTCTTGAAGCATTGATTCTTGAGGCAAATCTCATCAAAAAACATCAGCCTCCATATAATGTCGAACAGAAAGACAACAAAAGTTTCAACTATGTCGTAATTAGTAAAGAGAGTTTTCCGCGCGTATTACTAGTACGCGGTCGGGAACTGTTTTCGAATTCTTTACAAGACAAAAACTACAAGCTAAAAGCTATCTACGGGCCATTCCCGCATGGCGGACAACTTAAAGAAGCGCTGAAGATTATACGCAAAATCTTCCAGTATTCTGATAAGTGCGTCGCAAGGGCAGGGAAGCCGTGTTTCAACAGACAGATCGGATTGTGTCCGGGCGTGTGCTCGGGAGAAATCTCGAAAGAAAAATATGCGCGCACGATTCGCCATATTCATCAATTGTTCTCCGGCAATTTCAAAGGATTGAAAACCCAGCTTTTACGCGATATGAAGGTGGCCGTAAAAGCGGAGCGATTTGAGGATGCCGCGAAGATACGCCGACAAATACATGCGCTCGAACATATTCGCGATGTCGCTCTCATAAAAGGCGGTCGGATCTCTTCTGGCGGTAGCGTGCGCATAGAGGCGTTTGATGTGGCGCATACGTCCGGCACGGAAACTGTCGCGGTTATGACAGTTGTCCAAGGTGGTGAAGCCGTGAAAGCCGCATATAGAAAATTCAAGATACGCACGGCGACCAATGATGATGTCTCTGCCATTAAAGAAGCTCTCTCGCGTCGTCTTGATCATCCGGAATGGCCATTGCCGCGCGTATTTGTTGTCGACGGAGGCAAGGGGCAGTTGCGGGTTGCGGAGCGAGTGTTAAAAAAGGCAGGTCTCTCTGTGCCTATCGTCGGCGTTGTGAAAAATGAATTTCACAAACCAGAACGTCTGATCGGTGATAAACGGGCCATAGAAGCGTATGAGCAGGATATTTTGCTTGCGAATAATGAGGCGCATCGATTCGCCATCACGTGGCATCGTTCTCGACGTCGAAGAGCGATGGTACAATGAACCGATGGCACGAATGAGCGTCGGGATTCTGCGCGGAGGCACATCGAGTGAATACAACCTCTCGTTGAAGACAGGTGCGGCAATGCTGGCGGCGCTTCCGGAAGATCAATTTGATACGCGAGATATTCTTGTAGACAAGCGCGGATATTGGCATTTGCGGGGGTCTCCGGTGGATGCGTCACGCGCGCTTTCCCAAATCGACGTTGTACTCAACGCGCTTCATGGCGGCGTAGGAGAAGATGGCACGGTACAGCGCATTTTTCAGCGCGCGGGCGTCCCTTATGCCGGCTCATCGCCCTTACCCTCGGCACTGTCACTCAATAAAACTCGTGCGCGTGAGATCTTGCAGAAGGCGGGGATACTGATGCCGAGAGCGGTTTCGTTTACAGTCAATAACGATCTTAATACCGGTGAAATGGCGCGTTTTGTATTTGCGCGGTTCGGTCCGCCTTATGTCGTGAAGCCTCCGAGCGACGGTGCTTCTACAGGTATTCGTCTGGCCACGGGCCTCGTTGAACTGCCTGATGCCCTCGGAGACGTGCTGGACGCATATGGCGCGGCGTTGGTTGAAGAATATATACGTGGACAAGAGACCACTGTCGGCGTCATCGAAGACTTTCGAGATGAAGAACTGTATACGTTGCCGGAGTCGCATGTCACTTTGCCTGAAGGCGCGCGGTTCATGGATCTACAACATCATGAGTTGGGAAGTCTTCGACATATGGTGCCGAGCAATTTCAGCCGCAAAGAAAAGAAGGCTCTCGCCGATGTTGCGCGAGTGGCACACAGAGCGCTGGGCCTTTCACACTTCTCTCGCGCTGACATCATTCTTACACCGCGTGCCCCGTATCTTTTGGAAGTAAATTCTGTTCCCGGATTGTACCAAGGCGCGGCCTTGCCGCACATGCTCGAGTCTGTAGGTTCTTCGGTGAAGGAATTTCTTGAGCATGCAATTGCACTGGCGCGACGATAAACACTTTCGACCTTGCGCGAAGCAAGACATACAGCTATCTTTGTTCAGTCGGGCCAGTAGTTCAGTGGTAGAA
>CAYIJV010000016.1:9456-18057 GCA_964363895.1 uncultured Candidatus Saccharibacteria bacterium
GGGCCAGTAGTTCAGTGGTAGAATGCCTCATTTGCAATGAGGAGGTCCGGGGTTCGATCCCCCGCTGGTCCACCAAATTTTATTTCCATGACTTGGGTTTATTGACATCATGAATGTAAGCAGTCTCACTCATTTCGTAGCCACCCTGCTTTCAATCGCCGGGCTTTCGGTGCTCGTTACTCTTGCGGCGATAAAGGGGACGGCGATGCACGTAGTCTCTTTTTCTATTTTTGGAGGCGCGCTCATTCTCCTTTATCTGGCAAGCGCTCTGTATCACTTTATTCCGCACGATCATCCTCAAAAAGATTTTTTTCAAATCATAGACCACTCCATGGTTTACGTACTCATCGCGGGTACCTATACGCCTCTCGCTCTTATAGTGCTTGAGCCAGCCTGGGGGTGGAGCATATTCGGCGTTATTTGGGGGCTTGCTTTGACCGGAATTATCACAAAAAGTCTTCACTTGCGCGTTCCCGGCTTGGTATCGACTTTTTTCTATCTATTGATGGGCTGGCTTATAATTATTGCCTTTTCGCCGCTTCGCGAGGCGCTCTCCCAAGAGGGAATTCTTTGGCTTGTTCTTGGCGGTCTTTTCTACACAATCGGAACGATATTCTTTGCGCTCAAAGAGAATCCTTTCAGAGAGAGGTGGTATACCTACCACGATATATTCCACATTTTTATCATGCTCGGAAGCTTGAGCCACTTTTGGTTCATGCTAAAGTTTGTTCTTTAGCTCTGGTTTCTTTGATTGTAGGGAGGACGGAGAAATGAAAAAAGTTCGAGCAAATGCCAAAATAACACCACAAAAATAATGAGATCCGACGGGAATGGTCGGACCTATCTAAGGCTTAGTTTGGAATGAAAAGAGCGCCGGTGGGTGAGTCCGGCGCTCCTCCTGTGAAAATATGGCGTTCACTCTTTCACCACCTCACAGATTTCTTCATCGACTCGTATGTAGTCGAACTTCAACGATTCCCAGAAATCGGCGGCCGTTCTCCTGTTCGCCTTCCGCAAAGCTACAATGGCTTCGCTTCGAGGTATCAGGTACACGCCCGTATTATCGGGTCCGATCCCAATCGGTCTTTTGGCGAGTTTCTCATCAGTTGCTATAGGAAACGTAAGCCCCACCAATGCCTTGCGGAAAGGAATTTTAACAAAGCCGTAATTCATGGGAGGCTCCTTGATGCGAATGAAGACCATCAGAACCTCCTTTCGGTTTCTGATTATGGGGTTGATGGAATTAGTTACGCGCTATGTAACTATGTAAATGATACCACGCGCAGTCCCGAATAATAGTGGTCATGTATGCTCCGTAGAAAACATGCGATAATGTAGGAATGATCAAAACCTCATTTATATTTTCCCATACATGAGAAGCATTTCAATAGAAGCATTCCACTCGAATCTCGCCTCTAAGGGCGCTAATCCGGATGTCGACTTCGTGAATGTTTGTACGCCCGTCGAGTTCCGCGAGAAGCGCATTGCGGGCGTTCGCAACGTGCCGCTCGATGAGATCGAACGCCGTGTGGATGAGTTTCGCGGCAAGAAGACCATCTACGTGCACTGCCGTTCGGGGAATCGGAGTCGGCAGGCAATCGCTCTTCTCAAGGGGCTCGGAATATCCGCCGACCTCGTGAATGTAGAAGGCGGCATGCTCGCCTGGGAGAAGGCGTCGCTCCCGACGCAGGGTGACTTGAATGGAAATTGAATCTGGTAAGTTTCGAGAATAACTGGTAATCTGGATTACTATGGTTGCAAAGACTGTTAAGGCACTGACGTTTGATACTAAGAAAGACGGCTGGGAGAAAAGCCGCGGGTTTGTGATGCGGGAGGTCCCGATGCCGATCTTGGACGAGGCAAAGAATCCGGAGGATGCGCTCTCGGTAATCCTCAAAATGCGATATGCCGGCGTATGCGGTTCGGATCGCGGTCTGTGGTATCGCAACGCTTTTAAGGACATGGTGCACGATTCGCTCAAGAAAGAAGGCGGGACGATGCGAATTATGGGACATGAATTTCTGGGTGAGATAGTGGAAATGGGCTCTATGGTGGAGCGTCTTTATTACGACCCGGATGAGAAGAATCCTGCAAAAATCGAGGTGGGAAGTTTGGTATCAGGTGATTCGCATGTGACATGCGGACGGTGTTACCAATGCCGCATCGGCGAGGGTCATGTGTGTCTCAATGAAGCGATTTTGGGAATTTCGATCGACGGCATTTTTGCAGAGTACGTAAAGATTCCGGCGAAAAATCTGTGGGCCGTTGATGAACGTCGCGTGCGACCGGAGATAGCGGCTATTTACGATCCATTCGGAAATGCAGTGCATGCTACGACCGTCACGGACTTTCGAGGTCAGCGCGTCGCGATTATCGGTTGCGGCCCTATAGGCATGTTTTCTATATTGCTTGCACGAAACTTTGGAGCCGTGAAGATAATCGCGGCGGACGTGAATCCTGCAAATCTCGAGATGGCGAAAGTGCTGGGGGCTCATGAAACTGTTCTCATAACACAGAAGCAGAAACAGCACGAATGGGACTCTGACCCAGAGGTCGTCGACCGCATCATGGAACTTACGTACGGTAAGGGCGTCGACATATCGATGGAAATGGCGGGCCCCGTATCGTCACTTAATAATTGTATTCAGAGCACCCGCCGAGGGGGTCACGTCATTGCATTTGGTATTAAAGATGGCGATGTAACGATCCCAAATTTCTCGCGATCTGTTATCGTGCGCGGGCTCACACTCCACGGCATCATCGGTCGGCGTATTTTCGGCACGTGGCAGATAGCCCAGCGCATGCTCTCCGATAAAACCAACGGCATTCAAGATGCAATATGGAATGTGATCCTTAAAAAAGGGAAGGGGACTATCTATGATTTCAAATCGTTTACACCCGAGAGTTTCGAAAAAGCGATGAACGAAAATCCCAAGATCGTTTTCAACATTAACAGTTGATATGTACACGAGTCTCAAACCAATTCTCGAATCTGAATTGAAGGCAATGCGCGAGAGCGGCACGTACAAGGAGGAACGTATTTTAGAATCGCCTCAAGGGCGGGAGATCGTCGTACGCGGTAAAAAGTTACTTAACTTCTGCTCGAATAACTATCTAGGGCTTTCCGGCACGGAACTTTTGCAGAAAGCGTCGGAAGAAGCCGTCGCTCGCTGGGGATACGGCCTCGCTTCGGTGCGATTTATCTGTGGCACGCAAACGATACACAAAGAACTTGAGCGTGCCGTTGCCGAGCTCGTGGGTACGGAAGACGCGGTGCTGTATTCATCGTGCTTTATGGCAAATATGGGCCTCTTTCAAACGTTTTTTGGCGATAAAGACGTAATTATTAGCGATGAACTTAATCACGCTTCGATCATCGACGCGGTACGACTTTCAAAAGCAGATCGAATTGTCTACAAGCATGTGGACATGGCGGATTTGGAGGAAAAACTCAAGGCGGCGGCTGGTAAACGCTTGCGTGTAGTAGCGACCGATGGCGTATACAGCATGGATGGCGATATTGCGCCTCTAAAAGAGATTTGTGACTTGGCTGATAGATACAATGCGCTCGTGATGGTGGATGATGCGCATGCTACGGGAGTGATGGGAGACAAAGGGGGCGGTACGCCAGAGGCGTGTGGAGTTACAGACCGCGTGGATTTTGTTACTGGCACGTTTGGAAAGGCTCTGGGCGGAGCTGGCGGAGCATTTACAGCGACGCGTAAAGAGGCGGCAGAATATCTACGCAATCGTTCTCGCACGTATCTTTTTTCAAATTCTCTCGATACGGCTGTTACGGGCACGTCACTTTTTGTGATCAATTATCTGAAGTCACATCCTGAAATTCGAGAGCGCTTGCGGGCGAACACCAAACTCTTCCGTGAACTCATGCGGAAGAACGGTTTCGCCGTTGCCGACACACAGCATCCGATCACTCCTATCATGCTTGGTGATGAAAAACACGCATTGGATATGGCTTCGGCGCTTTTTGAAGAGGGTATTTATGTAATTGGATTCGCATTTCCCGTTGTGCCCAAGGGCACGGCGCGCATTCGTGTTCAAATTTCAGCAGCTCATACAAAAGAGGATATTGAGAAAGCTGTGGAGAAGTTTGCCGCAATAGGGAAGCGGTTTGGAGCCTTATTGTAAGCCATAATCCGTGGGATTAGAGGAATATCGTGTGTCGGAGCGATGAAAACCAAATGCGGATGAGTTGATTAATTTGGCGGATACGGTACGATGTCCGCGAATGTAAGTTTTCCATAATCTGTCTTTTAAGGATGAGTGGAAAGGTTGGTTTACATTATTTTAGAGGAAACACACACACAGAATCATGGCTAAGAAGCTATACGTCGGCGGACTGCCCTACAGCACGACCGATACAGAGCTCAAAGACGCTTTCGCGCAGTGCGGAGCCGTCGGGTCTGCCGTCATCATCATCGACAAGATGAGCGGCCGCTCGAAGGGTTTCGGCTTCGTGGAGATGTCTTCCGACGAGGAAGCACAGAAGGCGATTGAGATGTGGAACGGGAAAGACTTTGGTGGACGTTCGCTCACGGTAAATGAGGCGCGCCCAATGGAGGATCGCCCGCGACGCGACTTTCGTAGTGGCGGCGGCAACGACCGCGGCGGCTTCGGAGGTGGACGAGGTGGTAACGGGGGAGGCGGTGGCAGAAGTTGGTAACGACTTACGTCGTTTCTCTCATCAAAAAGCTCCCTCGGGAGCTTTTTGATTTATGTACTGTGCAGACATATCCACACATCTGTCGAGATACGTTCTGTTATCGTTCATAATGTAGCAGACCGATATGCGAGCTCAATTTCTGCGCGGACCTTTTTTTGGGGATTCTCTGCAATCAATGCGGTCGCTTGCGCTCCACAGATTCTTTTTACGATTCGCGCTTGCTGGAGTACACATTTTCGCCTGGATTTTCGTATTTCAATATTTCTATTTTGTCGAGTCGGATATCGCAAACGCGCTTGCACGTACCGCTCTCCTTTATGCGCTCTCGCAGACGGTTCACTGCCTAGCAACTCCTTTCACTGCGCGTTTTCTGCTTGTGGGTACGCGCAGGGTGTTGATCTTTGGAGTGCTGTTTGCAGCTACCGCCTTCGTCTCGCTCGGTGCAACATTTGAAGGATTCTGGAGTACTGCATATATCGGAGCGGCGATCGCTGTCTATGCTATTTCGATCGGTCTGTATCGCGCCATCTACTGGATTCCATATGAGGTGGAAGCATCGGTCCAACGACGAACACACATCTCGATTTTTAAGGAGATACTGATCGCCCTGGCACCTCTTGTGGCCGGCTTGTTCATCGTGAGCGTAGAAGAAGGACCTGCCCTAATCTTGTATATCGGAGCGGGAATCATACTTCTCTCCACAATTCCGATTTTGTATGTGCGGGATATACACGAGAGATTCTTGTGGAACTATCGTGAGACTTTCGTGCGGATCTTTCACATAGAAAATCGCCACATGGTAGTCGAGTCATTTCTAGAAGGGATTTCCGGTGCGGCTTTGATTTTGTTTTGGCCTCTCACCGTGTTTCTTATCGTCGGATGGTCGTACGGCATGCTCGGGATCATTCTTTCCCTTACATTTTTAGTAGCGATCCTCATGCGAGGTGTTGTACGCAGATTATTACGCCGCCTGCATCTAACCAAGTCCGTGTTTCTCAATATGGTTTTTGCGATTACGCCATGGCTCTTCCGGCTTGTCGTAGCAACACCCATTGGAATCATGCTCGTGGACTCATATTCTTATACGACGACCCCGCGGCGCCTAGGAGTTGATCCGTTCTCGTTTGAGCAGACAGCGGATGGGGGCTCGTACGTGGACGAATATACCGCGCTCAAAGAAATCTCTCTTGCGCTTGGAAGAATTGTCATCTGCCTTCTTGGGGCAGCAGCTGTTCTGCTTATATCTATTCCAGCCGCACTCGTATCGATTTTTCTCGTAGCGGGTCTTTCTACCGCCGCCGGAGTCTTTTGGTCGCGCTCTGTCTAAAGGAGAGAGGCCACAATTTCTTTTACATCGTTCCCGTCGGCGCGGCCTGCAAACTCTTTCATGACGGCGCCGATTAATTTGCCTGCGTCGGAAGTGTCTTTAGCACCGAGTTCGACTATCTTTGCTTGCACGATTTTCTCGATTTCTGCGCGACTTGCCGTTTGCGGCAAATAACCTTCGATGATTTTAAGTTCATGCGATTCTTTTAGGGCAAGCTCTGGCCTGCCGCCAGCAGTAAATTGTTCTGCTGAATCCTTGCGTTGCTTCGCGAGTCGTTTCAGTACTGTTATGGCCTCCTGATCGGGTATTTCTTCTGTGGGCTTGCGGCCTTTGGCAACTAGCTCATTGGTAAAGGCAGAAAGTGCCCCGCGCAAAGTATCACGCCTAAGGTTATCTTTGGCCTTCATGGCGGCCGTCATATCCATACGTATTTTTTGTGCGAGCATAACACGTATTATTTTGTTGAGTCTCTCGATAAGGGTTTTCTAACAAACTCGAGGGGACTGTGGGTAACTTTCCCGAAGTTATCGGGCAATCTGCCAATGTCGTATGTCATGCTTGACGCGATGTTTTCTGTTATTTTCTTATCGATCCCTTCAGGACCATTCTCACGTACCTTTTTTATATCGCCTCCGAGATACACATATACTTGCACAAGCGATTTTATCTGTTTCATATTGCTCTGAGCATATTGTACGAGCAACTTTGGAATTAATACTCGATCAAATTCCTCAAGAAGTTTGTTTTTTTCAGCAACAATCTCTTTTTCATCGGCATCTGTTCCTCTTTGCCCAGTTTCTTTCATTTTGGCCCCGATCTGTTGAAGCTTCTGAAAATTCTTTAGAAGAGCACCACCATCATGCTCCATATATACTCTTGCGGCGTGATACTGTTTTTCTAGATCTTCCCGGTTAGCATCACGAAAATGTATGGCTGTAACGCCCGCAACGGCAGCAGCAGTGCCGGCGACAATTCCCCCAAGCACCTGCCTTCTTGAAAGCCTCTTCTCTCGATCTTTGCCTTCTGATGATTCGCTCATATAAAAAGTTTATCTCTTAATATCGTTTCCTTGAGAGAAAGTATACCCCATGAGATATTCACAAGCTATTCTTTCACGTAGTACATCAGATGCATTATCTCACGGGGTATAGCAAGTACTCATCGTGATATAATGTCTCATATGGAATGGCTCATTATCGGACTTCTTGCGGCCAATCTCGCATTTGTAGCTTTTCTTTTTCTGCGCAAGCCAGCGAGCACACAAGACCCGCAGAGCATGATATTGCTTCAGAATCAGATGCAAGAATTGTCACGCTCAATGGAGAGCAAGCTCGGAGAGGGAACGACACGGATGTTTGAGAGCATGAAAACGCAATTTAGTGAATCCCAGCGACTTGCAAGTGACATTCGGGATCTAGTGGCCAAACAGCTTACGGAGGTGCGCGTAGAACAGACAAAGACCAACGAATCGACGACACGTTTCATGGTAATCGCCGAGCAGTTGGCGAATCTTGAGAAGGTGCTCAAACATCAAAAGCAGCGTGGAAATCTCGGTGAAGCATCGCTTGAACTGATACTTTCCAATATTTTGCCGCCCGGCTCATATGAGATGCAGCATCAATTTCCCGGCGGAGAGACGGTAGACGCAGTCATAATAACGAAAGAAGGGGTCATTCCTATAGATGCGAAATTCTCGCTAGACAATTACCAACGCCTTGTGAACGCTATAGACGATACACAGCGAGCGGAATTGGAAAAACAATTCAAGAACGACCTCAAGATGCGTATTGATGAGACTGCGAAATATGTACGTCCGAAAGATGGTACGCTACCTTTTGCATTTATGTACATTCCTGCCGAAGCGATCTACTATGATCTCCTCATCAACGAAGTCGGTTCGGTCAAGGTAAATACGCGCAATCTCATCGATTACGCATATAATGAAAAGAAAGTTATTATCGTTTCGCCGACTACGTTTGCTGCCTATCTCCAGTCAGTTCTATACGGCTTCAAGGCCTTTAAGATAGAAGAGACGGCGAAAGATATTGCGAAGAATGTTGAGGCTCTGGGTCGGCACATGAATGCATACCAGGATTACTACAAGAAAATCGGAATATCACTTTCGACAACGGTAAATCATTTTAATGCTGGTTCAAAAGAGTTGGGCAAAATAGACAAGGACGTTCTTCGCATTACTGGTGAATCTGCCGAACTCGGTACACCGCTCTTGGAAAGGCCTGTAAGTGGCATAAAAGACTAATTTTCCTTGCAAAATGGACTGAAATATGATACAATGACACCAGTTGGATGGATTCGCTCCGGCGCTCGTTCAGGAACCGCTGTTTAATACAACGATCCCGAGCATGACGGATAGTAATCGTGCAGATGTATTGCGCGGTCCCAAAAGGACCCCCTACGAAATGACGTGGACTCGCCTTGGTACCGAGGTAGTAGTACACACTGATATTCAAAGGTTAAGGACTTAAGAGGCTGCAATAATATACACCTTGGACGGCGCCGGAACGAATATATCCAAGCTACATTCAATAAGTAAGTGCACAACCAGTACGCTCGAATAGTACCTCCAGCG
>CAYIJV010000017.1:0-14964 GCA_964363895.1 uncultured Candidatus Saccharibacteria bacterium
AATGCGGCGGTCACAATGCTTCAGGAGGGTTTACCGTTTCATATGAGCAAGTACATAATCTGCCCGATGCTTTACGAGCGGCGGCAGACGGCTTACCCAAGGAGGCTTCGGGGACTTCGATCCGCGAACATGACTTTTTACTTACCGTTCCCGAAGTCTCCCATGCACTCTTAAAAGATGTTTCAAAGCTTGCGCCGTTTGGTGTCGGTAATCCAAAGCCGGTGTTTCTCTTTGGCGGAATTACTATCACTGACGTGCGACGTTTCGGGAAGGAAAACAATCATGTTGAGGTCATGCTCGAATGTAGCCGCACAGGCGCTAAAGCGCGTGCATTTGATTTCTTTAAATCGCCCGATGATTTCTCTCTCTGCCCTGCCCCGGGTCTTGCGGCGGGCCTCCTTGCTACTGTTGAGCGCGATATGTTCTCCGCCCGAGGGCGCGGGGGCCTTGCTTTGCGGATTGTTGACGTCATCCCCGCCTAACACAAAGACCACATTTGGATTTCCGATACCATATGTTAGCGTGATGATATGAATGAATTTTCAGCAGGTCAGATGGTACGTTTTGGTTGGGAGACTTTTAAAAAGCGCCCGTGGTTTTTTATCAGTGTGAATCTCTTCCTGCTCGTTATTTCCGGAATATCTTCGCAGATTGCAACGACTGCGACGACCTCTGGGTGGAACCTAGCAAGTACCTCGTTTTTTCTCGTTGATTTTCTCGTTGTTCAGGTGTTTGTTTTCATGGGGACGACTGCCTTCTTTTTAAAGGCGCACGATAACGCAGAAGGAGCAACACTCGGCAATGCATGGGCGCCGCAGGAATACTGGAAATTTCTCGGTGCATATTTACTCACGATGATAATTATTGTCAGCGGGTTCGTTCTCCTTATCATTCCCGGAATTATTCTTTCAATGGTCCTCTACTTCACGCTCTTTCTCGTCATTGATCGGGGTTTGGGGCCGCTTCAGGTACTTTCGGAAAGTGCGCGCATAACTAAGGGTCATCGGTGGCAATTATTTCTTTTCTCTCTTGTACTCGTCCTCGTAAATATTCTCGGACTTCTCGCAATCTTTGTGGGCCTTCTCGTTTCGATCCCGGTTTCATGGCTTGCAATAGTGCACGCATACCGCACGCTTTCCAAAAGTGCAGGAATCGTTCCGACTGCTTGATGGAAAAAGTAATCATTTACACAGACGGCGGGGCGAGAAACAACCGCTAGTCCCTCTGGGAAACCCACGGTTTTCCCAAACCTTCCTCCGCGGGAAAACAATTGTTTTCCCGACCCCTTTCAAGGCCCCGGATTATTTTGTGATGTATAGTGAACGCGTTGCATGAAGAAAATTGTAATATATACAGATGGTGGTGCGCGAAACAATCCGGGGCCCGCTGGCGCAGGGGCCCTCATCATTGATGGCAAAAAGACGTTTGAACTAAAGAAGTTTCTTGGAAACCAGACAAACAATTGGGCTGAGTATGAAGCAGTAATACTAGCGCTCACGGAAGCCAAAAAGCGCAAACTTGAAAAGCGTGAGATAGAAGTACGTGCAGATAGCTTGCTCGTAGTCGAGCAGCTCTCCGGAAATTGGAAAATCAAAGAGCCAGCGCTCAAGCTCCAGTACGCGAAAGTGAAATCCATGCTCACCGCAGATTTTAAACACGTTCGTTTTGTGCACGTCCCGCGCGAGGAAAATACAGAGGCCGATCGATTGGTCAACGAAGCGGTGGACAAAGCGATTATGAAGTAGTATTAACCTCTATATGAAAGAACAAATCAGAGGATCGTTTACGGGTTTTCTCCAATTTATACGCGAACAGGGCGTGATGGGACTTGCTATCGGCTTCATTCTCGGTACCGCTGTCTCAAAAGTAGTTTCTTCTTTTGTGCAGGATGTGCTGAATCCGACGCTGTCTGTCGTTCTTGGTTCGACGGATTCTCTTTCTGCGTGGGCGATTGGTCCGATAAAGACGGGAGCATTTATTACGAATGCCATTGATTTTCTCGTCATTGCCGTAGTCGTGTATGCGATTTTCAAGGCACTCGGATTGGAGAAAATAGAACTCAAGAAATTATAGAAACTTTTTGATACGCTGTGAGCATGCCTGTGCGCATATTATGGGCGATCGTCGGCGGTTTTCTCGCAGGTGTGTTTGTCCGCTCTCTTCTGCCGCTTGGGCTGGCTTCTGTGGGTTTTGTGATGCTACTCTCGGCAACAGCGGCAGTGTTTTCGCTCTTTGATCGGTCAAAAATCCGCGTGCTCCTCGTCATTGCGGCGGCTCTCACGGCATTTTCTGCAGGTGTTGTGCGTGTGGAGAGCATAGCGCTTCGCGATGATCCGCAGCTCACGGCGCGCATAGGTTCTCATGTGACGATTACGGGAGTCGTCGCGAATGAGCCTGATGTACGGGAGGCGAGCGTCCGCATTCATATGGAAGTGATGCAACTGCTGACAGGTACTTCGACTTCACTCAGTACGACCGCCGTTCCGGCGGTCGGAGTTCTTGTCGTTGCTCCCGTACACACAAATGTGGCATATGGAGACACGGTGCGCGCAGAAGGAGAGCTTGAACTGCCGGAATCTTTTGATACATCCGAAGGGCGACAGTTCAACTATCCGATGTTTCTTGCAAAGGATGGGATTTTGTACACGCTCTCATTTGCGCAGATAGAATCTACCGGCGGGAATCGCGGAAATATTGTGCAGTCTGCGGCAATACGCGTGAAGCAGGAATTTTTGAAAGGTTTGCAAGCGGTCTTGCCAGAGCCGGAAGCGGGGCTTGCGGGAGGGATCACGGTGGGCGACAAGCGCTCTATAGGAAAAGAGCTTACAAATACGTTCATAACGGTATCACTTATTCACGTGGTCGTTCTCTCTGGATACAACATAACGATCCTGATAAACGCTGTGCGGCGCACTCTGCAATCCTTACCCAGACTCTTTCAATATGGAGGAATTGCATTTTCGGTATTGTTCATTGTTCTTATGACCGGAGGCGCACCGAGCGCCACGCGTGCCGCCGCGATGTCGCTTATTGCGGTCTTCGCGCGCGCGACAGCGCGGACGTTTATTGCCTTGCGCATACTCGGCGTTGTGGCCGCAGCCATGGTCGCGTGGAACCCGCTGTACCTCGTGTATGACCCCGGTTTTCAATTATCGGTACTCGCGACACTCGGCCTTATTCTCTTTACACCGCGGATAGCAGAACGAACACAGTGGATTACAGAAAGGTTTGGATTGCGTGAGATCGTTGCCTCCACGCTCTCGACACAACTCATGGTTTTGCCGCTCCTCTTGTACCAAAATGGCCTTTTTTCGATTGTTTCCTTACCCGCGAATCTATTTGCGCTTATTGCCGTACCTTATGCAATGTTTGCCTCGATTATCGCGGCGATTGGGGGAATGGCGGCGGGATCTCTTGCGCTACCAATTGCAGCGCCGGCACTTGCGCTTTTGTGGTACATCATAAATGTTGCAAAATTCTTCGCTTCGCTTCCATTTGCCGCTCTATCGGTCCCCGCCTTTAGCGCATGGTGGATGTTTGCCGCATACGCGCTTATCTTCGGTGCGTTGTTGATAGCGCAAAAAAGAGAAAGCGGGAGCTAGATTCCCGCTTTCTTCTTGTGTCTTGTAGACATTTTCATATCCTTTGATGGCGTCGGTGTCGCTTTTAGTTGCAGATACCACCTGATCAATGCTACGGGAACTACCCAGTAGTCGACTTTCTTCTTGTGTATTGTAGATATTTTCATATCCTTTGATGGCGTCGGTGTCGCTTTTAGTTGCAGATACCACCCGATCAATGCTGCTGGAACTATCCAGTAGCCGAGTGGGATGAGTGTGGGCCAGTTCCAAATGAACGGCACGAAATTCGGCAAGACGCTGGCGACTGCGGAGAATGAGCCGGTCTGCGCCAAGACTCCAGCGACACCGGTGATAAGCGCCGTCAAGATCGCGACAACAAATCCTATGACGCCGAAGACGATGCCACTCTTGAGGTTTCGAGGTGCGCCGTTCATGTACCACCATGCCAAGACTGCGACCACAACTACAGCAAGAACTACGAACAGCATGTACCGTGGGGTGAGGATTCCTCCGCCCGCAGGTGCAGGAATAAGAGCGACGATTGACGCGATCACCGTATTAACCAAATAATTCCCAAAAAATCCCATTAGCACTGATCGTTCGAGATTCATGTTGTAAGTGGCAATTATAAATAAGCTGTAACAGCTTAAAGATAGCACATCTTTTCTTGCGGGAGCCGGAGTACAGCTAGTGCCGTGGACACCGCTGTTACGACTGCGCGTCCTCAAATCTTTTTTCCATGACTGCCCAATTGAGATTTTTGAAGAAAGCGTCGATATATTTGCCTTTGCCTTGAGCACCATAATCAAGAATGAAGGCGTGCTCCCACACATCAAGCGCGAGAATGATGGGAAGCGTTATAAAATGTCCCTGATGTTGTTCACCGGAGAAACCGATGTGGAATGTACTAACCACAGGATCGAAATATAGAATTGACCACCCAGGCCCCCTTATCTTGCCAGTTTCTCTGATATGCGTGATTGCAACATCTACGCTCCCGAATTGTACAGCGAGAGCTTTTGCGAGTGCGCCGCTCGAGGTGATAGGATTCGCACCATCTTCCCATTGCGCGAAATAATATTCGTGCAGTCGCATGCCGTCAAACTCAAATGATTTCCTGCGGATAAGCTCCGAGATTGCGTGCGCATTTCTTTCCGTATTCTTCAAAAGGTCTTCGATGGATGCGGAGATCGCGTTGAAGTTTTTTACATACCCTTGATAAAGCCCAAGATGCTCTTCAATCGATTTTGGCGAGATGCCTTCGAGTGCGGGAATGTTGAATGTTTGAGCAATATAAGAGTGCATGTAAACAGTATATCATTGCCCCCATGCGGAGCGTGCAGGTTAAGGCCATTGCAATTCTTGTTTTTTCCGTTGTTACGCTTTGTATTTGGTACGTAGTGATCATCGAGGACAGGCGTGGATTACTCACGGTTTCGTTTTTAAATATAGGTCAGGGGGATTCAATTCTTATTGATGCGCCGGGAGGGCGCCAGGTGCTTATCGATGGGGGCCTTGGCAATACCGTCTTGCGGCGTTTATCGGAAGTTAGTCGCTGGTATGATCGCTCTATTGATGTTGTTATCCCGACGCATCCGGATGCCGATCACATCGGCGGTCTCATAGATGTTCTCGATCGCTACTCGGTCTCGGTGATAGTCCGCTCAAGTGTCGAAGGAGATACAAAAACTGCGCAAAATCTGGTAGATGTGATGAAACAAGAAGATGCAAGGGAAATTACTGCAATGCGTGGCCAGATTATCGATCTTGGGCGCGGCGCGTATCTTGAGATTCTATCCCCAGATCGACTTGTTCCGCGCGTGGATACAAACACTGGATGTGTCGTTACACGTCTTGTGTACGGCAAGACGTCTTTCATGTTCTCCTGTGACGCGCCGCAGACCATTGAGAATTATCTTGTTTCGCTCGACGGTTCGACTTCGCTCACCGCAGGTGGCAATGGGCTCAAATCCGATGTTCTGAAAGCCGGACACCATGGCTCAAAAAATTCCTCGTCCCCGCTTTTCATTGGATTTGTCGATCCGACCTATGCTGTCTTTTCACGCGGCTGTAAGAATACATACGGTCATCCGGCCCCGGAAGTTGCGGACCGCTTTGCGGAATTCGGCATTCCAACATTCGATACATGCACAGACGGCACGATCACATTTGTGTCGGATGGACAGAAAGTCTATAAGCAGTAATGTGTCCTTCGGGCCATCAACACAAACTAGAGAGGTTGAAAATGTTCACGAATCGTCAAGAAGACTGGATCGGTCTCGCGATCGGGTCCAGCGTCGGCGTCGCGTTCGTCGTTCTCGGCGCGCTCGCAGGTTTGGCACTTCACGGAGCGGGTTACGCACTCGCCCCCGTTGTGTGGATTGCGGCGAGCCACGTGTTTCGACACCGCTTCCACGGACGGGCGTCTCTCGTCAATTCGTGGAGCTTCGACACCAGCTTCCAGATCGGACTCGGGGTTGCCCTTTCGGTCGCTGCTGGGCAGCTTCTGGTCGAATGGGCGACGATTCCACATTACGGGCTCTACATTCTGGTCGTGCTGATAGTCGCCTCGATCTGGATCTGCGCGCAGGCCTTTAAGGAGGGGCCAGTGTACGGGTGGGACGAGGTCTTTCATCCGTTATAGTTCCTCTGGAACCACACGATCCGGATTGACGCCCAAACAAGAGTCGCCCGGAGAAGCCCGGGCGATTTGCTTTAAATCATCCCCGCCTTCTTCAATGTCAAAAACGCTCCGCGTTTCTGCATGGTTTTTAGGCCCTTGGCCGAGACTTTGATGGTGATTTTCTTGCCGAGTTCAGGGATGAAAAGAGTCTTCTTTTGAAGATTGACTTGGCGGCGGCGTTTGCCTGTCGGGTTGAATTTGGTTGCGCGGACACGGTTGGAATACCCGCCACCTACTTGGCTCTTTTTACCAGTTATTTCACATGTTCTTGCCATATTGTTCGGGCATCCTAGCATTCACGGGCTATAAACGCAACGGAATTCGTATATGATAGTATTCCTGCACGTATGGATATTTTTGGCATCGTCTTTGTCATAGGGGTTATCGTGTTTTCAGTCATTGTCCACGAAGTGATGCACGGAGTTGTGGCGGACAAGCTTGGCGATCCGACCGCAAGGTATGCAGGAAGACTGACACTCAATCCTATTCCGCACATCGATTTTTTGGGATCCATCGTTTTCCCGATCATTTCCGCACTTTCACCGGGCGGTTTTCTGTTTGGATGGGCAAAGCCCGTTCCGTATAATCCGCATAATTTGGTACGTGCGCCATATTGGGGAGAGGCGATAGTATCTGCCGCGGGGCCTGCCTCGAATCTTGCGCTTGCGCTTGTATTCGGACTTTTGATCCGTCTCCAGGCTTTGCCCGGTGTAGCCGATCTGTTTATGTACGTTGTTGCCGTCAACGTTTCCCTTACGATTTTAAATCTTATCCCCATCCCACCCCTCGATGGATCGAAGATTCTCTCGGCAATCCTCCCGAAAAGTCTGGGGTATGAGCGCTTGCGAGATCAAATGGAGTACAACCCATTTCTTGGTTTCGGCATTGTCATCTTGCTCATTGTTCTCTTTGGAAATGCGTTCGGGAATCTCGTGTATGGAATCGCACGGGCGATAGCGGGCGTCTGAACGTCCCTTTCTTGCGTTTATCGCCGTTAACAGCTATACTCCTCGCACTTCCACTAGGAGTTTCTATTTGTTCCTCGATGGATTTAGGATAAACATGTCTACGATAAATCAACTTACACGCAAGGGCCGACCCAAGAAGACTTGGCGTACGAAGACAATCGCGCTTTCGCGCGGCTTCAATACAATTGAAAACCGCCCATCCTTTTTCCCCGCGCCTTTCAAACGAGGCGTTTGTACGCGTGTGACGACAAAGACTCCCCGCAAACCAAACTCCGCCATACGGAAAATCGCCCGTGTACGCCTGACCAATGGCATGGAAATTACCGCCTATATTCCCGGCGAGGGTCATAATCTTCAGGAGCACTCGGTCGTTCTTGTCCGAGGCGGTCGCGTGAAAGACATCGGCGTTCGCTATACCATCGTACGCGGCAAATTGGATGCGACAGGCGTCGAGAAACGTCGCCGCGGCCGCTCGCTCTATGGAGCCAAGAAGCCCAAGGCCGCTAAGTAATTCGATAATACTCGCCACAAGTAATTTTATGCGACGCCCAGTCAAAAACAGAATGCAACCCCAGCCAGATGAAGTGTACGGCTCTTTTAAGATCGCGAAACTCATCAATTATGTGATGGAACGCGGCAAGAAGGATACTGCATGCAAAATTGTCTACAAAGTAATGGAAGAATTGAAGAAAGAAGGTGATCCGGTCCTGATTTTTGAGGAAGCATTGGAAAAAGCATCTCCTTCTGTCGAAGTGCGTTCACGTCGCGTCGGTGGTGCCAACTATCAGGTGCCGCGCGAAGTGAATCCCAACCGAAAGCTCGCGCTTGGCATGCGCTGGATAGTGGAAGCGGCCGAAGGCACGAAAGGCAAGCCAATGCATGAGAGCTTGCTCGCCGAAATAAAAGCGGCGCACAAAGGCGAAGGCGCGGCCGTCACCAAGAAAGAAACGACGCACCGCATGGCCGAGGCCAACAAAGCATTTGCCCACTTCGCGTGGTAATTTGAGGATATGTCTCGCGATTACCCTTTGGATAAGGTACGCAACTTTGGTATCGTCGCGCATGTGGATGCGGGCAAAACGACCACATCCGAGAGAATTCTTTTTTACACAGGTGAGAGCCACAAAATAGGCGAGGTGCATGAGGGCAACACGGTGACCGACTGGATGGAGCAGGAAAGAGAGCGCGGCATCACCATCACCGCCGCGGCAATCACCTGTTTCTGGAACCCTACATACATGGGTGCGGACCTTTCGCAGAAAGTCCGATTCAACATCATCGACACACCTGGGCACATCGATTTCACCTCAGAAGTGAAGCGCTCCATGCGCGTACTAGACGGCGCGGTCGTCGTCTTTGACGGTGTGGCTGGCGTAGAGCCGCAATCGGAAACCAACTGGCGCTATGCAGAAGAAGCCAACGTACCGCGTGTCTGCTACATCAACAAGCTCGACCGCACCGGCGCGTCGTTTGAAAAATCATACGCAAGTATTTTGGACAGACTTTCGAATAAAGCAGTGCGGCTTCAGATACCTATCGGTCTCGAAGATAAATTCGAGGGCGTCATCGATCTCTTGCACATGAAGGCCTATCACTTCGAAGGTGAGATGGGGACCAACGTCGTTGCGGGCGATGTTCCAGAGAATATGAAGGCCGAAGCGGAAAAATATCGCAAGGAATTAGTGGAGCGCATAGTGGAAAATGACGATCAGGTAATGAGCGATTTTTTGGATGGCAAAGAAATTCCTCTCGAAACTTTGAGGAAAACGCTTCGCAAGGGCGTGATAGCCAATAAAATCTTCCCGGTTTTAACCGGCTCCTCGCTCAAGAACAAAGGCGTACAACTTGTCTTGGATGCCGTTGTAGATTATCTTCCGTCGCCCTTAGACATGCCAGCTGCCAAGGGAACAAACACTGATACGGGAGTGGAAGATTCACGTCCCGCCTCCGATGAAGCGCCATTTGCGGCTCTCATTTTCAAATTGCAGGTTGATCCATTCGTCGGCGCGCTATCGTTTTTCCGTGTCTATTCCGGCTCTATCAGTACAGGCGACACGATCTATGATTCTGCGAACAACAAGAAAGAACGCTTGGGCCGCATCGTGCGTTTGCAGGCGGATAAGCGCGAAGACGTGAAGGCGGTCTATTCCGGCGAGATCGCAGCGGCGGTCGGCTTGAAAGAGGTAAAAATCGGGCACACGCTCTGCGACCCAGCGCACCCCATTGCGCTCGAATCAATCGTATTTCCCGAGCCGGTGGTCTCGATGCGCATCGAGCCGAATACAAAAGCCGATCAAGAGAAAATGGGCATCGCGCTTTCACGCCTTTCGGATGAAGACCCGACGTTCCGTATCAAATCAGATCCAGAAACGATGGAGACGATCGTCTCCGGCATGGGCGAATTGCATTTGGAAATTATCGTAGATCGTATGAAGCGTGAATTCGGGGTCCAAGCGTCGACAGGCAAGCCGCAAGTCGCATACCGCGAGACCGTTCAAGGCACGGCGGATGTGGAATACAAACACATCAAGCAGACGGGCGGCCGCGGCCAGTACGGCCACGTGAAGATCCGAATCAAACCGCTGGAGCCGGTGGAGAAAGGAAAAAAAGTGAAAAACAATGTCGAGCGCGAAGATCACTTTGAATTCATCAACAACATCAGAGGAGGCGTCATTCCGCAGGAATACATTCAGCCGGTGAAGAAGGGTCTCAAAGAAGCGATGGAGCGCGGCATTCAAGCGGGATTCCCCGTTGTCGACATTTCTGTCGAACTCTACGATGGTTCGTACCACGATGTCGACTCATCGGAAATCGCATTTAAATTGGCTGCGATCAATGCCATGCAGGAGGCGATGCAGAAGGCGAAACCTGTCATTCTCGAACCGATCATGAAATTGGAAGTTGTGACGCCGGAGAAATTCATGGGTGATGTAACCGGCATGATCAATTCTAAGCGTGGCGCCATCGAGGCGATGGGTGAGCGTGGTCAGGCGAGAGTGATTACAGCAAAAGTCCCGCTCTCCGAGCTTTTTGGATTCACGACACAACTGCGATCGCTTACCGAAGGTCGCGCAGTGCCGAATCTCGAATTTTCGCATTACGCAATTGTTCCGAAAACCGCGGCGGATGCCGTCATTGCGGCTAGAAAGTAATCGCTTGCCCTGAACGCAGTAGAGTGGCGGCAAGTAAATAACAACGCTGAGAATAGATCGCTCGGCTGTCTGGTATGATTTGCATTGAATGAAACGACTGTTCGGCCTTACGTTGCTCGCCGTACTCTCTGTCGCTACAGGGTATCTTTTGTACGACGGATACACGCGGTATCGTGCATTCAAGGTAACGATAGAGGAGAACGCGAGACATGCTGCGGAAGTAGCGAAGAACAGGGAGCGCATCAGTGTCGCGCTCTCGGCGCGGAATATAGGACTGCATGAGATCACGCGCGGTTTCTGGTACACATATGACGATTCTAACGGCGGGAAAAGCGTTGAATTCTTCGATCTCGCACAGTGGGCATCTCGCACAGAACTCACGAATGTCGACATTCAAACTCTTGCGGCGTGGGTGGCAAATGCCGAGCGCGTCGACAGGGAAGCCATGAAAGTGGTCTCGGAGGAAGACTTGCCCCCAGAGCTCCAGTTCCATAATCGCCTCTATAATACTCGCGTGCCTGGGCAGTTATACGAAGTCGAGGACATGCTCAAGAGCGCGTACCGGGCGGGTACCGCAACTGTCGAAGAACTTTGGGAGCTTAGTTATCTTTATGAATTCAGGGGCGATTATGTCGCACGCGACGCAGTAAACGAGAAGAGCTGTGAAAGATTCAGGGTTCGTTGCTCAGACCTTATTCGGACAGAAGTCAAAGGACGGGTCGTCGATACTCACGATCGTCCCATACAGGGCGCTACCGTGTCGGTCTTGAGCAGACCCGAAAGCGGAGGTGCTACGACAGACGAGTCGGGTCAGTTTGTATTATCACTGCGTGTAAAGCCGATGGAGAAAATCCGGCTTTCTGCCGTAAAGAGGAATTTCTCCGCGGGTGTCGCAAGTATAATCGTCGTCGGCGAAGGGAGGGCGCACTATAGCGCCGGCGATATCGAGCTCGGGAGTCCTATTACAATAATTACCATCGATACCGCGAAGCGTACGGTAACCGATCCTGCGAGCGAGGCACGCCTAGACGGAAGCTTCGTGCTTCGAGCGGAGTCAAGTGCCTATGAGATTCCGCCGGAGGCGATTGTCCGGGAGAATGGCATGCCTTATAAAGGTGTCGTCGATGTCTATATATATGAATTCACGCGCGATACGGTGCCGCAGAACCTGATAACACTCGATACATTCGATCGGGTCATGGGGTATGCGGGCAATCTCATGAAATCATATGGAATGCCCTACATCCAGTTTTTTACGCTCTCTGGCGAGGAGCTTGATGTGCAAAAAAGCAAACCTATGATTCTCACGTACCGTGTGCCCGGTATGCAGGATATGCGCGACAACATCGACGACCTTCCCTCGGGCCCTTTGACGGACGCGGGTATACAAACACTTGTCGCGGCCTCTGCGGGAGATTCTGGTTTTCCGATAACGAGCGAATTTCTCGTACGGAACGGTCTCTTGAGTTATCCACCCTTCTGGGTCTTGGATAGAAAGAGTGGTGTGTGGGATAATACGGGCATTAGGGTTCTCGATGTTGAGGGGACCATACAAGCGCTTTTTTATACGACGAACAACTTGCTCAATTAGAACTATGCCCCCTACGCCAGTAAACAAATTTAGCGAAAATCTACAAACGTGGACGACGATCCTAGCGCTTGTAGTTGCAGTACTTTCGATTTTCGCCGGCATTCAGCTTGCGCGAGGTAACTCGGATATTGTCTGCTCAACATCCGTTTCGGACTCGGGAGCGTGTTCGAACGGCAACTGGAGCGCGTGGGCGACGGTTTCGAAGGACGATAATCAATTAACGGAGCGGCGCACGTATACCGGTTTACGCAATATAATTTCCGGGTCGTTTTCTATCTCCGGCAATATACACGCGCTCAACTACTGTAATAATTTCGGAGCGGGATCCCTCGGTGGCGCGGGAGGGACCATCACGTCGCAGAATTCCGCATGCCAAATAGAAGAGACGCGTGTTCGCTCGATTGGAGGCGGCCAAGGCGGCCCTATGACGACCATCTCGCAAACTCAACAGGAGAGTACTGGGAATGTCGTAGAAAGCACCGCATCTCAGGGAATATATCAGGATTATCTCAACATGATCGATGCGCGGCTCGCGACATCGAGTATTCGTGTAATGCCGACCCTCGTACGAGAAGGCGAAACAACACAGGTTGTGTGGACATCCAGCCATGTCAAATCCTGCTCCGTGCAGGGAACGAACAGCGATGCGTGGACGGGCGGTTCATCCGGTGCGGACGGTGAGAAATCTTCGCCCATCACGGCCCAGACGGTCTACACGCTCGCATGTCTCACGGCACTCGGAAATACTGTGGGCGGGCAGGCGATCGTGAACATCATTCCTACATTCATGGAGCGGTAACATCATCGCGACGAGGGCGGTTACCGCATCATCTATTTTGAGATTTTCTCGGTCTCCAAATTTGTGAATAAAGGGTTGGACAGTTACTTTATGAGTGTATACTTAACAACGTGAACCTGGGAAAACCAATATTCTCGCTCGTTGTCCTTTTTATCCTCTTGGTCGGTTTGTATGCAGTAGCCGCACTATTTGGTGCGCCTATCCGGCTCGATAGGAGTGCTGCTTCGAGAACTTTGGACATGAATATACAAGGTCGCTCTGTACTGACTCCCGAAGAAATGACTGCCACGCAAGAGCCGCGTGATTTTCAAATGCTTGTGTCGTACACCGACAATGGATTTGCTCCACGCGATACGACGATGCGGGTAGGCGACACGGTTCGCTTCATCAACAATTCGCGTGTTCAAGTATGGATTGCCTCTCATCCTGCATCTTACGGACAGCTCTATCCAGGGATTCAGAATGGCTGTGGTTCGAGCGCGTTTGATTCTTGTACCGCTCTTGATCCAGGCGAGTATCGAGAATTTACTTTTGACGCGGAAGGCATGTGGGGTTTCAGTAATAGGCTTAATAATTCCCAAGCAGGCGTTGTAAACGTGGTCTCGCAAAAATAAATCATCAGAGTCCTAGAATTCAATCAGCCCCGTAAACCATTCTTCCAATAAAATGAAAAAACATCTTCAAGCTCATGTGTCTGGATTTCCTCTCTCATCTTGGGCATGGGTGGTTGGTGCTGTGCTATTGGGGGGTGTGTTGGGAGTTCTAACAGTCTCGAGTACATTCACTTACCGCGAGACCTTCGTATCTTCCGAGACTAAATTTACCGATCTATCGCGGGGTGGCCTTGCCATTGTCCCCGCCTCGTGTCCTTCCAGTCCGGATTTTGCCGGTCAGTGCACACCTCCCACCTGCACCATCACGCTTATCTCTAGCACGGTCATCGGAACTCAGGCAAGCACTTTGAGTTGGTCATCCAGCGATGCTACGTCTATGAGCATCAGTGGTATCGGCTCGGTTGCGCTCTCCGGCTCCACATCTGTTGCTCCTGGTGTTACGACCACATACACGGGCTCGGTCAGTGGGCCAGGCGGTACAGGGACTTGCGCCGGCACACTCACCGTTAATCTGCCATCTCCTCCGACCGCAAGTATTACGGCAGATTCATCAACGGTTCAGATCGGCGCATCGACAGTGATCCGCGCTTCCTTTGCGGCGGGTACGTACGACTCCCTAACGAGCGACAACATCGACTCGCCGGAGGGAACTGGTCTTGGCGCTACGACCAACCCTGATCCCAATAAGACGTATACATTCGCCCCGACAACTCCTGGCACGTATACATTCTATGCACGCATGCAGACTGCGTATTATCCTACTTGGGCCACATATGCTTCAGTTTCGGTCACGGTGCCTCCCGTGCCAGCCTGTAGTGTCAACTTCAGTGCGAATCCTATTGCACGAGGTCAGTCGTCCACAGTCTCATGGACATCATCCAATGCTTCCACATTCTCTCTCAATACTCTTGGCGCAAAGACCCCAAATGTTTCCGATTCCCAGTCTGTCTCTCCCTCTTCTTCCACGAGCTACGGCGGTACAGCGGTCGGCTCCGGTGGCTCTGCTTCTTGCCCGGCAACATTGACGGTCACCTGTACCCCCGCGTATTCTTGCTCTGGCGATACCATCCAATACACAGATGCTACCTGCTCGACATCCAATGTCACCACGTGCGTTGCGCCTACTTTCTGCTCTGTCGGTGCCGCGGCCTGTCTCTATCCGCCGCCGACATTTAACCCATCGAGCGGCAGTGAAGGTGACTACACAGGACACCTCCAAGTACGCCCCCAACTTGTTCAGCAAGGGACGGCAACCAAAGTGTATTGGAACATCAGCTATATGGATGCATCTTCCTGCAACGTGCATGGTTCAAACGGCGATGATTGGTCGGGTCTCGCGACATCAGGCGCAAGCGGCAAGACTACAAGCGCGATTAATCAGCAAACGACCTACACGCTCACGTGCACGGGGCTCGACGGGTCTCTGATAAGCGAGAGTGTTTCCGTGGGCATCGCGCCGGCCTTTCAAGAGATATAACACGATCCTCACATTTATTTATCAGGAACTCCGCAGAGAATCCTGTAGCTTGACGTGAAAGCGTCTTCTGCTACTATGTTCCGACGCATGCTCTGTGCG
>CAYIJV010000018.1:0-12940 GCA_964363895.1 uncultured Candidatus Saccharibacteria bacterium
CAATAAGAGACGGGTATTCTCGCTCAAGTTCCGAAAGTTCATGCTTCAGAGAATCAAGCGCCTCCGCGGAAATCTCTTCTTTATCATATACATGGTACAAGTGCCGATGACGATTTATGGCCCTTTTCAGCTTTTCGTATCGAGCCGGCACATGTGCGGGAATCTTCTGCATACCCGCCATAATACCAGAATTGGGTCTTAATATTTAAGTTCGACGGATCTCTGCAAAGCTCGAGACGAGGTGAAAATAACGTCACAATTAACACTGTAGCCATCGGCGTGAATAAGCGTCTTTACGGCTTGCGTGGTTGAATCGAATGTTTTAGTCACAAAAACTTGCGCACAGTAGCCCCCAGTGGTGGAAATATCCTGAAAGAAATTCATTTGGGCCGAAGATTTGGTATATGGGTAGTAGGGCGATACTTCAGGAGCACCGCTTGTTACCGTAACATTCATGGATACGCCATCACATCTGGGATCTGGGCTCACGACAGTAGGAGGCGTCGCCGTGGCGTAGTAGCTATAGCGAAAATCCCAATAAAGAGCACACTCCGCTGCTGTGTCGGCCGCATAGAAAGCAAACTGTGAATCGCGGCCAATTCCTGAAAGCGTGAGTTGTTTCTGTGCAATCTGGAAGATTGCCGCGCCGAGGGTCAATACTACCGATGCGACTAGTGCTGCGAGAAGTAATGTAAAACCCGCCTGCGCGTGCAGACTCCGAGAGCGACGAATCCGTGTGAGAAATGGGAGAGTTCTTTTCATATTCATGACTGGCCAGAACCATCATTTATCCAACGAAAGAGATTGGCTGAAATGCTAAAGGTACGAACATTGAAAGCGCCGGTCTTCCATGTGATCGTAACGGTCACACGCACCTCGTCAGGTCCAACAAACGATACTCTCACTGTCCTTGTAAAATAGGTCGTTGCCCAGCTGGGATCGTATCCATACAACGTGCCATCAGTTTGAAGCGGCAGGCACGTTGATCCTGGATCTTGAGAACAGCGGGTAATGGCCTGTACCGGATCAAGCTCTCGTGCATCAATCCTGAAAGGATTATCAGACCCGGAGCTGCTGATCGGAATAACTGCTGGATCAAAAATATTGATAGATGCGCCGCTAGGACTCTTGGCAATTTGGAGGATCTGGCTATCGCGAATACTACGCATTGCTTCTATCGCCTCTTGTGCGAGATGGTATGCAGTGATTTGATCGCGAGCGTAGTAGGCGGCCGCAAGACTCTGCGACGCGAGTGCCATTGGAGCAACTATGGAGACCGACAAAAGAGAGATCGCCACCAACGTTTCGATAAGTGTAAATCCGCTGTTCTTTTTCATATATCCAATGAACGCTGTACTGCAGTCGCCTGAATGTGGAATGTTGTGCGTGCGGAAGAGCCCTGGGCACCAGCGCTCCCCTTGATTACGATCAATATCTTTGGCTGAATCTCGTCCCCTCGCGTTGTCCCAACTACATAGAATTTCATGTCATCAATAGTTACTTCTGGAGCGATAATCGGTGTAGCATCGACTGTCGTACCAGTAACTGACCTGTTGAGTGTATGTGTTGCTGGATCGAATACATAGACCCACGAAGGATCGGGGGAGATATTGCCGTAGGGCTGAAATGAAAGAATCGTGCCGCCGCTTATACAGTCATGCGGATTCGCGTAGTCGCCTCCTCCGCATGAACCATCTCCGCCAGCGCCATGATAGACATCGCCCATACGCGCCGCACGCACCATGCCGTCAAGCGCAATGTTGAGATTGTTCATTACGGACTGCAGTGCCTGCGCTTTACGATTTGCACTTACAAGAGCCAACAGAGTACTCACAGAAACAAGCATGACGACGGAAAAGAGCGCGACTGCAACGATCATCTCGACGAGTGTGAAGCCTGCAGTGTGTGTGTTTTTCCGCAGCATACTATTGAGCATTTCGTCGCACCGTAATCTGACCATTGGCCCCGACCACAATACTCATCGTGTCCCCTCGAGGAGAAGCCAAAATAATGCGTGCGGATGTTTGGCATGATCCATTTTGGAGCACGCATGGGGTATCAGAAACGCTTATCCATGCGTCTGGCTCGGGACGTATGAAAACAATATCAACTTTGGTAATACCCTCGCAATTTTCCGTGCCATTTGGCGGTGTCGTGCACAGATCTTGGATGTAGTAGCCTCCCGTCATGGTCGTTGTCTCTACGAGTTCGCAATTGTCCGGAGTCGGGTTAGTCGGATTAGAGCAGTCATAGAGGCCATTTTCTGTGAGTGAGTCCGAAAATACGGCATACGTGTTGGCACTCGATATATCAAAGTGGGTACCGAAGCCCGCCGCAAATGTATTCGCCCCAAAGCGCGCCACCGATATGCCATAGACCTGTGCCTGTCGGATCGAGAGCGCAACATCGTATGTAAAGTTTTCTAGCTGTACAACCCCGCCAAACCTGCCATTGCTGACCAAGACAACGGAAGTAATAACCACCATTATGGCGGTCACTACGAGAAGCTCAACAAGAGTAAAGGCCCGAAGCCGTAGCTGATGTTGACGTCGTATAGAATAGAAAGCCATATGATGATGCAGCTGAATATGAGAAACGGCCCGAATGGAATCTCGCTTCTCATTGTAAACCCTACGTGCAACTTATCCAGAGAAGTTATCCCTAAGAATCGGATAAGGTGCGGAAGCGGCAGAAGAATACCGACAGATACAAGTGCGCCGATAACGAACGCAAAAAATACGGCGGTTATTCCGAGTATCGGTCCCAAAAGCCAGCCGATTCCGAGCGCGAGCTTCGCATCACCCAATCCCATCCACCGTCCGCCGGATACGAGCCACAGAAAGAAAAGCGGTGACGCCGCAATCGGACCCGCAAAAAGGAACTCTATCCATGCACTATTATTCGGAAGACCGTGTAGGACGGTCGAAACAAAGGCAAGAATCCCAAACATATATACCCATGTGTCCGGAATGATAGTGTGACGAATGTCATACACGGCAATAGCGACAAGGAGCGCGGCGATCGCGAGATATACGACGATGAGCGGCAACGCGTATGGGTACGCCGTAGACGGCACCGAATATCCTATAAGCGCGAACAAGAGCGCAGTAGTGGCTTCGACCAGCGGATACTGGGGCGAGATATGCGCATAGCAACGGCGGCATTTGCCATAAAGAAGAATCCATGAAAAGACGGGGATCATGTCGAGCCATTCGAGTTGCGTCCCACATGCCATGCATGTACTCCGACCGCCGACAGAGCGAACACCGTGTCGAATAATGAGCACATTGAGAAAACTCCCTACTATAAGGCCAAATATGCCGAATATAACGACGGTAATCATTGGACACAAGTATAACAGTCTGCGACTACCTTCGGCGCACACAAAACGCCCCAATGGGGCGTTTTGTGCTTTCAAATACGTGGTTGTATTACGGCTTCACGTCGAAACAAGTAACGCCTGCATCAGCAGTTAAGCATTTGGCTACGTCATCGCCATGGAAGTCAGTGCCGCCGGTACAGACCACTGTACTCGCGGGGTTTGTCTCGCCACTCGTGGGTGTCAACACTGTTACATCTGCATCACTATTCAACGAAGTGTGTCCAGCGGTCTCGAGCGATGTACCAAGGTGATAGCTCGAACATACGCCAGCGCTCCCCGTAGCTGCCCACGGCGCGTACGCGTATGGCGCATTGTTGGTAGGATCCTTTGGGACCGTCGAGATGAAGCCATTAGAAACCAACGTCGACGTTGATACCGTCGCAGGATAAGCGCCATTGGCGTCGTAGTACAGCTCAAGCGCAAGCTGAAGCTGTTTCACGTCAGCCACACGACGAGCATCACGACCCTTTTTGCGAGCGCTGTTGAGAGAAGCTAAAACAATGGAAGAAAGAATGCCGATAATCGCAATCACGACCAGAAGTTCAATCAACGTAAAGCCCCTCTTGTAAGATATTGTCATAGGTGCATTAAAATTAACCATTAAGCCGACTCAATAATATGTAGCTCAATTGTATACCCTAGTTCCGAGAAAAAACCATGATGTGTGGATAACAAAAGATAACCTCGGCCCTTTAACCGGAGTGTGTCTCTGGAGATAATCAAGATTGCAGGGCTTAGAAGCTCGACGCGATGTTGTAGATGGGAAGAAGCACGGAGGCGAGAAGTATGGCAACCCCCAATGCCAGAACGACGATCATGAGAGGTTCGATAAGACTAACCATGGTATCGACGGCATTATTGACTTCTCGCCGATAGAATCGGGCCATAGTTTCGAGGATTTTACCCATGTTGCCGGTCTCCTCACCGATCTTGACCATCGCAACAACAATACCCGGGATTTCTGGATGTTTGCGCAATGCCTCTGAAAGCGGCAGACCGCCCTTAACATCTGTTGCGGTATCTGAAAGGACTTTTTCGAAGACAGAGTCTCCAACCACAGAGCCAGTAATTTCAAGACCGCGTAATACCTGAATCCCGCTCCGAAGCATTGTTGAAAGATTGTCTGCAATACGGGAGAGGAAGATTTTCTTGTATATATTTCCTATCACGGGAATTTCGAGGCGCGCGCGCGAAAGCACCTCTCCACCTCGTACGGTGCGTGAAAAGCGAAAAAGAAAGACAGCGCCCACAACAAGTAAAATGACGATGAGCAAGAGGTATTGTGTAAGGAATTGAGATATCCCGATCACGACTTTGGTGTAAATCGGTACGTCCTGTCCGACTTCGGAGAGCATGTTTGCAAGATTCGGTATAACCAAGGTCATCATGAGAACCATGACAACAATAAAAGTGAGCATGATGAACGCCGGATATATTAAAGCATTCCTAGCTTTCTGGGTGAGTTCGTAATTGCGGTCCAAATATTCGGCAAGAAACGCAAATGTTTCATCGAGTTTTCCCGATTCCTCTCCAGCGCGCACCATATTTACGTAAAATGCCGAGAACACTTCGGGATGTTTCCCGAGGGAGGCCGCTATAGAGCTGCCGCTCTGCAGATCATTCGCAACGGCAGTCAGTTTATCTCCCAAAGCCGGCGTGCGCGCTTCGACCGCAAGCAACCGAAAGGCGCGTAACGCAGAGACCTGCGCCTCAAAAAGCGTCGTGATTTGGCGCGAGAGCATTACTACATCGGCATTAGTAACACGATCAAATAGAGAAAATCTTTTTGAGAAAAGAGAGGTGGTTTCTGTGGGATCAATTCCAGAAATCACGAGCCCGCGCCGCTGTAAAGCGGCAATAGCGATATCCATATTGACGGCGTCGATCGTGCCATGTCTCTCGTTGCCTTGGACGTCTAGAGCGGTGTATGTAAACAACGCCATATCTTAGAGAAGCCTTTGCAAAACATTAGGATTTAGAGAATATTCATACGCACTTTCAGGAGTGATCTCACCGCGGGCAACCAATTCGGCAAGAGAGCGATTCATGTCGATCATTCCCTCAGTCGAACCTGTCTCGATTACGGTATTAAGCTCATGAGTGCGCTTCTCGCGAATGAGATTCGCGACTGCCTTGTTATTAATGAGGAGTTCATAAGAAGGAATGAGGCCACCAGAAATTCTTGGAATAAGACGCTGGGAAAAGATCCCTGCAAGTGAAGAAGCGAGTTGAAGTCGTATTTGATCCTGCTGACCTCCCGGGAAAGTGTCGATGATGCGATCAATGGTCTGCGCAGCATTGTTGGTGTGCAAGGTCGAGAAGACAAGATGTCCTGTCTCGGCCGCAGTTACGGCAGCAGCCATGGTCTCTGGACCACGCATCTCGCCGACCAACAACACATCGACATCTTCGCGGAACGCAGATACAAGCGCCGAAGCAAAATCTTTTGTATCTATTCCTACTTCGCGTTGATCAATGAGCGACTGTTTGGGCTCAAAAATGTACTCTATAGGGTCTTCGATGGTAATAATGTGCTCCATCCTCTCGGTATTAATGAGCTCGATCATTGAAGCAAGCGTGGTCGTCTTCCCCTGCCCGACAGGACCAACAACCAAAAAGAAGCCCTGCGACTTCCGCGCAAATGAAAGTAATATATCTGGGAGATTGAGTTCTGCGATCGTCCGAATTTTCCTCGGAATCAGGCGTAGCGCAATCCCTATCGCCCCACGCTGGAAGAATGCGTTGCCGCGAAAACGCAAATTGTCGGGGCTTTCATATGCAAAGTCTATCTCTTGCTTCTCAAAGAAACGCTTCTCTTGTTCCGGCGTGATCAGCGCTTTCAAGAACCCATGTGTGTCATCGGAAGTGAGAGTGTCCTCTTTGAGCATCGGCGTTAAAGATCCGGCAACACGGATCGTAGGATGGGCTCCCGTCGAGAAATGGAGATCGGAACCGCCCTCGTGCGCTAAGACATTTATATATTTCTTGAAAAGTGCTGGATAATCATTCATGACTATTTGGTTTTATTGTATCATGCAAAATGTGCCTGACCGCGAAAAACACACTCTCTAACGCGACTTGTTCTTTGTAAGTTCTTCTTCGACTGCACTAACGACTTCAGAAGGAATCATGCTCGCCTTCACTATGTAACGCACAGCTCCTAACTTGAGTGCTTCTGTTTTTTCTCTCTCATCACTCTGATTCGAAAGTGCTATTTTGCGAGCATCTGGTGCTAAGTGCTCATCGAGAAGCGTCTTTAGAAACGAAAAGCCGTCTAATTCCGGCATAGTGATATCGAAAAGGATCACATCGGGCTTGAAGTCGCCGCGCAATATTTCGAGAGCGGCCGTACCCGAGATACATGCCTCGACCGTGTAACCAGCTCCAGAGAATTTCGTGGCATACATGCCCAAAAGAAACTGGTCATCGTCGAGTATGAGTATCGTTCCCTTTCTGGGACTATCGTAGAGATCGGTAGAGGCACTCTTATTTGTATTGTCTTGGTTCATACAGTATTTTGTTTTTTATACGCAAAACCTCTAGCGGGACTCATGGTGTTTTGTTTACGAATCGGTTTCAGCTCCATTCGGTGAGGCTTCTGGCTCTGTTGGAGTTTCATTATCTACATCCCCAGCGAGCAAAAGTGTGCTTAGAGTATTTACCTCGGAGAACGGAACATGCTTGTCGAACGCTTTAATCATAGCATCCTCTTGCATAGTAAACATACCTTGCGCGCGCGCGGCCTTCCAGATTCGGGAATCGACGGGATTGTCGAGAACGATTCGCTCAATCTCTGAAGACATTTCCAAAACCTCAAATACGGCTAGACGACCCTTCAGGCCGGTAGGACATGTGGACGTACGCATCGGCTCATATGCATGATCTGGTATCTTAAAGCGATATTTCTCTGGCAAGGAAGAGAGCTGTGCTTCAATGCGCTTTCGCTCAGATGCGCTGATCGGGATTTCCTTTGCAGAATCAGGACAAAACGTGCGCAGAAGACGCTGTGCAATAGAAACGATAAGCACGGATGGTATTAAATACGGCTCTACGCCCATATCGATGAGGCGCGGTATGGCACCCACCGCATTGTTGGTGTGAATAGTCGAGAGCACCAAGTGTCCTGTAAGTGCTGCCTGGATCGCAAGCTTTGCAGTTTCTCCATCGCGGATCTCACCAACCATGATGACATCTGGGTCTTGTCGCAAGGTTGTGCGCAAGCCATTGGCGAAGGTGTAGCCAATTTCTGGGCGTACCTGTGACTGAATGACTCCATCGACATAATATTCGATAGGATCTTCGAGCGAAAGCACGTTTTTATGCTCGCGATCAACCTCCATGAGCATCGAGTAGAGTGTTGTTGATTTTCCAGATCCTGTCGGTCCCGAAATCAAGACTAGCCCCTGCGATTGCTTTACTGCGCTTCGAATGAGCTTGAGATTGCGGGGCGTAAGGCCGATCTGATCGAGCGGAATAAAGCCTTGCGCACGATCGAGAATACGGATCACGACTTTTTCCCCGTTATACGAAGGAAATGTCGACACGCGAAAATCGATCTGACGATCATCGATCTTCGCAGAAAAGCGACCATCCTGCGGTTTACGCATCTCGTCGAGTCGAATGCTCGCGAGCACCTTCACGCGCGCCACAAGAGCGCGATGCGTATTGAGGGGGAGTAAGACGCTCGTATGCAAGTCGCCGTCAACGCGATACCGCACTCGTACGCCAGAAGGCTGCGGCTCAATATGAACATCGGATGCCCCTCCGTCTACGGCATAACGCAGGATCGTAGAAACAATCTTTATCGTTGGCGCATCTTCATGTATCTTAGCCATCCCTTCTCCCTGCCCTTTCCCGATAGAGGGATCTTCAAGATCAAGCGGCGCAGTTTCGCTCTCGCTGACTTTGCTTTTGTCTATTTTCTCTTCGTACCGAAGCTCGGTAATAGCTTGTTCTACCTCACCACCAAGCCCACGGTACATCGCGAGCACATGATCAAAATCTTTTTGTGTAATCTGAAAGATCTTGAATGGCATCCCTGATGTACGCGCAATAAAGTTCAAGGCATCAATTCCTTGAATGTCGTCGGGATCCATCATGCCGATCTCAAGAACGCCTTCCACAATTCCGAGCGGTACTAAGCGATAGTGCATCGCCGACTCCTCGGGAACATAACGCAAAACATCATATGGAATCTTCACATCCCCAAGAGATCGCTGTGGTACTGCTGCCCCGTCCCCGGAGACGCTTTTTGCAATAGCCGTTATAGTTCCTTCTGCCGGCATACGTGTCTGCTTATTGAGGTTTGGAAATTTGTATGTCTTTGGTGCCGCTTGTGGAAGGCAAAGATCGTGATGAGATCGGAGCAAATGGATTCTCGCGGCCAATTGGCTCCGCAATGATCTCGGTAGAAAAATCCTTGAGGCTCTTGAAAGCTGGGTCAGTAAGAATCGTGCCGTCGAGCTTGACCGCGCGAAGGGTCAGAAGCGTTGCGACGAGACCCTGTTCAGCTGGACTTCCGGAGGCAGCGATCGATTTTGTGACCAAATTAGAAGATGAAGTCGATGGAGACAATCCATACCAGACACCGCCAGCAACGAGAATGGCGACTCCTATGAATATCAACTTATGATGAGAAAGTGTCTGAAACATATTATTTATTTTAGCCAATATGTTCGAAGCGTAATTTTATAGCTATATTGAGGTTCTGAGACGGTTGAGGCTTTGCCGGAGGATAGAGTGCCTACAGCACCGAACGGATCGGGAGATATTGTAAGTGATACAAGATCTACAATGCGCAAGCTCGCTTCAAGATCCTTAAGAAACAGGAGGAAGTTCTGATAGGTGGCACGTGTCCCGAAGGTGAGAGTGAGGGAATCATACTTTTGATTGGACGCTCCGATAGCTCCCACCGTAGTCTGGTTCTTTGAGCTTTGACTAGCGGAACTCGACACATCCACATTCTGAAGCGAAAGCCCATAACGTCCTGCGAGATTATCCAAATCAAGAATGAGACGGACGTTATCAACATGATCTGGTAGCAGTTTATGCAGGCGATCGAGATCGGTAGGATTGAAAGCGTTATATCGCGAAAGGAGTGTCTGTTTAAGTTTTTGCAATTCAGAAGCCTTGTCGAGCGCTGTATTGTACTGTGCGATCTGAGCTTGAATCATCTTCGCGCTGTCGTACGAGGGCTTTGTATACCATACGAACACCACCCCTGCGAAGACTATTGCGAGTATTGCAAAAAAGAGGCGCGGCATACTAGTTTTGAGATGATCCCTCGTTAGTCTGTGTTTTACCCGACGCTTCAAATGGCGAGATGGGAGAGCCTGGTTGGATGTTTCCTTGCGGTAAAGCTCGATTTGGGCTGCCTGTGTTAAGCGCAGAGGTAAGAAGGCTCGCATAACTAATCGACAGAGGATTCACGGCCGCGACCAAATTAAAGTGAACGCCGTCGAATTGGCGGGCAATATTGGAGAAAATCGGACTGGTAATAACTCCGTTCTTGCTAAACAGATCTGCCTGAAGAGCAATTGAGTTCACACTCTGCGCAATACCTGCCATTTTAATCGTCATGTGTTGTGCATCGGGCGCTTGAAAATCGAGTGATTGGAATGAGACTGTCGCGAGCGTTGCTTGTTGAAGCGCAAGAAAAAAAGCGGTCGGAGCTACGTGTGCCCCTAAAATACGATCAGCGGCATGCGTGCGATCGTCGAGTCGTGTGAGTTCCTGGATAAGCGAAGGTTCGAACGCTGCCTTCGCGCGTTCCAGCTGTGAGAGTTTTGAGGCACTCTCGGTAGCCAGAAATTTCTGATAGAGAAACACACCTGCCGCTAAGGTAGCCGAGGCAACACACAGCACAATCGCGCATAACAGTAATAGATCGTTGAGTCCCCCACCTCCTCTACGCGACACAGCAGAGACAGACCCGGTATCCTGGGGTATAAATGAAGTTGGTATGCCTTTCTCAGCCATAAATTTCAACCATTTTTGAGTTTTCGGAGCGCAACACCCACCGCAACTGCAAACCCAGGACCGATTTCGCGCAATACACTCTCAAGAAACGCGGGCGATTCGGTATGCACGAAAGGATTTGCTATTTCGACCTCAACCGAGAGCGAGCTGTGCGCCACTTCACTCAACCCCGGAAGCGACGCTCCGCCGCCCGCGAGGATTACGCGCGATACATTCTTATTGTACCGTTGCCCGTAGCTTAATAGTACCCGATTCACTTCCGAAAACACACGCGTAAGTGTTGATAACAATGAAGTCTTGATCTTGTCGTTCTCGTCGGGACTGTACGTATTCGAATGCACGAGTCCGCGCTCACGTTTGACGCGTTCCGCTTGTTCAAATTCCCAGCCCAAGGAACGCGCGAGGTTCTCCGTCATATGTTGCCCGCCTATAGAGAGAAGGTGTGAGAGACGTACGATCCCCCGTTCGACGATATAAATCTTTGTCGTCGCCGCTCCCAAATCAACAACGAGAATCGGCGCAATTCCATGTCCAACAGAGGAACGGACCGCGCTGAAAATCTCTATTTCATAAAAATTAATCTTGAGTCCAGCGGTTGTAGCAACGATCTGATAATTTTGGAGAACATCATTATGAATCGCCACCAGAAGAACTTGCTGTCCCTTTGCCTGCATCGGTGTTTCTTTCTCAATACGATCGAAAGCGCTTTGCTCTCCTTCTTCGCGTGGAATCACGAACCAATCAAGAGTCACCTCATTGATCGGAATCGGAATATACTTGCGAGCCTCAATGGGAATCATGCGCTTGAGTTGTTCCGGCTGCACATTCGGTAAATCTAATACCGACACAAGACTTGAGGAAAACGGGATCGAGAGCCCGCCCGATCGAGCTGTCACATTTGCCTCCCGCATGACGTCAATGAGAGCTTCGGCGATCTTTTCAGGCGGTAGTTTGACTGCTTTTCCTATCGGCTGCTGTCCGAAAGGGCCGAGCGCTATCTCGCCGTAGGTCTCAAGAATCGCTGCTCCACGCGATGTGCGTAGTTGCACGATCTTCGCGCTCGAGGCACCGATATCAATACCCAAGATGCTCCCATCTCCGCTGCCAACACCCCTGCCAAGCACGGAGGAAAGTTTTTGCACGATATCACCCAACGAGAACGCCATCCGGAAATTATATCACGCGATTGCGTCAATCTTCGCCGCAAGAATAAAATCATTCTCGGAAAGTCCTCCGATCGAATGAGTCGAAAGTTCCACGCCAACTTTTCCCCATCCTACGAGCAGGTCGGGATGATGCCCTTCGGCCTCGGCTATAGGCGTAATCTTGTTGGCAAAGCTCATTGCATCAAGAAAATTCTTAAATTTGAATTGTTTTGATATTCTTTTCACATCCGACGCAAGGGACCACTCATTCACATGCGTCAACATCGCCTCCGCCTCCATAGGAGTGAGCGGCATTGCATCGCCTTCACACGCCACGCACTTCTTTTGAGCCAAATTCATGCCGTCACTCTATCACGTACCAATCCTCGACTATTTCTGGGATATGCGTACAATCGGCCGGATGTATAGGGCAGTTGCGGTAATTCGGTACGCGTGCGAAGCCATTCTTGACACGGTTCTGCCAATGCACGAGCGTAGTGCGCGCACAAAGATACGAACCGCCCATGAAATTCCTCTTTCCCCTACCGTTCACGATCTTTTGGGGACGCATATTACAACGTTGATGGAATATCATGATCCTGCCGTAGAAGATTTGATCCGCTCATTGAAATACGATGGCTCCGGACATGCGGCCCGCCTCGTAGCACAGCTCCTAGCAGATTACCTGCGCGAAGAGATCGCATCGCATCGCTCATTTAGCCAGCGCAAAATCCTTATCGTGCCCGTGCCATTGCACATATCCCGTGTCCGGGAGCGCGGATTCAATCAAATCGAATTGGTGCTCAAGGCACTATCGCAAGAATTCTTCGACAGTACGCACTCAACGCTCGCGCCCTGTGCGCTCACGCGTACGCGGGAGACCAAACCACAAACTCGCCTTCCGCGTTCGGAGCGCTTAAGCAACGTCGCCGGCGCATTCGTGGCGCCAAATGCGGCGCTCGTTAATAAAACTCACATATTTCTTATCGACGACGTCACTACAACAGGCGCAACGCTAGTGAACGCCGCCACGCCGCTTCGCCGCGCTGGCGCCGAAGTCACATTGCTCGCTCTTGCGCGCGCATAGCAAAGTGTGCTGCGATGGCGATATCTCCCCTCGGCCGATGGAGTATTCTGTATATCTATAATATAATTCCTGTATGCCAACATCGGCAGGTGTCGGGAGCGCGGTCACTGTGGAGTGATGACGATTTTCTCATCAGAATATCAAAGAACCGGTTGAGAAGAGCGCATCTTTTTATTAAGTAGGTTTTATGCAATTCAATCGATATGAAAAGAACACAAATCTGGGCTAAATTACTCATCGCAGCGGTTGTTGTGGTCCTGGCGTCTTCGGCATATTGGACGTACAACGCGTACGACTTGAGGGCGAATCCCGCCACCGTTCGTTTTGCGTCGAGCAAGGGGCAGACGG
>CAYIJV010000019.1:0-12650 GCA_964363895.1 uncultured Candidatus Saccharibacteria bacterium
TCCAGCATGACTTCGTCATGCAAATCCACGACACGGCCGAGTTCTTCAAGAGAGGTGACTCCTTGCAGGACTTTCACGACGCCGTCTTGTGCCATGCGGCGGATTTTTTGGTGCGTCGCCGCTTTCCAAATATCGCGATCGCTCGATGAGTGTCGCACACACTCCTCGATTTCTTTGTCCATAAGCACAACTTCCACGACTGCGATTCGGCCCTTGTACCCCAAGCCCCCGCATTTCGGACAACCTTTTGGTAGCCACATCGTCTCGCGATTTGCAGGCAATTCATCGGCGTGCGGAATATTGCGCAGGATCGGTTCAATTGTTTTCAGATCTTCTGCTCCGATCGGTTGTGCCACACGACAGTGCGGGCAGAGGCGTCGCACAAGGCGCTGCGCCATCGCCACCGTGAGCGCGGCACCCAATATATCGGCATTTACACCCATGTCGATGAGGCGTGGGAATGTACCCGCCGCATCGTTGGTGTGCAGAGTGGAGAACACCAAGTGGCCGGTCAAGGAAGCGTTTACCGCCGTCGCGGCGACTTCCGCATCGCGGATCTCACCGACCATGATTACATCCGGGTCTTGACGCAGAGTAGAGCGCAGGCCAAGCGCAAATGAGTAGTCCTTTGAGACTTGCGTCTGTACGATACCAGGTAAGTGATATTCAATCGGGTCTTCGATGGTGACAATTTTAATTCCCGGATTGTGCACTTGGCGCAAAAATGCGTACAGCGTTGTCGTTTTTCCGGATCCAGTAGGCCCCGTATTCAAGATCATGCCGTTGGGCTTCGCAATTTCACGGGCGAATATTTCCATGAGGTATTTGTCGAACCCAAGAGCTTCCATTGGGAGAGCAATTGTTGATGGATCCAGCACGCGCATGACGATGGTTTCCGCATATGCGCCTGGGAGTATCGAAGTACGTATTTCGATCTCTTTCGAATTAACTGCAATGGAGAAGCGGCCGTCTTGTGCGGCATTCTTTATATTTAATTTAAGGCCGGAGAGTAATTTAATACGGGAAGAGATCAATGCATACGTCGGCGCATCGAACATCGTGACTTCGATCAAAACCCCGTCAAGGCGATAGCGCATGCGCACGCTCTCCTCTTCTGGCTCCAAGTGAATATCGGACGCCCCAAGAGAAAGCGCTCCTCCCATGATGATCTCTAGCACTCGAGAAATGCGATGTGTGTCTTTCGATCCTGCATATAATTGGATTTCAACGCGTACATCTTCCAGCGTCTTTAATTTCTGCAACATTTGCTGGATGGTTTCGTTTGAAAGCGTGAGGATGCCGGCCTCCGTTTCGGTGGCGTACGAAAGATCGTGATAGCGATCCCACGCATGCTCGAGAGATGCTCTTGAAACAATGACACGCTCTATTTGATATCCTAGACGTTCGAGATTTTGGACGACCTGAAGTGCGTCCGGGCGCTCGGGCGCTCGCATTGCGAGAAAGATCTTTTTATTGATTTTCCGGAATCCTGCCACCTCCGCGCTCCGCGCTATTTTTTCATCAACAAGTCGCAGTGAATCGGTATCAATCGATTTTGAAGTGAGATCGGCATACTCGATACCGTATTTTCTTGAGAGCATCTCCGCTAGTTGCTCCTCTTCGCGTCCGCGAAGTTCAGAAAGCCGTTCGTCTTGTTTCTTTTCGTTGAACTGTATGGCCATCCTCACCATTGTAGCGCATTCCCGAAGAGAAAATGTCGAATGATACAATGCCAATATGCAGGCCAAAATTAGAGGCGTAGAGGCAATGGCACAGCGCGCGGCCGAATGTGTCGCGTCGTTGACGCCAAAAGAATCCGGTGCGACCGTTATTGTGCTTTCTGGGGGATTGGGGGCTGGGAAAACTACATTTGTGCAGGGAATGGCAAAGGCGCTTGGAGTTGAAGATACGGTTACGAGCCCTACCTTTGTACTTGAGAAAGTATATGCGATTGAAGGGCAGCCATTTGCTCGTCTTGTACACGTTGATGCGTACCGTCTGAAAGGAGCGCACGAACTTGAAGTTTTAGGGTGGAAAGAATTGATACAGAATCCAGGCAATCTCATCGTTCTCGAATGGCCAGAGCGTGTTGCCGAAGCTATTCCTACAGACGCTATTAGGATCAAGTTCGACATTCACGGCGACGGGCGTATCATCACTAGAGCATGATTAAAAACCTCATCTACTTCGTTGAGGAGCCTCTGCGTGCTCGTCGTCGTATGTTCACATACGACTCCTCGCCCGCTTTCTCCGCGCCTCGTATCTGAAGGTTTTTCATCACGCTCTCACGGCAATGGCAAAGGCGAAAATACAATCTAAGTCAGACGAAAAGCCGAAGCGACTCTTGCTTCTTGATTCTCACGCAATCCTTCATCGCGCGTATCATGCTCTGCCGGATCTTTCATCTTCGGCGGGGGCACCGACAGGAGCGCTCTACGGCCTCATGACGATGCTTCTCAAGTCGATTGCCGATCTAAAGCCTGATTATATAGTTGCCGCGCGCGATCGTGCAGAGAAAACCTATCGGCATGAGCTATTTGAGGACTACAAGGGAACACGGGCAAAAACGGACGAAGCGCTGGTGCAGCAACTCACGCGTGCGGGTGCCGTGTTCGAGGCGTTTGGTATTCCGGTCTTGGACGCGGCAGGATTTGAAGCGGATGACGTGGTAGGAACCGTAGCGACGCAGGTTGCAGATAGGAAAGATCTGAAGACGATAATCCTTACTGGTGATATGGACATGCTGCAGCTCATAGAGGACGGGCGAGTGACCGTGTATAGATTGCAGACTGGAATTTCGAACATGAAATATTATGACGAGGCCGCGGTTCACGAGCGTTATGGCTTTGGGCCGGAGCACATTACGGACTATAAGGGTATGTGCGGAGATCAATCCGATAATATCAAAGGGATTAAGGGAATTGGGGAAAAGACGGCAACCGAACTCATACAAACATTCGGCTCCATCGAAGACATATACAGGATGTTGAAGAAAAAACCTGATGAATTTGTGAAAAAAGGAATTAAACCGCGCGTTGTACAGCTTCTAAGGGATGGTGAAGAAGCCGCGCGTTTCTCAAAACAGCTTGCGACGATCCGTCGCGATGCCCCAATCACATTCGAGTTGCCTGATCATCCGTGGCGGATAGAAGATCATGCGGATGGCATTTCGGCGCTCTGTGATGAACTTGAATTTCGCTCCTTGAAAGAGCGTGTGCGGCTTATTATCTTGAATAACACTGGCGCAGTCTCAAAGACTGAACCGCCTTCTGAAAGGCCGACTGTGGATGAACATGCACTTCGCGAAACGTCGGTAGCTCTGTGGCTTTTGCATTCGGACATAACAAATCCGACTTTAGAAGACATCTTGCGCGAGACAAAAACAGACGATTTCGAGAAGGCGCGCACGATCATTTTTGCAGAGTTGCGCTCCACAGGGCGCCTGCGCGAAGTGTTTGAGAAGATAGAGCGGCCGCTCATACCCATTGCCGAGCGCATGACAAAAATCGGTGTGTATATTGATGCGCCGATCCTAAAGGAGCTTGAGCGTGAATACGGAAAAGAGCTCGGGATTCTCGCTGGCAAGATTTATGCTCATGCGGGACATGAATTTAATATCAATTCGCCCAAACAGCTCGGCGTCGTCTTATACGATGAACTCAAAATAAATCCCGTAAAACAGAAGAAGACAGCAGGAGGCGCGCGGACTACTCGCGAAGACGAATTGGCAAAACTTTCTGGAATACACCCGATGATTGCAGACGTGCTTTCATACCGTGAACTGCAAAAGCTTCTTTCCACATATATTGAAAAGATGCCGGCGCTTTTGGGCGCAGACGGGCGTTTGCATGCCGAGTTTTTGCAGGCGGGAACGACGACCGGCCGCATGTCGAGCCAGAATCCAAATCTCCAAAATATCCCGATCAAGAGCGATCATGGCCGCCGCATCCGATCCGCATTTGCGGCGCCGAATGGGCGCGTTGTGGTTACTCTCGATTATTCGCAGATAGAGCTGCGTATTGCGGCGGGACTTTCAGGAGATGAAAAGCTGGTTGATACATTTAAGCGCGGCGGCGACGTGCATGCGGCGGTGGCTGCCGAAGTATTCGATGTCCCGCCGGAAATGGTGGATTACGAAATGCGACGGCGGGCCAAGGTGATCAACTTCGGCATTCTCTACGGTATGGGAGTGAACGCACTCCGAGCGAATTTGGGCGAGACCGTAACGCGCGATGATGCGGCAAAATTCCTCTCGGAATACTTCAAAGACTTTTCAGGTCTCGCGCGTTACATCGAACACACCAAATCCGAAGCGGCACGATTGGGATATACCGAAACTCTGTTTGGACGCCGACGATATTTCCCGGCTCTCAAATCTTCGATCCCAGGCCTCAAAGCGCAGGCAGAACGCATGGCAGTGAACGCGCCGATCCAGGGTACGCAATCCGATATCATTAAGTTGGCAATGGTGGAAGCAGATGCTCTCATCGAAAAGAAAGGCTGGCGTGGCGCAGTAGAGCTTGTACTTCAGGTGCACGATGAGCTTGTGTATGAAATCGATGAGAAAATAGCAGAGGAGGCAGCTACTGCAATTCGTCACGTGATGGAATCGGTGGCACCTACCGAGAGGCTCTCGGATGTGCCAATTATTGCCGAGGCCGCGATAGGGAAAAATTGGAGTATTATGACGAAACTGCCTCGCTGATATGTTGTATTTGTTCACGGGAACCGATAGAGAAAAAACGCGTGCGGCGCTGAATGCGGCCCTTCGACAAGCTCAGGGTAAACGGCAGACCATAAGGATTACTGATACGAATACTCTTGCTGATTTAGAAATGACGCTTCGGGGCGGTGGAATGTTTGGTGAGTTGCGCGTAGTTGTTTTTGATGGGGTCTTGGTCAACGAAGAAATGCGGCCCCTTGTTATGACCTCACTTCCTGTATTGAAAGATTCCGCCGAACTTTTTTTCATTCTTGAAGAAAAGCCTGATGCGGATACGAGGAAAAAGATAGAAAAGTATTCAGAAAAGATGGAAAGGTATGATGTGGCGGGGAAGAAAAAGGATGGCAAGGTGTTTGAATTGGCACATGCGCTCGCGCGTCGCGACAAGCGGGCTTTGTGGCTCGGCCTGCAGGCTGAATTTGCAAAAGGCGCGGTACCGGAAGCACTTCACGGCGTATTATTTTGGGGGGCTAAGCAAGCTTTGCTTGCCGCCCGAGATGCCAAGATGCAGATGCGGGCCAAAACGCTGATTGCAGAGCTTGCCGAGCTTCCTCACGAAGCGCGCCGCAACGGAGAAGAACTGGAGTACACACTGGAGAGATTTGCGTTATCGGGGCTGTGATACGATGAAAGACAATCTATGGATGTCCAGGCAATAATTTTCCACCTGAAAGCCTATCGGATGGTGTTCGTGGCTTTTCTTTTCCTTTTGTGTGGCGCGGCCGTTGCATTACCGACAACGTCATACGCAGTTCTCTCTGAAGCAGATGAAATGTGTGTATCCGGTCGGGATTACTCATGTCCTTGTGGTGCCACATGTAGTAAGGGTGGACTACCTGGTGGGCTTAATTGCCCTTGCAAGGATATGACAAACTCATTCGCGACATTTGGCGTCTGCGTGGATCTCAAAAAATGCCTAGCGAAATCTACCAGTGACGGTATGTTTGATGTTGGTCAAGCGGCACTCGGCTTAAGTATTGATGGGGTTATGAAAGCTCTGCAGGGGGGTCAACCGGGAGGAAATTTTGGGCAAACGCCATTTACGCAATCATTTGGCGGTGACGGATGTGTGCAATATTTCAAGACGTCTGATATTTCCCAGCTTTCAAATCCGTGCGCACAGTACGTGCCTGCTGTTTCTGACAAAATCGATGCGGGGGCAGGTTATGACGGATGCGACCTTGTGAATTCAATTCTCGGAAAATGCGGAGGCGGCACAGTTGCTACCGGTACTAATACGAGTGGGAATACAATATCGACTATCACCACAAAAACACCACGCGTCATCTTCCAGCCGAATTTAGGCGGTTTCAGCGGGCCGCTCGGAGGGTTGCGTGGCGACATCTTACAATACGCTCGCGGCGCGACAGTTGTCGCGGGCGCTCGCGATGACAAAAACAATGTCGAAGTAGCTGGATTCTACGGCTCGCAGACGTTCGGCAACCAAGAGTCTCAAAGCCTTGTCGGTCGATGGTGCCAATCTCGTCCGTGGGCGGGTAATTTCCTATCAAGGATTGCCGCTCCGTCATTTTTCGATGATCTGTGCAAGGCACGCGGCTACCAGGTGGGGGTCGCTACATCAACTCCACAAGTCACGCTTATTCAGAAGAGCGCGACCAAGAAAGCGACCTCGACATCTGCGGCTACTTCAACACCTGCAGTGCCGCCCAAGGCGGATATCTGGGCCTCTCCTCCCTCGGTACCACTGGGCGGGCGCACGTCAATTTTCTGGGATTCGCAAGGTGTGATGAGTTGCACCGAGACTTCGATCGATGGCAACTTCAATCAAAAATCGCTTTCTGGCGGCTCGGCGACCGTGCCCATTATCGGGGCGACCACATTTACCATTACGTGTCTTGTGTCCGATGGCTCGACCGTGACGAGCTCCGTAACCGTAAATTTGAAGATCTGATTTAGTAGAATCACCTGCTGGGCAGATGACCTTGAACGTATTTGATGAGGCACAAAAGCAGCTCGGCCGGGCTGTGGCCGTTTTCCCTGTTTCGTGTGAACTGCGCGCACGCCTTCTACATGCAGAACGCGAACTCACAGTTTCCATACCCGTTCGCATGGATGATGGCGCGACGCGGATATTCGAGGGATTTCGTGTACAACACTCGAGCCTTCGCGGTCCTTACAAGGGTGGCATACGCTATAACCTCGATACCGATATCAATGAAGTGCGCGCTCTTGCGTTTTGGATGACTCTCAAGTGCGCGGTCGCTGGTATCCCCATGGGCGGAGGCAAAGGAGGGATTACCGTCAATCCGCGCGAACTCTCATATGGGGAACTCGAACGACTCTCACGCGGCTGGGTGCGCGCACTCTATCCGGTATTGGGACCCGAGCGAGATATCCCCGCACCGGATGTGAATACGACACCAGAAATAATCGGTTGGATGGCGGATGAGTATGAAAAGATCACCGGAGATTCTCGGAACGCGGCCTTTACCGGAAAACCACTCGACAACGGCGGCTCGGAAGGTCGTGACGTAGCGACCGGCGTTGGCGGGTTTTACGTATTTGAGGCATTACGGAAAAATATGAAGCTTCCGGATTCGGTAACTGTTGTAATACAGGGCACGGGAAATGTAGGCGCTGGAGCGGCAAAGATTTTCTGGGAGCACGGACACAAGATACTCGCGATGTCGGATTCAAAAAGCGGGGTCTATGCAGAGAATGGACTGGATCCTGCGCAAGTAGAGAGATATAAAAAAGAAAACAGTAGTCTCAAAGGATTTCCGAATGCGGGAGAGGTGAGTAATGAGAAACTCTTGGAATTGGAATGCGACATCCTTATTCCAGCGGCGCTTGAGAACCAGATTACCAAGAAGAATGCAATTAATATTAAAGCGAAGGCATTGCTTGAGTTGGCGAACGGTCCGACCACGACCGAGGCCGATGATGTTCTGTACAAAAAAGGAATTCACGTTGTGCCCGATATTCTTGCGAATTCCGGCGGGGTAATCGTCTCGACCTATGAATGGGAGCAGAACCTCAAGAATGAACACTGGAGCGCGAAAGATGTGCTGGAAAAACTTCGCATACTTCTCGAACGCGAATCACAGCATGTATGGGACACAGGCGTGAGATTGAAAACCGATCTTCGGCGCGCCGCATTCGCAGTGGCACTTGAACGGCTTGAGGAAGCTCTTCAGGCAAAAGAATTATAACTGGTCCCCCCGGGAGGAATCTCCCTCGCCTCTCGTGTCGCCGTCGCGACGCTCGGGCTGGTCACCGCCTCGCGGTTTCGTCTGCTGACGAAACACCGCTCCGGCGTCCGATTCCTCACACGGTGTGCGCAGGCACACCGTTCCAGTGGCATTTACTTCGTAAATCCCCCCGGGAGGAATCGGACCTCCGTCACGTGCTTAAAAGGCACATGCTCTACCATTGAGCTACGAGGGGTAAGCAAAACTATAACCCCTAGAAGCTAGAATCTCAAAGATGGAAGCTATTTAAAGCGGCAAATCGAACGATAGGCTGCCAGGGCCGGTGACAATAAGAGTGATTGCCATCACGAGTGCCAAGAGCGCTGTACCTAGAGCGACATTTCGCAAACGCGGCAGAGCCAACGTTGCGCCGATGATAAGACTTGCGCCGAGTGCGGCAGCTTGCGTCCATGCGCCAACCCCGACGGTAATTACAGCTATAATTTCCAATATGCCAAGCATGCGCGCACCGCTTTGGGTGTCATTCGAGAAATGATTCCATGCGGAGTAGGCGAGAGTCATTGCAAGTGCGATGCGGATGAGAAATATAGAGAACGGTGCCAGAAAAAGAATGTCGGGGAATAATGAAAGCATGCCGCGATTATAACACCAGTATGTTATGGTGCGGCAATGAATGAAGTCGCGTTGCTACTGCACAATATCCGGAGCGCGCACAATGTCGGCTCCATATTCCGTACGGCGGACGCCGCAGGAGCGTCGCACATATATCTGTCAGGATACACGCCGAGGCCAGTGGACAGATTTGGACGGGCACAGAAAGAAATAGCGAAGACCGCACTCGGTGCCGAACGTTTTATTCCGTGGGAGTATGCTGCTTCACCAACGACACTCGTTAAACGATCGAGAAAAGAAGGATGGTCAATTGTCGGCATTGAGCAAGATGCGCTTGCTCGTGATTATCGCTCATACAAACTCAACAGTCGAACTCTTTTAATATTCGGCAACGAGGTCCGCGGGCTATCTGGGGAATTGCGGAGAGACTGTGACGAGCTTATAGAAATCCCAATGCGCGGTGGGAAAGAATCTTTGAATGTTTCAGTCGCTGCTGGAATAATTTTGTTCCACGCGCTCAATACGTAAGGACATCGACGATTTGTCCCTTGTCATCAAGCAAGCGGATCACATCATGCGTGTTTCTCCACAATTCCGCTTGAAGTCCAAGATATATACGCCACGAGGGTAGCGCGAATGATACTTTGTTGCGGTGCATGTTTACACAACCGTTGTAAGAAAGGGTGTTTGTGATAAACGAACGGCACGCGGGAGAGAGAGCGGCAGGGACACTGGAGGGGAAATGACATTGCGGCAGGTTGCGCACGTAGTCAATACATGTGTCGCCATAGATGCGGATGTTATCAGCGGTCAAAGGTAGAGATTCGGAAGGCGAAGGGCACTGATTTGAGAGTTCTGGTGTAAACGACTGGAGTTCATTGAGGTATCCAATGCAGATGTTTTCGCGGAATGATGTGCCGACGGGTGAGACGCTTGTTGTAATAATTGCCGAAGCGCCCGGCTCTAAATATATAGTCTGCACGCTGTTAACGACACCCAGCATAAATAATGGGGCGCCGAGAGGTATGCCTATGCGTACTCCAGAAACCGCGCTTTGCAGAGACCAGCCTGATAATGTAATTGGGCCGTCGTTATTCACATCTGCCGCAAGCGCAACATACTCTTTTGTTGCGTCGCTTTCCGTAGCGTTCTGTTCTGCAAATATGATGCGGCCGACATACGGGGAAGGGTTTCCAAACGTACGTACGTCGTTTTGTATCCCTACAGCAGGCCCGTACTGCGCTTCGATCATGGCGCGCTCTTCTGTTTGTGAGTAGCCACTCATGGAGCCCGCTCCATCGCCGTACCCGGAAATATCCGGGCCTTGCGTAGGGGATTCTGGTTGCCACGGTAAGCGGATAAAGGTCTCCGATATGTCACTGCCAAAGAGGAAGCCGATCGGATTTGTGATATTTTTTGCTGTGCGTGCCGTGGTTGCTACTCCTCCGCTCATGAACCAGAAGATGATGAAACCGATGAGAAAGATGACCACAGATATGATGAGGACGCGTTTGATCATGTTGTCATTATACTGGGTCTCGCCGACTCCGCCGAGGCGGCCCGGGCACTGGCTAGTTTTGCCAGCTCCTCTCTCGCAACATTCGCATCGTTCCACGGGATTTTGCTTCCGTGTGGCCCGCAAATACACGGATCGGTGCCTTTGCCGGTAATGAGGACGGAATCGCCCTTACTCGCGAGTTGGAGTCCGCGCCGTATTGCCGCACGACGATCCATAATAATGTCTGGCGCACGCCGCATGCCTTCGGCGATAGCATTCACAATGGCATCGGGATTTTCATCATACGGATCTTCGTTGGTAAGAATCACGATATCGCAGCGCGAATCCGCGATACTTCCCATGACTGGGCGTTTCCATGTATCGCGTCCGCCGCCTGTTGCGCCCATAACGCAGATCTTTCTTGTATTTTTATACGCCTCATACAATGCCTCGAGCGAATCCGGCGTGTGTGCGTAATCAACGACTACAGTAAAGTCTTGCCCGGCTTCTATCCGCTCGGCGCGGCCGGGTATTCGTTTTAATTTGTCGAATGCACGCGCGATCAGACTCACTTCGATCCCAAGAGCTTTTGCGAGCACCGATGCCGCTAGAGCGTTTTTGAGGGAGAATTCTCCGGGCAGATGCACGGATATTTTAAAGGCGTCAAGAGTAAAGTATCCTCCGCGTTCATCTGCAAACCAGGGACTATGTGCGGTGAGCGAAAAGGGAAGCGATTGCTCAACGGAAAGCCGAAGATAGCGATCACTCTCCTCGTCATCGGCATTTGCGACGATGATGCGCGGACGTTTGCGGGAGCGCACGAGCTGACGCCCGATCTCAAATTTGGCATCCGCATATGCCTTATATGATCCATGCGATTCGATGTGTTCCGGTGCGAGGTTGGTAAAGACGAGGGCATCAATCTCGATAGATCGGTGTCGGTATTGCTTCGCGCCTTCGGATGTCATTTCTAGTATGGCAACGGTGCACTTCTTGTTGACCGCATCGCGGAAGAATCTCTGAATAAAGAATCTTCCCGGCATCGACATACGCAGTACATTGGGCATAGAGCAATCGTCTATTTTGATACGTATTGAGTTGAGAAGCGCCGTTGTATAGCCTGCTTCTTCGAGAATTGCGTTCAGTATTTCTGTTGTCGATGATTTTCCTTTTGTACCCGTAACTGCTATTACGATAAGTTTTCGCGAACGGAATCCGTATCGCAGAGCACCAAGGTGCGCGAGCAGAAAGTGATAGAGAGACACCAAGGGCCTCGGTGTTCTCATTTTGAGAAGATTTTTCAGGTACGCCATTGTCATCGTTATTTCCTACCCAAGAGCCGCAGTGCCTCGCGCAGACGATCGCTTCCGCCTTCTATTTCTGCAGGCACTTTGCGTAGCACATCGCGCGCTTCCGCTTGCGAGTATCCGAGAGCGCGCATCGCCTCAAGCGCTTCTCCGTCGCCGTGAAGCGCCGCGGCGCCTCCTTCAATGGATGTCCCGACTTTATCTTGTAATTCAAGCACGATCTTTTCAGCAGTTTTCTTGCCAATGCCAGAGACTTTGGTGAGATAGGACGCGTTGCCTCCAGCGATCGCGCTTCGCAAAGTCTCGACGGTCGCGATGTCCAAGATGGCAAGTCCGGATTTGGGTCCAATACCAGATACGGTAAGTAGAAGCTCGAAAATCCGCAGCTCTTCTTCCGAAGAAAATCCATACAAGTCGAGACTGTTCTCGCGTACTGCAAGATGCGTCCACGCAGAGACCTCCTTTCCTGGCTTGGTCGTGGCGAGCATTTCGCGGGTCATGAATACCTTATACCCGACGCCGTTTACGGAAACTATTGCAAATCCGGCACGCACGGCAATCGTGATTCCCTCAATGTATCCGATCATGGTCTCATCATAGCGCCCCACCCATTCTTCCGAAAGGGCGAGAAAAAGATTGCACCTTTCTATTTTATGCGGTAGCATCCGCTCGTTATGGCAAATACGAGTTCAGCAAAAAAGGCACAGCGCGCGGCAGAACGCCGACGAGTTTTTAATACACGCCATAGGAAAGCCGTGAAAGACGCTATGAAAGGCATGGAGAAACTTGTTGGTGTCAAGAATGCGAAAGAGGCGGAGGCTATGCTTCCGACTCTCTACAAAGCGATAGACAAGGCGGCAAAAGAGGGAACTCTAAAGAAAAACACGGCGGCACGGATGAAATCTCGCGCAGCAAAGCAGCTTCGGGCGCTTGCGGGGTAGTTTTGATTCTTTTGCTCTGGTCACAAATACATTTCTGACGAAATGTTTCGCGACCCCACCTCGCAGTTTTTGCCTTTCGCTTGCGCTCAAACAAAAACATCGCTCCGGTTCACAAAACCTAAAAAAGCAAAGCAGTTTGCTTTTTCTTAACGGTTTTGTGCCCCCGGCAGGAAGTTCGGCCAAGCGCTCAAAAGGTCTTCGTCAAGACTTTTTTCCGCTCGGCCCTGCTCGCGCGACCCATTCTGCTGAACGGGTCCCTGCGCTCGCTTTCGATTCCTACCGTGAGCTACAAAAATATAATCACCCGACGCATGCGTCGGCCTCATGATTTTTGTGCCCCCGGCAGGAATCGAACCTGCATTTCTTCCTTCGCAGGGAAGTGTCCTATCCATTGAA
>CAYIJV010000020.1:0-11306 GCA_964363895.1 uncultured Candidatus Saccharibacteria bacterium
TGCGACCGAGGGTGTTAGAATCTCCGCTATGTCTGCGACACGTTTGCTAGTCGCTCAACTCATTGTTCTTCTAATTCTTACATATATCGTTTTTTTCGGTATCACACATGATTTCTATTGGAGCATCTTTTGGTTTAGCGCGCTCGCACATTTTCTGGGCGGGCTCTGGGCGGGACTTTTCGGCGCGTGGCTTCTGGAATTTCGAGGAATTTCCCGCAGCTTTTTATTTTGCATCGCAGTAGCGCTGTTGCTTGGTATATTCTGGGAGATGTTCGAACTGGTAATTGGGGCGACGCATTTTCCTGCAGACACCGTTGATACAGTTCAAGATATTTATATGGATATTATAGGGGGTGTAGCAGGCGCATTAGTTGCGCGATATGTATGGGTGCGCGAATAACATTTTATGGCGGCGCGGGGACTGTTACGGGAGCCAATTTTTTATTGGATACCGGCCCAAAACCGTCTGCACGAGGCGCAGATGGTTCGGCCGATCATTCGTCCGAGACGAATGATTTAGGCAAAAAGATTCTTATCGATTGCGGGATACTTCAGAGAGAAAAGGTCTGTGATGCGGCGAACAGTGCGTCTTTTTCTTATGACGTAAAAACGATAGATGCACTCATTGTGACACATGCACATGCAGATCACATAGGGCGCATTCCAAGGCTTGTACGCGACGGATTCAAGGGCCCTATATATTCTACCGTGGCAACTAAGGATCTTGCTGCCCTGATGTTTGAAGATGCGATAAGTATCATGCGCGGGGAATCGATATATCACGGCTGTTCACTTTTGTATGAAAAAGAAGATGCGGACCAAGCGCTATCGCTTTGGCAAGGACATGAATATCACGAGCCGTTCAAAATAGGAGACGTATCAATAGAGTTTCGCGATGCAGGGCATATCCTCGGTTCTGCAATGGTCAAATGCAGTCGCGGCGGGAAAGTCCTTTTGTTTACAGGCGATCTAGGCAACTCTCCGGAGCCGCTTTTGAACGACACAGAGTCTCCGGCGGGGACGAACTATCTCGTGGTGGAAAGCGTTTATGGCGATCGAGTGCACGAGAACAGGGAAGGGCGTCAGGAGATGTTGCGTAATGCTGTTCTTGATGCGCGTAACCGCAACGCGACACTTCTTATTCCGTCGTTCTCCCTAGAGCGGACCCAAATACTCCTCTTTGAGCTCAATAGCATGGTAGAGCGCGGGAAACTGGACCCAATACATGTGTACCTAGATGCACCGCTTGCCATCGAGATAACGAAAATATACCGAAAGTATCAAAAGCTGTTGAATCCGGCGGTTCGCGAGCATTTCGCGCACGGAGACGATCCGTTCATTTTTAAGAACCTGAAACTGACGCCGCATATCAAAGAATCCGATGCAATACACGACGCACCAAATCCTAAAATCATCATCGCAGGTGCAGGAATGGCTGCAGGAGGGCGTATACGTTCTCATCTCAAACGATACGCACCGGATCCGCACACCGTGATACTTTTCGTCGGCTACCAAGCGCCCGGTTCTTTAGGAAGACGTATTATGGACGGTGAGAAAAGAGTCGAGATAGATGGCGAATACGTCAAGGTTCGTGCAGGCATTGCCAGTATTACGGGATATTCAGGGCACAAAGACCGCGATGCGCTTCTCGAATTTGTCGAGCAAGCTGGCGAGTCACTCGAAAAAGTATTTGTCACAATGGGCGAGCCGCACTCGTCGCTTTTTCTCGCCCAGCGCATTCGAGATTTTCTTGGAGTGGACGCAGTTGTACCGCAGTCTGGGGAATCTTTTGATATTCCGTGGTAACACCAGTGTTATACTGATCTTTAATGTCAAAGAAAATACTGCATCCAAATCATACCGCAGTGCCTTTGAATTTCTGTCGGTTGCCTAATGGGTACGGAGTGGTCAAGATCGGCGTCTCGGGAGCTGCTGAAGCCGGCGCATGCGGCCTTGATGCATACGAAAAAGCAAAAGAGTTAGGTCGCGAGATTGCGCGTCAGGGGAGTGTCATTACCACGGGGGCAACGACCGGCTTTCCACTGTATGCCGCGATGGGGGCTAAGGACGAATGCGGTTTTTCGATAGGTTTTTCACCTGCCTCGAACGAACGCGAGCATGTTGAGGTCTATAAACTTCCGCTGGATTTCATGGATATCGTTGTCTACACGGGGTTTGGATATGCGGGCCGCGATCTGCTCTTAGTGCGGTCGTCGGATGCGATAGTAATCGGATGCGGCCGTATCGGCACGCTGAATGAATTCGCGGTTGCCTTTGAAGATCATCGTCCTATCGGAATTTTAGAAGGCTCGTGGGAGACCGATGAAATATTGAAACACGTTATTGATTCGGCTCATCGGCCGAATAAAAAGATTATTTTCGATTCCGATCCGAAAGCGATAATCGAGCGTTTGATCGAAGTGGTGCGAAAGGACAAAGAGACCTCGATGCTCGTGTATAACAATCATGACAGCCGGAGTGCAACCGGGAAGGATCAGGAGGTGATCCTATAGCTTGCGCCACTTGTTTAGGATTTGAGGGAGGAGGTGAGACGGGAGAAAACTTCAGGGTAATCCTTCGCGAGTGCCGCGAGCGATTTTCGATCGAGAGAGATATTATTTTTCTTCAAAGTGTCGATAAATCTTGAATACGAAAATCCAAGAGGGCGCACGGCGGCGTTGATGCGGAGTGTCCAGAGATTGCGGAACTCGCGCTTCTTTGCGCGTCTATGTCGGAAGGCGTGAGCGCCCGCATGCCGGATCGCCTCTTTGGCTGTTCGCTCCTTAGTTCCGCGGCCAAATCGATAGCCCTTGGTCTGTGCCAAGACATTCCGTCGACGCTTCAATTTTGTTACACCTCTTTTTACTCGCGACATATTTAGTGGGGGAGAAAACGGCTTTTATCAGTATTCGACATTATCCCGTGAAATGCGATTGAACGGCGGCGGCGCATCCGGCCAGTGCCGCTTTCCTTGGCGTTGAAGTGGTTCTGACCAGGAGCGCGTGCAATAATCTTGCCGTTCTTGGTTACTCGCAGACGTTTTGAGTAGGATTTGTTGTTTTTCATATAGAATCCGCGCTTCAACGCGCGGAGAAGCAATTATGCCCGAAATGCAAGAAAATGCAAATTTCTGTTTAGGACTACTCCGATGTCTGCGCAGGTGCGGTCTTGGAGGGTTTAGGGACAGCGCCTTTCTTTGATAAATCGCGCTCTATGGATACCGAAAGACCCTTCAGTCCCTTCTGCATCGGTTCAGCTATTTTGTAGTTTTCCGGAATGACCGCTAGAAAGCGTTCGAGGCGCTCCTTGAGGAATGATAATTCCATGTATTTGTAGCGGCCCCAAAGGAACAGATCGACGCGTACGCGGTGTCCTTCTTTAAGCCATGCGGACACTTTTGCCGCTTTGATCTGCATATCGCGCTCCGAGGTTCCGATCTTTACCTGCGTGACTTTGGTTTCTGTCACATGCGCCTTAGATTTTATTTCTTTGTCTTTTTTCTTCTGCTCGTACTTGAATTTCCCGTAGTCGGTAATTTTGGCGACTGGCGGCTGGGCATTAGGTGATATTTCGATTAGATCAAAGCCCAACTCCCGTGCCTTCGCCAGTGCTTCGCTGATCGGAAGAATGCCGAAATTCTCTCCTTCGGGCCCGATGACCCGAACCTCAGGCGCCCGGATACCCTCGTTCATCCGTGCACGCACTTTTTCTGCCTGCGATGTGTATTTTGTGAACCCCATTTGTTGTCGGGATTGTATCATAAAGCCCAAAATTACTCCAGAAAGGGATTTATCACTGTGCATGTTAGTATCCACAAACATGAAATACATCTCAACACGCAAGGACGGCGCCTCGCAGTCGTTTCTTAAGATTCTTCTTGAAGGTCTTGCTCCCGATGGTGGTTTGTATGTGCCGCAGGAATATCCGCGGCTTACGCAAACAGAGCTCTCTGCAATGCGAGAGATGGCATATCCCGAGCTCGCGTACGCGGTTCTCGCGAAATTCATTGATGACATACCGCCGGCTGATCTGCGGAAGATAGTTTTTGCTACATACACGAAAGAGATCTTCGGAAGCGATGACATTGTACCCATTAAGAAGCTTGAGGACGGTCTTTATCTCCTCGGTCTTTCGGAAGGCCCGACGCTGGCGTTCAAGGATATTGCACTCCAATTTCTCGGGCGGATATTTGAATACGCACTTGCACAGGAAGGCGGGAATCTCAATATTCTCGGTGCAACTTCCGGTGATACTGGCTCAGCCGCGGAATATGCAATGCGCGGTCGCAAAGGCGTACGCGTTTTCATGCTCTCGCCACTCGGGCGCATGAGCGATTTTCAGCGCAAACAGATGTATACGCTGTCCGATGAGAATATTTTCAATATCGCTATAAAAGGCACCTTTGATGATTGTCAGGATATCGTCAAAAGGGTAAATGAGGATGCGGAATTCAAGCGGATATACCACATTGGTGCAGTCAATTCGATAAACTGGGCCCGCATCGCTTCGCAGGTTGTGTATTACTTCTGGGGCTATTTTCGTGCGACAAGTGCAAACAACGAACAAGTTTCTTTCTCAGTCCCTACTGGAAATTTTGGTGATATTCTCGCGGGTCATGTCGCGCGGTCGATGGGGCTCCCCATCAAACAGCTCATTCTTGCCACAAACGAAAACAACGTGCTTGAAGAATTCTTCAATACCGGCATATATCGTCCGCGGAAGGGAAGCGAAGTTGCCGTTACCTCGAGTCCGTCTATGGATATTTCGAAGGCCTCGAATTTCGAGCGGTATGTATTTGATCTTGTCGGCCGTGATCGTTCGCGAATGTGGCAACTTTGGGACGATTTGCAAACGAAAGGAGTTTTCGACATTTCGGGTTCGTTGAATTTCACACGTATATCCGAGACGGGTATTATTGCGGGTTCAAGTACGCACGCCGAACGCCTGGAGACGATACGATCTGTCCACGAGAAGTACGCAGTACTCATAGATCCGCACACGGCAGACGGAATGACGACTGGTTTACGGCATAGAGAGTCGGATGTGCCATTGATCTGCCTTGAAACCGCACTTCCCGCAAAATTTGCCGAAACAATCCAAGAAGCTATCGGTACCGACCCCGCATTACCGGAAAGTTTCAGGAGCCTCGCCACACTTCCCGAGCGATTTGAAGTTTTTGATGCAGATTCTGATGCGATCAAAGCGTACGTTGCTGAACACACAGGATGAATTGCGTCTCTTAGTTTTACAGGCGCTTCTATAGAGCCGAGGGGTTATAATTGTAGTGTGAGTCGAATACTTTCATATATCTTTGTTGCCGTCCTCGCACTTGGCGCGGGCTATTATCTTGCGACGCGAATGCAGTCATCGGAATCATACGTGGCAGAGGTTGCCACATCGACACCAGAGATGGTACGTGTCACCACACAAACAGAAAATGAAGAAACGTCCGCGTACACCATAGATGTGCAATATCCGCATTTCGGAATTCCAGCTATTGATACCAAGATAGATAAGATTGTGGACGACACTATCGCCGAATTCAAAACTCTTCCGCCGAACCCTCCCGAAATGAGCTCTCCTCAAAATGAGCTAACCGTTCGTTTTGAATCGCCATATATAGGACCCGACATTATCTCCTTCAAACTCATTATTTCCGAATACACTGGCGGTGCGCATCCCAACTCACTTTTCAGCGGGCTGAATTTTGATCGCGTGAGCGGCAAGCAACTCTTTCAAGCGAATGCGTTCAAAATGATCGGGCGCACTGTTCAGCAAGTTTCTGTATCGACGACTGCGCAATTAAAAGAGAAACTAGGCGACACTTTCTTTGCCGAGGGTGCAAATACAAATCCCGAGAATTTTAGCTCGTTCGTCATTTCTGCCGACAAAGTAACCTTCATTTTTCAGCCATATCAGGTTGCGGCATACGCTGCCGGTCCGCAGGAGGTCTCGTTTGAGAGAAAAGAATAATGCTAACGCATCAAACAAAAAGGCGCTCTGCATGTAGAGCGCTTTTTTGTTTTCTCTCGTGATATTTTACCACGAGCGAGTTTCGCCTTAGCGAAACGAGTCGAGTGGAGACTTATGAACGACTTTGTTTACTTAGGAACGAAGTGAGTTAGAAAACAAGAAGTACTCTTGTGGTATGACGTTAGAACCTGTATTCTGTTGCGCATCGAAGGTACTATTAAGTAATGAAAATCATCGGTATTGTGGGCATTCTCGATTTTCCTCGTAGCGAGGATCGTGTTTGGCGGCGGCTGCGAACCGCTTTTTCAAGAGAATTTCTTGGTGCGGATTTTATAATAGAGCGTTGCTTGTATCTGCCATGGCAAGGGGCGCGTATGAGGTGTTTTGCAAAGTCTATTCTGGAAAAATACGATACGGGCGAAGAAATAATGCTTGTCGGATATAGTTTAGGAGGTCTTATTGCATGCACCATTGCACCAAGATTTAAGAAAAGTTTGGTGTGTGCAGTTGTCACCATTGGTGCTCCCCATAAGCTGAACTTCTTCTACCGTCTTTTGGAAAATACTCCGTATGCGTTGTCGATTCCCGTGCACACGTTTGCAGGCATATTGGACCCAATCGTTCCGTGGTTCGTAACTCAATATCCAAACGACATCCACACAAATCTTTTTGCGGATCATTTGATAAGTTTCGTTTTAAGTGACCAACCTGCACGCAAGGTTGCGCAAGTAGTAAAGCGGCGTATGACAGAAAGGGAACACTAATAGCCCTTTCATTCTCCCATATTGTTCTATCTGGTGGAGGTAGTCTGGAGGTGTGGAAAATGCTGTTGCCGCAAACCCTTTACAGTTGCCCGGTGGAGGAATTTACCCTCTCTTTTAGTGCATATTTCGTCTGATTCTGCGGCTGCTTGTTACCTTCATGAGCGGTGCTATTGTTACCGCTGATGGAGGAGCTTGATTTCAAATTCGTAAAGGACGTACCCATAAAATCTGAAAAAGATGGTTTTTCGGGTTTCTATCATCAAAATGTTGCCCCCGCACTACAGAAGATTCTTGAAAATGAGACGTGCGTTCACACGATAGGGTTATTCGGTAGGTGGGGGACAGGAAAGAGTACAATCATCGATTTGATGCAAGACACTCTTAAATATCCGGTTTTCATATTCGATGCATGGAAGTACCAAGAAGACGACTTGAGAAGGATATTTCTCATCAAATTGGTTGACTTCTTAAAGAAGAAAGATTTTGACATTGATGAAACAGCCCTAAGCGTTCTGTATAAGTCACGCTCTATCTCCACGGAAGAAGAAGGCCATGAACAAGAACCGATTCTCTCGCGATGTGAGAGACCCCGTCGGTTTCTTAAGAAGAATTGGATAAGCATAGGTATTATCCTCGGCTTATGCGCATGGATTGCGCTCACGTACTTCTATGGCGACTCTAGTCCATATGTTCAAGGAGTAAAATCCATCATAGGTTACCTAACAGGAATCTCGATAATCGCCAGTCTCTTCAAGCCTGTGTTTGAAGACATCGCAAAAGATGCGATCAAGAATTTATTTCAAGTTATTACCCCACTGGCGAAGATCAGAACGGTAGTAGAAGCGGAAGAAAGAATCAACTCGCCAGAGCAGTTTGAGAAGTTGTTCAATGATATTCTCAGCAAAGTCAACAAGCGAATCATCATCGTATTTGACAATGTTGATCGAGTTCAGGGCGACACTGCAATAAAAATACTCTCTACAATCAAGACATTCTTAGATCCCACTTCCGGTGTGGGTCTAACATTTGTTATCCCGTGCGATTCAGTCGCGATTAATAATCAGATTGAGGCCTTCTATAAGAACCCAAGCAACGAAGAGACCTTCGAGGCCTCCGAATATCTAAGGAAACTCTTCAACGTCATTATTTGGACTCCTGAGTTTATCAGTGCCGACATGTATCAATTCACAAAGGGTTTGTTAAGTCAGACTGGCAAACTCAAGAAGCTACTCGATACAGAGGAGGTCGCCAGAACCGTCAACTATGGGTTTGGTAACAATCCGCGGGAAGTTAAACAATTCATCAACAACCTTGTAGCGGCCATGATTCTTGCATCCAACACCGAAGTTAAGGAAATTGTTTGTGGTAGTCCCGCTTATTTAGCGAAGGTCCTTATTCTTAAACAGAAATACCCCGATGCTTATGAGAAATTAAAAGAAAGATGGTTCGAGCCAGAAAGCATAGATTCTAGCTCGGGGGAATTCGCAGAATTTATGAGAAATACCAGTTTGGTAACCGTACCAAATGCTGAACCCTTCATCTACTTTAAGAAACCTTTTACATCAACGCGATTGCCCGATTCAGATAAGGTCCAACTGAGTCTAATTGAAGGAAAAATTCAAGAAGTTGTAGATCTATTGAACGGCAAATATGCTACCCAAGAGGGTGTGAATATTGTTGCTGAATACGTTAGTGATCTACTAGCAAAATATAGGAACCAGAGATTGCCTCTAGCGAATATTTTTAAGACCCACCTCGAGGTTTTTCATAGAGAGAAGATCGTACCGACTGTGCGGAGATACTACGAGACAGTTGTTGATGTTCTCAACAATAACCTATGGCAAGACTACATGACCTTGCCAACGGAACTCATTTTTTCAGATATTCTCTCAAGCGCTGACCTTCATCAAAATATGAAAAGACCTTTAATTCAAAGATACATCTCGGCTTTGGGTAGCGAAGAGCTAAGACAAACTCCAACGACCGCACAAGCAATATTGTTGGCCAAAGAAATCTTTAAAGAATTTTTGACGCATCAGGACCTGCTTACTCGAGAAGACGTGGCTCAAGTTGCTAGTAATATTGAGCAATTTTATGCAACTAACTCTGAAGTTGTCGCGCTATTCGATACCATTGAAAAGCAAAAGCCTTTTCTTACAGGTCCCGCAGTGGAGAAGTTCTTAAACGCGATTGCGAAAGATAACCTTGCGCAAAGGTTAACGATTCTCACTTCTCTGAAACCAATCGTTGAATTTTATAAGCAAGGTTTCTTGGTCTTCAATAAAATCTCGGATATTCTTCAGCAAGAATTCGCAAGCTCCCCAGACTTCAATCCAACAAAGGAGGCATTAATGCAGGGTCTACGAACACTCTTTGGCAATTACGCAAGTAGTTTCAAGGGGACGCCAGACCCAAACAGGGCTCGACTCATACAGCTATACGTACAAACATATAATGGCATAGGCGCGCTCGAAAATCGGGCGGTTGTTGTAAATAATCTTCGATTCTTAAGTCTTTACCTAAATGAGCAAGAAAAGCCCCAGATAGTAAACTTAGTCACGGAATTCTTCAGGGGGGTCTCAAAAGAAAAGCTCGAAGCAGTACTAAATCATTGGACTCCTGAGAGTAGGGAGAAGTTCATTTCGGACTACTTCGAAACCCTCTTAAAGAGATGTCTTAGTGGGGACGATTTCCTGAGTTTAATTTACAAGTCCGCGAGCAAAGAAAATAAACTTCAAATATTGTTAGGGCTAGTTTCCAGCAAACCTGACCACGGGCTCGTTTTCATCAGAGGCCTTGTTGACGATTTGCCCGATCGACAGGCAATACTTAAAGCTTTATTGACGAAGTCCGCAAACATTCCCGCGAAACAGCGGGAGGATACATACGACTATGCCGTGTCGAAATTGAGCAAGGGTGACGACATTGCAATCAAAGAACTCGCAATAAGTCAGATCAAATCTCTCTTAAAGACCGACGACATGGTTTCAACAGAGGTCGGGTATAAGTTCTTAGTTAAGTCGGATTACTTAAGTGAGGGGAGTAAAAGTGAGATTGGGAAAGAGTTGATAGAGCACTTGAGACAACCGGGTAAGGTGCTGACAAACCAAAACGTGTTTACACTCAGAGCAGTCACAAGCTTGTTTGGAATTTTGCAAGAAACACCAAAATCGCAGGCAATCTACAGTCTTTTTGAGATGATTCGAGCTGACAGAAATATCCAGACGATAGATACAGCCGTCAGTATCCTTAAAGATATTCGTCCCAGTTTTGCCGATTTTGAGAAAGACTACAGAGATTTACTCGAACGGCTTAAAACGTGGCCTGACAGTGAGTCGAAGAGTAAGGTTTTAGATAATGTTCCTGAATTAAAATCCACCAAACCAGCTAAGGCAGAGCCGGAGTACTGGGTTGAAATGAGCGCGCTGAAGACCAATCAGGGTTCAGAGGTATAATTCGTACAAAAATGTGGTTCGTCAACAGGCGTATAATTCTGCAATGAACTGGCAGGTGATTTTTAGACAAGTATTTGAGGCTTTGAGGAATTTTTTTCAAAAATCGGTCTCAACCAATGTAGATTCAAGGCCCGAGTCTGTACACGCCATAATTCAAGAGACATCTAATCCGGTACCGCAACAGGAGGAGATTAGGGAAGAAAAGTGGCAGGCTCCGGTTCCGGCTGCATATTTTATGCTGTCACAAACATATCTTAACGAAGACTGGAATTTGTATCCAAAATTCGGTCACCACACAGGGGTAGATTATGGGGGACACGGGAAAGTGGGAATACCGCTTACTGCTTGTGCCGACGGGGAGATTGTATACAAAGAAGTTTTCGACTCTCCGTGGGGCAAATCTCTTGGCAACCACGCCGCTCTATATGTGCCGTCCGTAGATAAATCTTTCCTCTATTGTCATATGTCTGAAGAACCACACGTGCTAGGGCCGGTCAGGGCAGGAGAGCAAATTTGTATCATGGGAAGTACTGGTAAAAGCTCCGGTGGTGCGATTCACTTACATTTGGAGGGATTTCACGGCCGCTTTCAGATTGCATGGCGCTCGTTTGCGTCTTTGGACGATATAAAGAAAAAGACTTTCGATGCGAACGAGTTTATAAAAGAAAAATTAGCCTGAACACGCCTGCTGTTTACAGTTGCTCGGAATAGTCATAGCATGTAAGGGCAACTGAATAAGTTGAGACCTAAACCAAGGCGCAAGTCTTGGCATGGTCGAAAATCGTCAGGAATAGAGAACCCGTCATTCAGAGTTCTGCTCGATGAGGTGTTTTCGTGCAAATGCGAAGCCGGAACCTTGTTTCAAGTATTTTTCAAAATCTAAAGCAGCAGGCTTTGTTGGGAAGGCACAAAACCATTTTAGGACATATGGACGTTTTGAGTTTGAATATTTGGCTTTGCCGCTATTATGGTCGGCAAATCGCTTCTTCACGTCCTCGGTTGAGCCGATGTAGAGGCTCTGGTCCTTCTGGCTTTGCAAGATGTAGACGAAGTACATAATTGAATTATATACGTCCTACTTCGCTCCTAACGGAGCTACGAAGGACACTGCTTC
>CAYIJV010000021.1:0-5746 GCA_964363895.1 uncultured Candidatus Saccharibacteria bacterium
CGTAGAAATCCAAGTCATATTATTTCATCGCTTCGATACCGCTCGTAATTTCGGAGACCTCGCGCGTGATTGCCGCTTGGCGGACCCTGTTGAACTTCCGTGTAAGATCCTGTGCCATTTCTTTTGCTTTGTCGGTAGCGCTCTTCATGGCGACCATGCGCGCGCTGTGCTCCGATGCCTTTGATTCGAGAAGTTTATGAAAAACTGCGATGTTGGCAAGCTTTGGTAAGAGCAAATTAAGCACCTCTTCTTCGCTCGGCTCAATAGTGTATGCAGGAACACCGTTTCCATTTCCCAATGCCGGCTCGGTATATTTTCCGCGAGCAGGCCGAATACTCGCGACAATGTGTTCAAGAATCTTCTGCGACAGCGGAAGAATCTTGTAAATGGCCGCTTCTTGTTCGAACGTTGACTTAAAATCCGTATATACAACTCGCACTTCGCGCACCACGCCGTTCAAATAAAAAGCGAGTGCCTGATCGGTTATTGCATGAAATTCCCTCTCGTCAATTGTGTCAGCAATATTGATCTCGTGGTGTATGACTTCATAACCGCGATTGATGGCAAATTCATAACCGCGCTTTCCCAGGCACAAAAAAACGACGCCTTCTCGCGTGAGACCATGATCTCGAATAAACAGTTCCGCTTTTCTAATAACTGCGCTATTAAGTGAGCCGGCGAGCCCTTTGTCGCTGGTGATAATTATGATGGCTGTTTTCCCATCTGTGCGCCCCACCGTAAGAGGATGACGGATTAGATTGATACTGCCTGACAAGCTGCTCAAAATGCGCAGTGCGGCGCGCGCATACGGGCGGGCGGCAAGCGCCCTCTCTTGCGCTTTTCGCATCTTCACTGCAGAGACCGCCTCCATCGCATGGGTGACCGTGCTCGTTTTTTTATACGAGATGATTTTGAGCTTGATATTTTTAAGACTTGCCATAACTATGGATGTCGCACTTCGATATATGGATGTGCGACATCCATAATTTTACTTCGCGACAAACAACTCTGGGTGCGCAAGGCGGAATTCTTCGAAGGCGCGATTCAATTCTTTCTTCGACTCGTCAGAAAGTGCACCCGACTTTTTTATCTCTGCAAGAGTATCCGCTTTCTGGCCATCCAAATATTCGGCAAGCTGCGCCTCCACTGCCGTTACCTTTGTAACTGCTACATCGGCAAAGAATTTATGACCGGCAGCATAGAGAATTGCCACCTGCATTTCGACCGAGATTGGCGCGCCGTTTTTCTGTTTCAAAACCTCTACCATTCGCTGGCCGGAGGAGATGCGGTCTGCTGTCACTTTGTCGAGATCCTGCGCAAATTGCATAAATGCTTCCAGTTCACGGAATTGTGCGAGTTCTAGCTTAAGTCCTCCCGCAACAGATTTCATCGCTTTCGTTTGTGCACTCGAACCTACGCGTGATACGGAAATACCCACGTCGATAGCAGGTCGAACGCCTTTGTTGAAGAGCTCGGCGACGAGAAAAATCTGTCCGTCGGTGATGGAAATCACGTTGGTCGGAATGTAAGCGGAAACGTCGCCTTCTTGCGTCTCGATGATAGGAAGCGCCGTTATTGAACCTCCGCCTTTTTCTTCGGAGAGACAGGCGGCGCGCTCCAATAGGCGCGAGTGGAGATAAAAGATGTCTCCGGGATACGCTTCACGACCCGGCGGACGGCGCAGAAGGAGCGAGAGTTCGCGATACGCAACCGCTTGCTTGGAGAGATCGTCGTAAATGATGAGGACATCGCGACCGGCATCCATAAAGTATTCGCCTATCGCAACACCCGAAAATGGCGCAAGAAATTGAAGGGCGGCTGGTGCCGAGGCAGGAGCATCGACGACAATGGTGTACTCGAGTGCGCGCTCGCGCCGAAGCTGCTCTACTATGCGCGCCGTTTTTGATTCTTTTTGTCCTATCGCTACATAAATACAAATCGGGCGTTTCTCTTTCGGCTCGTTGCGCTGGTTGATGATGGTGTCAATTGCCACTGTTGTTTTACCCAAAGACCGGTCACCGATTATAAGTTCGCGCTGACCGCGCCCTATAGGTATCATCGAATCGATGGCTTTGATGCCGGTCTGGAGCGGCACTGAAACTGATTTTCGTTCAATGACACCGCTTGCCTGCCGCTCAACCGGCATCATGGTTATATCTTTGAAAGGCCCTTTACCATCTTGTGGTTCACCGAGCGCATTCACGACACGACCCAGCAATTCCTCTCCAGCCGGAACCGAAAGGATCTTGCCCGAGGATTTCACGGTCATACCCTCTGTCACCCGTGAGGTCTCGCCCAAAATAGTGGCGCGCACTCCGTCTTCTTCCAAATTTAAAACAAGTCCGTAAAGCTCCCCTTTTGCCGACATTTCCTCTGTCAATTTCTTCCCTTTTCCTTCGTCAAAAATGAGGATCTCGCTCATTACAGCTTTCGAGAGTCCATCAATCGCTACGACTCCATCGCCGACCGAAGTTACCCGCCCTACATGCTCGCTCTCATGTGTCGGCGCAAAATGCTCTATCTCTTTTATAATTTTCTCTACGATGGATGTGTCCATAGTTATGATCGAGTTGCCCGATTATACAGTGTCAGCAGCTGTTTTTTAAAACTCGCGTCTACGAGGCGCTCCCGACCCTCCAATCTCCACCCGCCGATAAGCGAGTCGTCCACGCGCCCAGTAACATCGACAGAGTCAATATTCATCTTTGAAAGAATATCTTTCGCCTCTTTTTGTGCCGTGTGTTCATCTTTCTCCCGTGCAACGGTAAGAACGATATTGGTACGAGCCTGATCACGTTCCGCGATTTTTGCAAAAGCACGACCAATTTTCGGCAACAAACCCTGACGACCTGACCTCATCAAAGACTCGTGAAGCGCGTGCAGAGCCTCTTTCGGCTTCATACCCTGTCTGCCGTCGGACGGGCCGTTTTGCAGCATTTTCCAAAGTGCTTGTGCGTACGCGTTTTCCATATTTTTTAAGCCGACTTCTCGCGCCCTCCGTCGCTAAAGCTATGGCGGGCAAGAAGGATTCTTTCCGCCGCAAGCATCGCCGCGCGCGCTACCTCCCGCTCGCTTTCCTTAAGCACCTGGCGTTTCGCTTCTTCTGCGCGATCAGATGCATCTTTGAGCAATGCGGTGGCGCGCGCCTCAGCGGTCTTTACGATTTCATTTCCCCGCTCATCTGCGCGCATTCGTGCAGAAGCAACGAGAGTCTCCGCTTGACGTGCCGCGCCGCCCACTATTCCCTCGCCTTCCGTCTTCGCATCAGCAAGCTGTTTTTGGGCGGCTTCGGCCGTCTTCACACCTTCCGCGATCTTACGTTGACGTTCATCGATAATGCGGAGTACGGGCTTGTAGAGAAAGTAGGTCAATGCCGAGAGAAGCAACCCAAAATTCACCGCCTGCACGAGGAGGAGTTTCCAGTTAATGCCGAATGCTGCGAAAAGCTCACTCATGAAAAATGAGCCCTAGGTAAACTTAACGATGAAACCTACGACCAAAGCGAATATAGCGAGCGCTTCCGCAAACACAATGCCTACAAACATCAGCGGCTGTATCTTGCCAGATGCCTCCGGATTGCGACCGATTGCCTCCAGCGCCGAAGCGGCGATAAGACCCACTCCGATACCGGGCCCGAGCACGCCAAAACCAACCGCGATTGCCATGCCGAGCGTTTTTGCCGATTCCAAATCCATAATCAATTTTATGCGTTCCTAGTAATGTGTAATCTCGACAGCCCCATCATAACATGTGAGGCCAAGGATTTTCAATCCCGCTCTTTCTCCAGAAAGGGCGGGATTAATGTGGCTCGGCAATGGCAATTTTAATGAAAAAGAGCGTAAGAACTGCGAAGATAGCGGCTTGGACAAATCCAACGAAGACTTCAAAAGCCATCACAGGAACCGGTGCGGCGTACGGAAGAAAATAAACAACAACGAGAATGAGGACTTCGCCGGCAAAGATGTTACCGAACAATCGGAAAGAGAAGGAAATGATGCGCGCAATTTCACTGAACAATTCGATGATGCCGACGAAAAACCCGATAAAAGAACGGAAGTTGAGGAATTTTCCCCCGTACTTTACGGCTCCGATAGTAACGATACCCGTAATCTCGATGACGAGAAACGAGAGGATGGCGAGCATGAGTGTGACGTTGAGATCCGTGTTGACGCTTCGTAAGATCGGAAGAAACTCCCCGTGCTTAAAGAGTCCGAACGAACCAATGCCCGGTGTAAATTCGAGTATATTTGCCGTGAAGATAAACAAAAATATCGTCATGAGGAGCGGAAAGAATCGGCGCGCCATTTCGCGGCTCTCCAGCGTCTCTGCGATGTAATCGTAGGCAAAACCAAACATCCATTCAAGCAGTGTCTGAAATTTGCCCGGGATCATTTTCACCCGACTTCCGACAATGAAGCCAAGCGCTACCAAGACGAGCACAACGATCCAACTGGTGATGAGCGTATTCGTGATAGGAATGTTAAAAAGAGTGCCCAGCTGCTCGGGCGCAAGAACGACGTGAATTCCCTTTTCCATTCGCGCTAGTCTAACATATAAGGCAAGCGGTGAACCACAGGAAGTTTATGTGTTCTTGAGGAAGTTGCGGATAGCACCAGCAACTAATTTCTCGCCATTTTTAAAGCTATGCCCCACTTTCGGGACAATAATTACCCGATGAGACGCGTGGATATTCGTATCGAACCACCGAGCGATTTCTTTTGCTGGCCTGTCGCCGTATTCGTCTTTCTCCGCAAGCAGAACCAACGTCGGTATTCGAATTGATTGTAGTGTTTTTGGGTTCTTTCGCGGAGCCCAATATGTAAATATCTCTTCTGCCCCTTCGCCCGAGTACAAGTTTATACATCGTTGGGCATCGGCTAGTAGCGACCAGCCCCAAACGCTTTCGGGCATGAGTTCGTGCCGACGATTGGATGCGACGAGTTTCCGCGCATGAATCAGGGCACGAGCTATCTTAGTTTTCCCGGAGATTTTAGCTTCCGCAGAGTAATCACTCATCGGCGCGAGCAATATAATTCCTTTTACGCCGCGACCTCTCTTACTCGCCCAATATACCGATTTCTGGCAGCCCGTTGAATGTCCTGCAAGAAAAATGTTCCTTACCCCTTGTCGGCGTGCAAAATTGACTGCCCCCTGAATATCATCTGCGCAATCAACAAATCGTTCGTGGGCTGCTCCACCGCGAATCGCTTTCTTGAATGTTCGGCTTGCGTGCGGCAGGTGCGCAACTTTGTCGTGCCCTCTGTTGTTAAACGCGAGCACAGCGGTCTTCGAATCAATTAGTTCATCTGCGATCTTGAGTTTGCTAAACATCGAACTACCGAGTCCGTGCACCCATATGATAACCCGTTTCGACTTCTTTGGACCAAACCAAAGACCATTGAGGAGAAATCTCTGCGGTGTCTCAATCTCAATGACATTACACAGACGCATACTCACGTCCCCTCCTGCCAGCTTGTCAAATATTTTGTTTGCTCCGGAGAAAGTACGTCGAGCGCGCTTCCCATCGCCGCCAACTTCAATCGCGCGATCATTTGTTCGGTCTCCTCGGGAATCTCATAAACTCCCGGCGTAAGAGGCTTCTTCTGCGTTGCAATCCATTCGCACCCAAGTGCTTGAGTGGCAAAGCTCATATCCATGACGCTTGCGGGATGTCCTTCTGCCGCCGCAAGGTTCACGAGTCGCCCCTCAGCCAAAACGTATATCCGTTTTGGCTGCCCTGAGCCTG
>CAYIJV010000021.1:5846-10884 GCA_964363895.1 uncultured Candidatus Saccharibacteria bacterium
TTCACGAGTCGCCCCTCAGCCAAAACGTATATCCGTTTTGGCTGCCCTGAGCCTGTCGAAGGGCTGATCGTATATTCCTGCACAAATTCACGCACTGTCGTAGGTTCACCTTCCGCAACATCTTGCAAATCCTTCAAATTTATTTCCACATCAAAGTGTCCGGCATTGCACACTACCGCGCCATCTTTCATCACTTTGAAATGCGGGCGCGTAATGACATCGATGTTGCCCGTCACGGTGCAAAAAAGATCGCCCTCTGCCGCAGCGCTGATCATAGGCATGATGCGGAATCCATCCATCGCGGCCTCAAGAGCTTTCACCGGATCTATCTCGGTAACGATGACATTTGCCCCCATTCCGCGTGCACGCATAGCGAGGCCCTTGCCGCACCAGCCATATCCCGCAATGACAACTGTTTTCCCCGCAATCAACATATCGGTCGCACGAATGATGCCATCAAGAGTGGATTGGCCCGTTCCATAACGATTGTCAAACATATTTTTTGTCTTCGCATCATTCACTGCGACTATCGGAAATTTCAAGGCGCCATCGCGATGCATGGCGCGCAAACGGATAACGCCCGTCGTCGTTTCTTCTGTGCCTCCAAGAATGTTCGGCAAAAGATCAGTGTGACTTGTATGAATTGTCGAGACAAGATCCGCTCCATCGTCCATCGTGAGATGCGGCTTTTGTGCGATAACCGATTCAAGATGCTTAAAGAAAGTCTCCTTGCTCTCCCCTTTTATTGCAAACGTAGGAATACCAAAATCCTTTACCAAACTTGCCGCAACGTCATCTTGAGTCGAGAGCGGATTCGAAGCGCAAAGGAACACATTTGCTCCACCGGCCTTCAGAGTAATCACTAGGTTGGCCGTCTCGGCCGTCACATGCAAACAACCGGCCAATGTTTTCCCCGCAAGCGGTTTTTCTTTCTCGAATCGTGCACGAATAGAACGCAAAACGGGCATATCCCGCTCTGCCCATAGAATGCGGCGCTTCCCTTCGGCCGCCAGCGCAATGTCTTTAATGTCACTTTTCATTGTCACGAAGTATACAACCCTAGAGCGAAAGCTCCACACCGTAGGTCTTCTTGTATCGGTCTTTGACGTTTTCCATAGTGAACTTGTGGGTCTGAGTGCCGTAAGTCTCAACCACGTATGCGGCAACTACGCTCGCGAGTCGCGCACATGATTCTGCGGGAAAGCCCATGAGCATGCCCTTGATGTATCCGGCGCGATATGCGTCGCCGGCGCCGGTCGGGTCTATAAGCGCCTGCGCCGGACAGGCTTCCACGTGCACAACATCTCTCGCAGTAATAACGTCAGACCCCTTTGCGCCATATGTAACGATTACGGTCTGAACCTTGCTCACGATCTCTTGCTGGGTCCATCCCGTCTTTTGTTTGATGAGCTCAAATTCATAATCACTGCCAAAGAGCGCGTAAGCACCCGATATCCCGTCTCTCAACATATCTGCCGAGAGCACGGGGATCTGCTGTGCGGGATCATAGAGATAGCGGAAGCCGTGTTTTCGGTAATAACCGGGCAATGCCTGCATGTCGGGAACGCAGCCGGGAGCAATGATCGCAAGCGCGCGACCTTCAGTATCTACTCCCGTATCGTAGGCATATCCCCCCGCACCTTGATGAAAAGCGGCTATTTGATTATCCGCCTTGTCGGTGAGAATGAATGCGGCGGAGGTGCTCTCCTTTTCCAGAATGCGGATCGACTTCGGATCTACGCCCGAGAGAAGCAAGTGTGAACGGTACGAACCGAAATCATTGCCTGCCGTTGCAATGATCTCCGGCTTTTCTCCGAGAAGAGCGAGATTGTACGCGATGTTGCCCGCAGTGCCGCCGAATTGGATAGAGAGTGTCTCGACCTGAAAACTTAAATTGATGCTATGGAGCTTTTCTGGCATGAAGTGCTCGGCAAAAAGACCGACAAAATCCATTATGCGATCGTATGCGATCGAGCCGGAGACGAGTATGCGGGACATAGTTCTAGAATATCATCGTTTATATGATGCGGCTTTCTTGCGTGGTAAGAATTTCGTACCGATGCGCTTGCCGGCTATTACGTCCGTGAGCGCATTGCGCTTCTTCCCGTTCACAATGTAAGTGGTAATGCCCCGCTTTGCCAGTTTCAAAGAGACGCTAAATTTCGTGCGCATTCCCCCGCGACCGCCGGCAGATCTCTCCGGAGTAATGTGTTTCTTGAAAGACACGGCATTGGACAAATTTATTTCAGAAATGGTACGCCCGCCGACAAGAACGCCATCAACACTCGTGAGAATGACGACCGCATCGACGCGCAGCTGCGTCGCCACAAGTTCCGCCAATTCATCGTTATCCGTGAAAACAAGTTCGGAGATGGCGACCACATCGTTCTCGTTTACTATCGGAATTATTTTATCCTGAAGCAAGTTTTCGAAACAGTTCTTCATGTTCGCATAATGCTGCCGGTCGCGGAAATCCTCTTTGGTCGCCAAGACCTGCGCGCAAAAATATCCATGCTTCTCAAAAAGATCCGCGTACATTCCCATGAGCCGCACCTGACCCACGGCCGCAAAGACTTGTTTCTGCACGACACTGCCGATGTCTTTTTTCAAAGTGAGCAGACCTCTTCCCGTCCCGACCGCGCCGGATGTGACAAGAATGACCTGAATATTCTTTTTCCGCAGGAGGACCGCCTGCTCGATGATATGTTCCAAGACCTCCCGGTCAAGCCGACCATCTGGATTGGAAAGAACTTTCGTACCGATTTTAACAACAATGCGCTTGTACATACCTAGAGACTCTAAGCCACGGGGCCTTTTTTACCAAGCGCTTGCTAAATATACATCTAAGTATGTAAGATATATCCTGGAAGGAAGGTGATCTTCATGACGCTCAAAATTGAGCGAATTGTTCCAGGCGAAGAAGTTGACGTTCTCGTCGAACTACCGGATCAAGGCGTGACTCTCCACTTCCGCAATATAAACGGAGGAGAGGTGTGGAAAGTTGGGTCCACTTTCCACTACGGAAAATCTGGCATCGTTCCACGTCCCGACTTCATTTCTGCTCTCGCGCTGGCAAGAAAAGTCATAGCTGGAACAGCTCCAGAACTCGGTGGCCTGACGGACGCAGAAATCGCCCGCCATATCCTCGAACTCGCAAGGAGAAAAACCTACAGCGTCGAGATGGCGCTTCAGGTTTTTTTCGAAACGGCAAAGTGGTGCTCTCGACTCCGGATTCCGAGCATTATGTCGGAAATCGGAAAAATTGGGGGCATAGCGTCCAAATTAAGGAGTTTGAGACGCAAGTTGGCGGAAGAGCTGGCGGAAGAACAAAAAGATAAAGAGGGGCGCCAGCTTAAACTATTCTAAACGGTCTTGTGAAGAATCACGAGGCCGTTCTTGTTTTATGATAATTCCCTAACGCGTGATAATCTATACCTATGAACGGCGAAAAGCTCCCGCACAAAAATAAAAAAATCGGGAAAGTAGAGGGTGTCGCGGAGCATCCAAGGATCGTCAGGCAAGAAACCAAATAGAAGCAATATGGCACGACATCGAGAGACAAGGCGCTGCTGGTGATTCCGAGAAGGATGCCTTTAACAGCATACTATCGAGACTTGGACTTGAACCAGGTAAGCTGGTCCCTGAAGCGGCTGTTGAAAAAGTGTTAGATATTCAAGCTAAAATGCCAGAATATCTCAAACCGCTCTGAAACGCATCAGTGGTCGTGACCGCCCTGCGCCTCCCCTTTAAAAATGTTCGGGTCGGCTTCGCCTTCTACGCGTAATACTCCCCATGCGCCGCGATCAAGCCGCGCGAGCGCGTGGTCAACCAGTACATAATTCCCAGGGTACTCAACTTTAAATTCGACAACTGCCGCGCCTCCTGCTGGAATGAGCGTCGTCTGGACGCTCTGTGCGGGAGAACTCACCAGATCGCCTTCTCGATATACCCTGTCAAATATTTCCCCAATAACGTGAAAGCTTGAGACGAGGTTCACACCGCCATTACCCACATACATACGCACAGTTTCGCCAACTTCGGCGTTCAGAGTGTCAGCTAGCGCTCCGGTACGCCCGTTGAAAACAATGTACTGCGGTTTTCCGTCGAGCATTGCTTCCGCATCAAAGAGCTGGAGGCCTTTCCTGCCGAGCGCGCCTACGCTGTAAAATTCTCCTTGCATTACGTAAAATTCTTTATCAACTTTCGGCAATCCCCCTTTCGGTTCGACGAGGATAAGTCCGTACATACCGTGCGCCATGTGATTGGCCACGTTGGGATGCGCGCAGTGGTACACGAAGATGCCCGGGTTGAGCGCTTTGAAAATTATCGTCTTGCTTTCGCCCGGCGCTACTGTCGTTGCCGCAGCGCCTCCGCCAGGGCCCGTCACGGCATGCAAGTCAATGCTGTGATGGTGGAGGCTTGTCGGATCGTTTCGGAGCGTCAGCTGTACCGTGTCGCCTTCACGCACGCGTAAAAAAGGGCCTGGTACGGTGCCATCGAATGTCCAGTAGTTGAACGTGACACTCGGAGCCATTTCAGACACAACCTCCTTTGCGGTGATATTTATTTCTATATCTACGGTTTCTTTGCGCGCGATCGGAGTGGGGATATCTGCGGGATTCCGCGCAATATCTTTCACCTGCTCGAATGTGCTGAAGTTTTTGAAAAAACTCAGCACGTTTGAAAACGGCAGCACAGGACCGCTCGAAGGGCCGTATGTTTTCAGGAAAAACGGATATTCAAATGCATGCGGCAGGCCGTTTGGCACATAGAAAGCAACCGAGACTCCAAGAAAAACCGCCAGCAGGGCGATGGTTATTTTCCGAGAATGGAGACGACGCAGAACCAAGTAGAGAAACAGGGCCGCAAACGCATACGCGATAAAAAGACCGAGAGCTTGGACTACGTACTGCCAAAGATACGATAAGGATTCTGACATACGGGTCGGTATTATGAGTTTATCTTAGCCATTCCGAAAAAGACTTCGGCCAGCCAAGCAACAGGAGCAACGACAGCGGAGCGCCGACGTTTGCGAAAC
>CAYIJV010000022.1:0-9955 GCA_964363895.1 uncultured Candidatus Saccharibacteria bacterium
TTCGGCCAGCCAAGCAACAGGAGCAACGACAGCGGAGCGCCGACGTTTGCGAAACGCTCGACGGTATCCCATATCGGATCGCCGACAAAAGGCATTACATGCATGACGGTTGTCCAGGTGGTCCAGAGCACTGCCCAGAGTAAAACTATGCGAACCGGCCTGAAGAGCACTATGAAGGCGACCAGCACATCCAATAGGCCGACGGCAAATAGAAGTTGTGTGGCAAGTCCCGCATCCCAACCGCCGAAATTCATGATCCATTGGACCCATTTCTCTTTTCCCTGCAGGGCAAAAACGCCATGCCCGAAAAATGTACCGAAGACCGATATCCGCAAAACCCACTCTATGACCTTGATGTTTTTCATGATTTTGCTATTAAACGGATTAATAAGAAAACTTGCACTTCTTAAAACAGTCGGGACAGAGTTCTTCCTCACCGCTTTGTACCTACGTGGGACGCTTATAGGCCTCTTCCTCTTGACCGTGAGCCTCTTTTGCTTTCGTATCCCTTATCCCCAGCGATTTCTTTTCTATATGTGAATATCTATAAGGTACTATATAGATATCTACCAATGTAACACAAGATTTCCATGCCTAGAGAGAAATCAACAGGACTAAAAACTATTATAAAACGAGACGGCTCGAGTGCGCTGTTTGACGCACATAAAATTGCCGTCGCTGTTGAAAAGGCCATGAAGGCCGCTGAGGAATTCCGCGAAAAGGCGCCCGACAAAGTCGCCGATGCGGTAGTAAAAAGACTGGTTGCAAAGAAAGCCGCAGACAGAACATTCACGCCGACTGTCGAAGGGGTGCAGGATGAGGTAGAGACAGAACTTATGTCGCAAGAGTTCTCCGCCACTGCAAAGGCGTATATTCTCTACCGGGCCGAGCGCGCCCGGCGGAGACAAGAACGGGGCGACGTACCCGAGCACGTACGTGCGCTCGTATCCGAAAGCAAAAAGTATTTTAAAGACAATCCGCTCGGCGAGTTTGTATATCTGCGCACCTACGCACGCTGGATAGAGACGGAAAACAGACGCGAAACATGGATAGAGACTGTTGACCGCTATATGGCGTTCATGAGAGAGAATCTCGGCGAAAAACTTAGAGAAGAAGAGTACTCCGAGTTGCGCGAGTCGATCCTCAAACAAGAGATTATGCCGTCGATGCGTCTGATGCAATTCGCAGGTGAAGCGGCGCGCCGATGCAATACATGCACCTATAACTGCACCTTTACCGCCCCGACCAAGCTCGAAGATTTTGCGGAGATCATGTATCTCTCCATGCAGGGTTGCGGTGTCGGATTCGCTGTCGAGAGCCAAAATATTGAGCAGCTGCCGCAGATAAAAAAGCAGATTAAAAAGAAGTTGCCTGCATACGTCATAATAGATTCCAAAGAAGGCTGGTGCGACGCCCTGACGTTCGGGCTTAAGACGTGGTACGCGGGAAATGACGTCGAATTTGATTATTCGTTCATTCGCCCGGCCGGAGCTCGGCTCAAAGTTATGGGCGGTAAAGCATCGGGACCAGAGCCGTTGCGTTCCCTGCTTAACTTTGCACGAGAAAAAATCTTGCGCCGACAAGGTAGGCGCCTGCGTTCTATAGACGCACACGATATTATCTGCAAAATCGGCGAGTGCGTGATCTCCGGCGGCGTACGCCGCACCGCAATGATCAGCCTGTCCGACCTCGACGATGTCGAGTTGCGCGATGCCAAAAAAGGTCAGTTTTTCCTCACCGAGCCGCATCGCTCGGTAGCAAATAACTCTGCGGTATATGAGACAAAACCCTCCAATACAGAACTCATGGAGGAGTGGGTAGCGCTCATGAAAAGCGGTTCCGGCGAGCGCGGCATCTTTAATCGAAACGCGCTCGCAAACACTTTGCCGAAACGCCGAGTCACATACTTTAAGAAAACCGGCTTTATCGGCGAAGACGGCGTAGTACGAGGTTCTATAGGGACAAACCCCTGCGGCGAGATTATCTTGCAATCAAAGGAATTCTGCAATCTCTCCGAAGTTATTGCACGCGCCGAAGATAGTCATGAAAGTTTGGTGCGCAAGGCGCGCCTCGCCTCGATTCTTGGCACCTATCAATCGACACTGACAAAGTTTAACTACATTTCAAAAGATTGGGCTAAGCACTGCAGAGAAGAAGCCTTGCTTGGCGTATCGGTAACCGGACAATGGGACAGCGACGCGGCGCGGCAACCAGAAACATTGCGGGACATGCGAGACATAGCAGTCAAAACAAACGCGGTATATGCAAAACGCTTCGGCGTCAAAGCGTCGCTCTCTGTCACGGCAGTCAAACCGTCAGGTACGGTCTCGCAAACATTCAATTGTTCCTCCGGCATTCATCCCCGTCATTCCAAGTATTACGTCCGCCGCGTGCGCATCTCTGCGACCGATTCGCTTTTTAGGATGTTGCGCGATCAGGGAGTGCCCTATTACCCGGAAGTTGGCCAAACTGAAGGGAGTGCGAGTACCTATGTACTGGAATTTCCAGTCGAGTCGCCGGACAGCTCTGCGTTTAAGGACGACTTCTCCGCGCTTGAACAGCTTGAGTATTGGAAGATGGTGAAGCTCAATTTCACGGAACACAATCCCTCGGCGACAATTTCGGTCGGCGAAGATGAGTGGATCAGCGTCGTCGACTGGATACAAAAGAATTGGGACATCATCGGCGGCCTCTCATTCCTGCCGCGTTTCGATCATGTATATCGCCTCGCACCCTATGAAGAAATCGATAAAAAGAAGTACTTGGAAATGGCGCTGGCGTTCCCGGAAATAGATTACTCAAAACTTGTCACCTACGAACAAACCGACGAAACCGAACAAAAAAGAGAGCTTGCATGTGTCGGCGGCGTGTGCGACATAGATATGGTTGTCGGGTCTGAAGTTAATACAACAAAGTAGGTATTCTCTACAGGTTGGGATTTGGCCACCTCGCAAGAGAGGTGACGAGGAGACCCTATAAAACCACTTAAACGAGTAGTGGTTCTGAAAAAACGGTACTTGACACCGTTTTCTCGTAAAGAAAGCCCCTCGGATGGTTCACAACCGAGGGTAACACACAAATAACAAGCTGAACGCTTAGTATTTTTTGTGTTTCAGAAAGGCAACTACATTCCCGCCCGTGCGAGGATGCTTCGGGCCGTGAAGAAATTCTTTCAACCCAGCATCGAAATCCGCCAGACACACGTTGAAGAAATTGCCCACAACCGCGTTATAGCGAGCCGTTCCGTTCCCGAAACGTCGTAACCTCATCTCGTGATTGTGAAGCACGGCGCGTAGACGTTTTCTTTTTCCCTTGCGGTATCTCAAAATCTCCTTTTTTAGAACTTCTTTTCGCCACCTCTCAAACCCTTCCAGGTCTTTCTTATAGAAAGCGACAAGCTCCTCAAAGGTCTTTTTGCAGACTACTACTTCTGTCATGGCACCCTCTCTACAGTTCTACAGTTTACTCTTATTGTATTACACCGTTCTGAGTATAAAAGCAACAAGTTGATAGTGGGACAAGATAGTGGGACAGGCACAGTATTTCTCAACTTTTTATGTTGTTGTTTATACAATACTTCTCACGATTTAACTGTGCCTGTCCCCGTTATTGTCTCCACTTGAAGATTTTCCGGCATAGGTTAGTTAAATATCCAACCAGGTGGAAGTCGGAATAGGTCAATACCGAACAGAAGCCAGACTATTGCTCCAACTCCCATATAGAGCAAGAAAGCCCCTATTGCATACCTCTCCCAATCACGCAGATTCGTCATTCTTTACTTGTCATGTTCGGAAACCTTCTCTATGGAAAAAGCAAATTTATTCACGACTGCGAAGGCTCTCGGAGAAACAACTATCGACACACCGCCGATCAGTGCCAGAGTACCGAGAATACCAACCACGAGATGCGTCCATTCCATCTTCACATTCTATATCACTTATAGCTGTCCTTTAAGGATTAGAACTGGAGGAAAATGGTGTCAGGTACCTTTTTGACCTCACGGAGAATCGGTCACGGATACTTTTCTTCTGAAAAGTTCCGCGACCCCGCCTCGCGCACTCTCGTGTGCTCCGGCCTTCGATTCCCCATCAGGACCCGGAAACGCCTAAGTACCCGATGACATGCATCGGATCCTAAGGCGTTTTGACCCATACGGCCTGGGAAACCCACGGTTTTCCCAATCCTTCCTCCACGGGAAACCAGGCAGGTTTCCCGACCCCTTCCTACCGTAGGGTCAAACCTCACCTTGTTCGTTTTGACCCTACGGGGAATCGAACCCCGCTTCCATCCTTGAGAAGGATGTGTCCTAGCCGATAGACGATAGGGCCGTTGTGCGAAATCATACCTAAAAATAACGAATTTTCCAGCCCGTCCTTACCTGATCATCGACACTCTCACATTCTTAAGAATCAGAGAATGTCTTTATGAACGAGTAGAATATCCTGCCGTACGGGGTCAGTTTGTGTTGCACTGTCCGTCCTGCGTATGTCTTCTCAACCAAGCCAGCAAGTTGGAGACGCCGCACGTGTTCCGAGATCGTTTTCATATTCCCCTTCACGGCATCGACGATATCAAAGAGTGCGATATCGGGCCTCTTCGCTATTAATATAAGTATCTGGATTCTCCGATGATTAGACACTCCCTTGAAGTGCCGTTCCAACCTCTTCGGATCTTTCACCTTTTTCTTATCCATACCTACATACTCTCACATTCTTAAGAATATAGGAATGTTCTGATGTGGAAAAACAACAGCGAGGTCCTGCTCATGGTTATTCAAACCTCTCGAAATGGTTCACCTATCTGGAGGGATATCGTAATAGTCAATTAACAGCTTCGCGATATCTGCGAAAGGTCGCGCGAGTGTGGCAGAAGCAAATTCGGCTCCATGCGGCTCGACCGCAAATAAAAAGACGATGAATTTAGGATCATACGCGGGAAAGTATCCGAAAAATGAGTGAAGGAAACGATCCTCGTAGTAGCCGCTTCCGCCTGGTATCGCTATCTGCGCCGTCCCTGTCTTTGCGGCTATCGAATAATGCTCCTGTTTCAACACACCCTTCAGAAGCGCATCATCAAAAACAGTAACAAGCATATTCGTAACGGTGTCGGTCGTGGTCGCACTGAAAACCCGAAGTCCCTCCTTGGTGTCGATCTTGCGCACGATGCCGCTTTCATACTTTATTGCTTTCACAATATGCGGTGTCGGCAACACCCCTTGATTTGCGAGTGCCGCAAGCGCTCGCGTCATCCCAATCGGAGAAACCGCAATTCCCTGCCCGAATGACGCACTTGCATAATCCACATCGTAACCGTTCTGAATGGCTTGTATCCGCCCCTTCGCTTCGTTCGGAAGATCAATACCGGTCCGGCTCCCTAGCTGGAACCCTTCGACATAACGACCGAAAGCCTCATGCCCTATTTTGTCGACGACGTACGATACGCCGGTGTTCAGCGACTGGCTCAAGACCTCCTGCATTGAGACGACGCCTCGCGCCTTACCATCGTAGTTACAGATCTTTTTCCCACTTTTTTCGATGCAACCTTTATCGTTATAGGTGGCCTTCGGCGATACGACGCCCATATCGATTCCCGCGACCATTGTAAGCGGCTTCATGATGGACCCCATTTCATAAATGCTTTCAACCAGTGGATTCGAGAACACGGCCACGTTTGAGACAGTGTTGTAGGTATTCGGATCATATCCAGGGCGCACGGCCATGGCGATGATCTCTCCCGTATGCGGATCCATGATTATCCCGCCCGCGAGATTCGGTGTGTAGGTCTTCATTACGCCGTCGAGCGTCGTTTCGAGTTTGGCTTGTACATGCGGCTCTATCGAAGTCACGATAGAACCCTGATGGGACGCCGGATCACTTGATACAGCCGCTTCGAGATTCAAAAAAATCTCCGCAAATGGATTCATGTAGCGACCGCTGTTTGTTTGAATGAGCGAATCTTGCCAACTCCTTTCCAGTCCATACACGCCGGTTTTTGTTTGCCCTTTAAATCCTACGAATCCAACGACGTGCGCAGCTAGTTCATGAGCCGGATAGAAACGCCACTGGTCGGAGACCAAGATTACTCCTGGGATAGCAAGCTTCCGTATCTTCGACGCAGCAGAATCGGAAACGCGGAACGCTATTTCCTCATAGGGATCATCTTCCTTTGCGGCACTTGCGAAAAAACGCTCGGAATCAATCGGTGCCAGAGCATATAACTGTTTATAGACATCTTGTGGGTCTATTATCTCTCTGGGTTTTATCGCAATGCGCCAGCCCGTTTGCATCACCGCCGCAGAGACGAGATCGCCGTCTTTTGTTGAAAAGAAAATGCCTGCTCGGCTTCCGGTGTCCGGACTCGTTTGCACATATTGAGCTTCGGCATCTCTTTGATACGCAGCCCCGTGCACGATTTGCACAAAATAAAGTCGCACAACGAGAAGGATCGCGGCAAAAATGAAAAGTCCGCAGAGAATTTGAGTCCGAAAGACAAATTTAGATCGCATTGCGGGCAATTGTAACAGCTCCAACATTGCCCGGACGATACACGTAGTACGTGTTTTGAACCGGAGTGAGGCCCAATGCTACCCCCGTATTCGCTGACACTCCTTGCGAGAGCGTGAAATATTGCTGCTCCAACCCCCCGATTACACCTTGAATTCTCGTGATTTGAGCGAGCGCTTCTTTGCGATCTATCACATTCAAAATAGAAGCCGATACAAAATAGGAATATCCGGCAATCAAAACGACCAGCGTAAAAGAAAGCACCGGCACAATGATTCGCTCAAAAGGATGTTCTAAGGAAAGAGATATGCCTTTTTGGTGTGTAGAAAAATCAAATTTCCCCTGAAATATCGAGGGGGTGTATTTACTTATTTTATGAATATGAGTTCCCATATATCTACTTTTCTAGTTCTAGGATTTTTCTACGACTCGCAACTTTGCGCTGCGCGCCCGGGGATTTCTTGCGATTTCTTCTTCGCTCGCCACTATTGGTTTGCGTGTTATACGCGTGCCCTCTCCACTTTCCTCCCACTGTCTAAACGTCTGCTTCACAATTCTGTCTTCGATGGAGTGAAATGTGATTACGACAATGCGACCGTTTTGTGCGAGTGCATTCCATGAGGCTTTGAGACCTTCCTCGAGAGCACCGAGTTCATCGTTGACTGCGATGCGCAGAGCCTGAAATGTGCGCGTAGCCGGATGGATGCGACCAAAACGATAGTTCGCCGGTACTGCGGCATATATTGTTTCCGCTAGATCACGTGCCATCGCGAAAGGCTGCTTTGCGCGGCGCAGAACGATCGCCTTGGCGATTCTCCGCGAGTAACGCTCCTCGCCCCAGCCGTAGATCACGTCGGCGATAGATTTCTCCGCCCACTCGTTTACGATCGTGGAAGCAGTAAGGGTCCCAAGCTTTGGTTCTTTGGCAAAAGTCATAAGAAGCGGTTCATCGCTCTTCAGTGAAAAACCTCTCCCGACCGCAAGTTGGTAGCTGCTCCACCCGAGATCGAACAATACTTTGTCTACTTGTTTGATTTCGAGTTTTGCGAGTTCAGATGCGAGATCGCGGAAATTCGCTTCGACCAGATAGACTTTTGGTGCGACACCAGCGAGTGAGATGTTCGCTCGTTCAATCGCATCGTGGTCCACATCAAAGCCTATGAGTATCCCCTTTTTGCCGAGAGCATTCGCGATCGTACACGCGTGCCCAGCTCCGCCGAGTGTCGTGTCAACAACAATATCCTCTTTTTGTATCGCAAGCTCAGCTATTGCTTCATGTAAAAGAACAGGCTGATGCCCCGGTGATAACACCGGATTGCTGGAGAATTGAAAGCGTCGCGTGCGCATGACGTATTGAAATTCTCCAGCAATCTGATGCCGCCAAAAAAGAATTACAGTGCCCCGATCTCGCCTAATTTTTCTGCGAGAGCGTCTGCCTTCTTTTCGATCCGGGTCTTGTAGGTTTTCCACGCAGCGGCATCCCAGACCTCGACTCGGTCGGAAACGCCGGCAAAAACAACATTTTTCTTCAGCCCTGCAAATTCTTTCTGATGATCCGGGATCAATACGCGTCCTGCGCTATCGACCTCGACTTCTGCAGCTCCAGAGAGAATGAACCTGTTGAATCCGCGCGTATCGGCTTGTGCAAACGAAAGTTCCTGCAACTTCCTCGCGACCTTTTCCCAACTAGTCTTTGAATACACAAAGAGACAATTATCGAGGCCGCGTGTCATAACCATTCGCTTTCCCAAGCCACTGCGAAATGCCTTCGGGAGACTCACCCGCTTTTTTTCATCCAACGTGTGTTCGTATTCCCCGATAAACATCATAATTCCAGATTACCCCACTTTTTCCCACTGCATTAGAGTATATACCACTATACCCCACCGCAAGACAGTTATCCACACTTCGACTCGCTACGCTCGTTCAGTGTAAACACCACAAAAACCCCAAAAATCAGGACAAAGCTGAACTCAAAAAAAGAAAAGACCCCTGAAAGGGCCCCTGCGACCACATGTAAGATGCAATAGTTTTTATTGCGACAGATTCTTAGGAGTAGATTCGAGAAGTCTTGTTCGCATTTGTCTCAAATTCTCGAGCTTCTTTTCAAGATCTTTCCGATCATCTATGTATCTTGCGCGTGCGCGCTCAAGGATATTCTTTCTTTCCGAAATGTTCTCGCCAAGAGCTTTAAGGCTTTCATCTAAAACCTCGATTTCCCTGGTTACATCTTTCAGTATTTTTTCCCCCAATCGTATTTGCTCCTGAATTCTCTCGAGCATCACACCAAGGTCTCTCCTCTCGTTCAGGTCTCTTTCTTTGTTGAGGTTGTTAGAAGGATTTTCTATCATCATAATCAGTTCGGCACCGGAATACTTTATTTTATGATATTATCCCACGATGCCGACCATCTTCAAAACCGCAACTCCTGAAGCCATCGAGGCAATTGCGGAAGAGATGCGCGTCCGGGAGACAAAGCACTTTATCTTATTATTTTCGATGGGCAGCCAATTCGATCACCTGATCGTGCAACAATTGGCTAAACTTGGCGTATTTACGGTGATTTGTGACCCAGCGTCCGTTCTGGCCGAAGATGTGAAGAAAGTTAATCCATCGGGCATCATCCTGTCGGGCGGACCCGCTTCGGTCGTCAACGAGCCGCCTCCGTTTGATGAGACCATTTTTGACCTGGGAATCCCCACGCTTGGCGTATGTCTTGGCTTCCAGATGTGGGCAAAGCATGTCGGCGCAAAAGTTACACCGAGTGATATGCGCGAGTTCGGCGTGCACGCTTTTCGCATCACGACCGATTCCGCGTTGTTCGAGGGAATCGCGAAAGAAACGCAGGTTCTGGAAAGCCATGGAGACGCGATCAGTGATGCGCCATTTAAAGTGCTGGGCACAACCGACAACGCGGAAGTTGCCGCGGGACATTCGGATCACTTATGGGGCGTTCAGTTCCATCCCGAAGTGACAGAAAGCATTGACGGAGCGAAAATGTACGAGAATTTCGTCTCGAAGATTTGCGGCATTACCGATCGCTTCCCTGCGCACAATGTTGCACAGCAAAAGATTCAACAATTGCGGGAGAAAATTGCTGGTAAAAAAACACTTATCGCGCTTTCCGGCGGCTCTGATTCATCGATCGTTGCGTATCTTCTGAAGTCTTCGATGCAGACTTCACCCCGAGCGGAGTCGAGGGGTCAACCCTTCGATAATACTCAGGGTAAATCCCGTCTCCGCGGGATTTACATCCGCGGTATCGATAGGCCCGACGACGAAGCATACGTGAAAAGATACTTTGGAAACGAAAATTGGATAGAGCTGGAAATAGCTGACGCGACAAAAGAATTCTTAAAAGCCCTCAAAGGAAAGACTGGGATGCGAGAGAAGCGGATTGCGATGCGTGGCGTGTATAAAGAAGTACTTGAGAAGAAAATGCAGGAATTCGG
>CAYIJV010000023.1:0-9697 GCA_964363895.1 uncultured Candidatus Saccharibacteria bacterium
CAACAGTTCCAAGGAAGGGAGTATTAGTCATGAGTTCCAAAAGACTTCTGTTCCTGACCCCGGAACAGCCGGGCCCCAAGGAACGTTCTGACGTGACCGAGCAAGAAACCACCGATATCGCGGCGGCACTCCAGGCTTCCCAGCTTACCATCCTGCCATTCACCCTCCATAGGTCGGGGGAAGGAGTATCAGAGACGGCACCTGGAGTTTGGCGAGCTTGCAGGGAAAACGAAGCTGATAGCCTCTTACTCTCTCCGCTTCACCTCATTCTTGCGGAGCAGGTCATCATTCTGCAGGAGATTCCCGTGTTTCTCCTCGGTTCGGAAGGAAAACCGGTTCGGCGTATCTTTCTCGAGTTTCGGGAATTATTTTCCATCCCCAAGCCGTCGGATAAATTTCCGCGCGGCACGACGTATCGGGTCGCGAATTTCAGAAACGGAGGTGCGTCTATCACGGACGAGGAACGCAGGTTCTTTCTTTCGAAGCTCAAGGATGCAGGACGCAATATGTCGCGTCTTGACATCGGCCAGATCGGCCGTGTCCCGACGAGCTCTGAAGAATGGGCCCGCCAATGCAAAGGAGTCAATGCGCTACTCATGGACCCGGGACAGCTGATTAACGCCTACCTCGGACTCATCCTTCCTCGGCCTCGGGCCCAACATGTGTTCGAGGACAAGGGAAAATACTACGAGTACAAAGTGTTGTCCGAGACTCTGCCCCGCGCTACGTAGCGCGGGGTCTTCTTTTTGCTACATTCTAGAGACATAAAAGACGATCAGGGATTATGGATAGCCTCCAGACACAAAGAGCCTATGATATAATTTCCCGATGGAAGGTCTCTATCAAGGTGACTCGATATTTTGGGTAGAAGTTGATCGCATTAAGCCCAATCCTTTCCAACCGCGTAAGATTTTCGATGAATCAACGCTTCTTTCGCTGGCCGAATCCATTCGCCAATATGGCGTTTTACAGCCTCTTACTGTTACGCGCAAGGAAATAGAGAGACCGGGTGAGGGAATTTATGTTGAATATGAATTGATAGCCGGCGAACGTCGATTGCGAGCTGCCAAAATCGCAGGCATTGTGCAAGTTCCTGTAGTCATTCGCACGGGTGAGGATAGCGATAGGATGAAACTCGAACTTGCAATCATCGAGAATTTACAGCGTGAAGACCTGAACGTTGTCGATCGCGCGCTTGCATTTGAGCGTTTGACCAAAGAATTCGGACTTAAGCATATCGAAGTGGGAAAGCGCGTTGGTAAAAGTCGCGAATACGTTTCGAATACGCTTCGTATTCTTTTGCTTCCACAGGAAATACGTGACGCACTCGCGGCGGGTGAGATTAGCGAAGGTCATACACGGCCGCTTCTCATGCTTATGGATCGCACAGAGGAGCAGAAGACTCTTTTCAAAGAGATCATTACCACTCGTCTTACCGTGCGCGATTCCGAACAAGTCGCACGTCGTATCGCTGTTGATCGCTCACGAAAGGGAGACCTCACGCCCGAACTTTTGCTCTTTGAGCGCGAGTTGACTGAAAAACTTGGTACACGCGTTCGCATCGAAAAGAAAGAGCAGGGCGGTAAGGTCATGATCGATTTCTTTTCCGTGGATGACTTGGCGCATATTCGCGAGATCCTTTCGCGCGAGCGCGGGAATCAATCAATGCCTGCGGCCGCACAGCCTCAAAATAGAGCGGAGATTGCACCAGAGGTATCTCCCGAGGCGCCGCTAGCAGAATCGAGTGCAAATCAACAGCCGCAGGAACCAAACGAAAAGGACCTCTATTCCATCACCAACTTTTCAGTCTAATTCTTTTTTCGGGACGAGGCCGATCCGCCTTCCGCGGACGCTTCGAGAGCCGCAAGTGCAGCGCGAATGTGCTTTTTTGCCATGCTTGTTTTTGCAATGTCGTGCCATTTGCGCGACGGCTTCGCTGAAGGTTTGGTGATTATTTCAACCATGTCGCCGTTGCGAAGCGCGGTCTCGATCGAGACCATTTTGCCGTTTACTCGCGCACCAGACATCTTATTTCCGAGATCGGAATGGACCGCATAGGCAAAATCGATGGGGGTGGCGGAAATCGGGAGATCTATGACGTCCCCCTGTGGCGTAAAGGCGAAAACGCGATGGCTAAAAAAGTCTGACTTCAGCGTATCGAGGTACTCCTCTGACTTTTGCGTACCGTGATGTGCATGAGCCAATTCTTCAAGCCACGCTGGTGCAGTCTTCTCTTTTGCAGAGCTTTGCGCAATTGACTCTGGTGTCGAGCGGTTCAGATAGGGGAAGAATTGACGTATCCACTCAAGACCGCGTTTGCTCTCGGCTGTACCGCCTTGAATTTCTTTGTATGAGAGATGCGAAGCGATGCCATAAAGCGCCTCACGATGCATCGCTTCAGTACGCAGCTGCATTTCCAAAGCGCTTCCGTCACCAGTATAAATAGTCGTGTGAATACTTTGGTAGCCGTTGGGCTTGGGGAAGGCGATGTAATCCTTTATTTTCCCCGGTACGGGTCGCCAGTGTGCATGAATGATACCGAGTGCCGAATAGCAATCAGCAACAGTCTGGAAGACCACACGGAGTGCCAAGATGTCGTATATCTTGTCTATATCCCAATCTCTGCGACCTAATTTTAGATAAAGGCTATAGATGCCTTTAACACGCGCCTCGGCATGAAACGTTCGAATACCGGCATCTCCAAGCTCGCGCTTGAGATCTTTTTCGACTTTTTCGAGGCGTTCTTCATTTTCGTTCTTACGCTCTTTAAGCAGTTCACGCGTTTTTTCATATTCTTTTGGAAAGACGTAGGGGAATGCCGCATCTTCCAATTCTTGTTTTGCTATACTCATACCGAGCCGGTCGGCTATAGGTGCATAAATCTCCAAAGTTTCCCGCGCTATACGCGTGCGTTTCTCGATACGCGGTACGTACTCCAAGGTACGCGCATTGTGCAGACGATCCATCAACTTGATAATGAGTACGCGGACATCTTTGGCGGTTGCTGCAAACAGCTTGCGCAGAGACTCGGTGTGTCGCTCAAGGCCTCGATAACGCAGAGTCCCCAATTTCGTTACTCCCTCAACGAGCGAGAGAACCTCCGGTCCGAATTCTTGCGCAATTATTTGAGGTTTAATACCAGCGTCTTCAATAGTGTCGTGCAAGAATCCCGCCGCAATGGCTTGGCTATCCATGCCAGCCGTTGCAAGTAAAAGGCCTACTTCAGCCGGGTGGATGAAATAATTGTCGCCGGAATAGCGTTTTTGATCTTTGTGCGCCTCTTGCGAGAATTGGTACGCTTTTGTCACCAATGCGATATCCGCATCGGTCTTGAAGGACATTGCGGCGAGGATAGCAGAAAGCGGACAAGGATTGGCCGAGGTCATACGATTGATAATACTGCTATCTCGAATGTTGGCAAAGGGAGAAAAGCGGGCTCGCCACGCATCGGATGAATTTCCTCTATTTCTTTCCTCCCGAGGAGGATCCGCCTTGGGCGGATAGTTTATGAGGGTTATGGTTGGGACAACTTTTGTCGCTGCATCTTTCTGGAATTGTCTTGGTACCTTCCATCATAAGAGAACCGCATATGTCGCAGAGGCGGCCAGTCGGCTTGGCTTTTATAGCATTTTTGCATTCAGGATAATTCGAACAGGAAAAGAAGACTCCGAAGCGACCGCGACGCTCAACCATCTCTCCTCGAGAGCCGACAGGCTTTCTCATAGCGCAAAGAGGACAGGCGACGCCGGTTTTTGTGCGAGCTTCTTCCAATGGGTCCTTTCGCACATACTTACATTTTGGGTAATTCGAACATGCAATGAATCGTCCAAAGCGTCCCTCGCGCTCGATCAATTTTCCAGCTTGCCCTGAGCGACGAGTCGAAGGGTCGCCGCATTCAGGACATGCTTCACCGATATCTTTCGGCGGTGCGATTTCTGTGCTGTCCTCTTTGCGCGCTCCGAGGCACGCGGGGAAATTAGCACAACTCATAAAGCGGCCATTTTTTGAAAGCTTGTATACCATAGGGCCACCACAGAGAGGACAGAGCGATTCCTTTGGCGCATCGCCCATGTTGGTGAGTTTCGGGATTTTTGCTTTTGATTTAACAGCTTTCGTAAATGGGGTGTAGAAATCCTTAAGTGTTTTCTCATATTTGCGCGTACCCTCTGCGATCTCATCGAGTTCGTTTTCCATTTCTGATGTAAAAGTATCGCTAATATAATCGCCGAAATTTTGTTCGATGAAGGAAGAAACCACATCGCCAGTCGCGGTCGGTATAAGCGTGCGCCCCTGTTTTTCCACATAGCCCCGTGTTTCAAGTGTTCGAATTGTTGAAGCATACGTTGAAGGTCGTCCGATGCCGCGCTTTTCGAGTTCTTTTACGAGTCCTGCCTCGGAATATCTGCCTGGCGGTTGTGTTTCCTTGCCTTCAGAGTGTGCCTCGATAAGTGTAAGAGGATCTCCCTTTTCGACTTTGGGGAGTTGCGTATCTTCTCCGCGCGCATCCGGGTCTGACGCAAGCCAGCCGTCAAAAATAACTCGTGAGCCATTCGCCGCGAAATCGGGTATAGCCGAGCTTTCGCCTGTCTCGAGCGGAGTCGAGAGAACGTTCGCGAGTATCTTCGTGCGCAACATGCTCGCATCAGCCATCTGGCTCGCGAGCGCGCGAGCGCGTATCAGTGCGTACAACTTTTTCTGTTCTTCATTATGGCCGAAGCTGTGTTTGTTCGGGTCGGTGGGGCGGACGGCCTCGTGCGCTTCCTGCGCGCTCTTGCTCTTTGTTTTGTAGACGCGAGCCTCTATGTACTTCTCTCCAAACTCACTCCGTACAGCTGCGACGAGGTTATCCTGCGCTTCTTTGGAGAGATTCGTACTGTCAGTTCGCATATAGGTGATGTAACCCGACTCGTAGAGTTTCTGTGCGATGCCCATCGTGCGGGAAGGCGAGAGCCCAAGACGGGTCGATGCGGCCTGCTGAAGGGTCGACGTCGTGAAGGGCGGACGGGGCGACCGGGCTTGTTCGGATTCGTTCACGGAGAGCACGCTCCACTCTTTGGTTTGTGCGGCTTTGAGGATTCGTTCAGCCTCTTCTTCCGTTTTCGGCTCCTCGATGCACACTACCGTAAATGTTTTTCCGCCGGAGGCGGATCCGCCCTTGGCGGACAGGTCTGCGCTCACCACCCAGAATGCCTCTGGCACAAATGCACGAATTTCGCGTTCCCGCTCCATGAGGATTCGCAATGCGGGAGATTGGACACGTCCAGCCGAAAGTCCATAACGGACCTTTTTCCAAATGAGGCCCGAAAGATCGTAGCCGAACAGCCGGTCCAAGACGCGTCGCGCCTCCTGAGCGCGCACCAGCTCTTCGTCAATTTTTCGCGGGTGTGCAAGCGCTTCCTGCACGGCGTGCTCGGTAATCTCATGGAAGACGATGCGCTTCGGTTTCTTCAAACCTATAGTTTCGGCCAAGTGCCACGCGATCGCTTCGCCCTCGCGGTCTGGGTCGGTCGCTAGTATGACTTCATCGGCGCGTTCTGCGATCTCGTGAAGCTCGTCTATTATTTTCTGTTTTTCTTTGACAACGATGTAGCGCGGTACGAATCCAGCCTCGACATCAACGGCGTCTTTATTGCTCTTCGGTAAGTCGCGAATGTGTCCGACCGATGCGCGTACGGTAAAACCATTACCGAGGTACTTCTCGATGGTCTTCGCCTTGGCTGGCGATTCGACAATAACTAATTTCATAGAGTATGAGGGACAGTGATACCTCAGAAGCCTAGCACACGTCAAGCGGAAACGTTTTGTTGATGAAGATTATCGCACACGCACCACGCCTAATTCTTCCACTATCAATCCCTTAATTTCCATTGTTGAAAGGAGAACGTTGGCATCGGTGATGGGCAATTCGAGTGCCTCGATAAGAGAGTCTCGCGGTACTGGTGTATGAATAATCTCGAATACTCGCCGCTCGTCTTCTGAAAGGTCGTCGCGTAGTTCGGAGAGGGATGTCGGGCCAGAGCGTTTGGCAATTCCTAAGACAATTAAAATATCTTCCGGTGAGGTCACCGCTGTCGCACCTAAGCGCAAGAATTGGTGTGTACCCTTGCTCTCTGCGCTAAAGATTGAACCAGGGACTACGAGAAGCTCGCGATTATACTCGGTTACTAATTTAGCGGTGATAAGGGAGCCCGATTTTTCTTTTGCTTCGATTACGAGAGTAGCGTGTGAGAGTCCAGCCATGATGCGGTTGCGCTGCGGGAAAGTGTAATCGGTTGCTTTCTGGTCTGGTTTGAATTCGGAGAGCAATGTACCTCCTGATTTTAGTATTTCACGCGCGAGTCCTATATTGGCCTTCGGGTACAGCACGTCCCAATCCAATCCCGAGCCGGGGACAGCGACCGTTGTAAGTCCCGCATCAAGTGCGGTTTTGTGCGCTTCTGCATCTACTCCATAGGCAAGACCGCTAACGATAGCAATAGGATAGCCACGCAAGCCCTCTATTAGATGATGGCAGGCCTGTTTACCGTACGTAGTCATAGCGCGGCTTCCGACGACGGAAAGCCATTTGTGTCCGAAGCTCGGTAGCTTGCCGCGCAGGTAGAGTTGCTTAGGAGGATCCGATATCTCTCGCAAAAGCGGGGGAAAATCGGCAGGAGCGAGAAGTTGGAGTTCATCGGTCATGTGCTATTATTTTACCATTGCCACAGCATTCTGCGGTCTTCCAAGTATATGCTCGATATAAAGTTCATTCGTGAAAATAAAGAAATTGTTGCTGCAGGGGCTAAAAAGAAGCACATCGAGGTGGATCTCGACAGACTTTTAAACATCGATGACAAGCGGAGAGAGTTGCAGCTTTCTATAGACCAAAAGCGAGCTGAGCAGAATATTGCATCGGATGCAATTGCTTCATCCAAAACCGATGCAGAGAGAAAAGGTATCATTGAGCGGATGCAGGGAGTCAAAGAGACCTTGCGACTTGAAGAAGAGTCTATGCAGGGAATTTTGAAGGAGTGGAGGACTCTTATGGTGCAAGTGCCCAATGTGCCGGACATATCAGTGCCGGAAGGCGGGTCGGATACCGATAACCAAGAGGTACGACGATGGGGTGATGAAATCATTGAACAAAGTTTTCCGCCAGCTGGCGGATTCGAGCCCAAGAGCCATAGCGAGCTTCTTCTCATGCACGACATGGCCGATTACGAGCGGGGTGCCAAGGTCGCAGGATTTCGCGGCTACTTTTTGAAAAACGACGGCGCACGATTGGTGTGGGCCTTGGAGCGTTTTGTGCAGGACAGATTTATGACCCGCAACGATTTCACACCGATGATCGTTCCCTCGCTCGCACGTCGTGAAGTATTTATAGGCACGGGTTATCTCCCGCAAAGTGAAGAAGATTTGTATAAAACGCAGGATGGAGAATATCTTGCCGGTACGTCGGAGGTTGCCTCGATGGGTTATTACATGGACGAGATCCTCGAGAAAAAAGATCTTCCAGTAAAGTTCTTTTCGTATTCTCCATGCTTTCGCCGCGAGGCGGGGAGTCACGGCAAAGATACGAAGGGAATTTTCCGCATTCATGAATTCGTGAAATATGAACAGGTCGTGCTGTGCGAAGCGAGTCACGAAGAATCCGTCAAATTTCACGAAGAGCTCACGGCGAATTCCGAGGCGCTCTTGCAAGAGTTGCAGCTACCATATCGTGTCGTTTTGAATTGCGGCGGTGATCTGGGATTGGGTCAGGTGAAAAAATATGATATCGAAGCGTGGATGCCGAGCGAAAAAAGATACCGCGAAACACACTCATCATCGTATTTTCACGATTTCCAAACTCGTCGCCTGAACATTCGCTATCGTGACGAGAAGGGGACAGTGCGATATGTGCATTCGCTCAATAATACGGCGCTTGCGATGCCGCGTATTCTTTGCCAGATCGTCGAAAACAATCAGCGGCGGAACGGATCGATTCTGATCCCGGAGGTACTTCGGGCATATATGGGCAATGAGTCAATCGGGAAAAGTCATTGATTTACGCAAAGGCTCTCCGCGAGATCAGGCGCCGCTTTTTTCATTGCGTACTTCGCGTGAGCCGGAGAGTCCGAAGCGTCCCACGCCATTGCGCGTAAGGCGGCGTAAGGCGCGGGCCGTCGCCGCATTTGTTGTACTTCTTATTATTGCTTCAGTACTGTGGGGAATGAGCTGGGTGTCGTATCTTCCGCGATTTTCTATTGGTTCAATTTCAGTCACTGGGACCCAACAAGTGCCGGAGCGGCTGATACAAAATTATGTCGAGACTATTATCAACGATGGTTCGTATCATGTATTCTCTCGCAGTAATATGTTCCTCTACCCTCGCTCTGGTATAGAAAAAGCGGTCGAGATCTTTTTTCCGCGCATTAAATCCGCGAAGATCTCACGCGAATCACTTCTCGCAACGGCAATGACTGTTGCCGTGGAAGAGCGACGGCCGTTTGCACGATGGTGCCTGCCTGCCCAGGCAGGTGCAGACTCACTCACTCGATGCTATGTAATGGATGAAGGGGGTTTTATTTTTGCTGAAGAGCCAAACAGCTCAAGTGTTTTAAGTCCGAAAACACAGTATGTTTTCCGAGGAAGCCTGCCTGCGCAGGCTGGCTCACCACAGGCGAATCCGATTGGGCAACGATTTGCACCCGCCCATCTTCCCGGCCTTCTTGCGTTACTTGAGTTTCTTGGGCAAGCCGGGTTCGATCCGCAGGGTGGCACAATAGACAATGATCGGGACTTTCTCATCCCGCTTATTATGGACCTGCCCCTGCCTACCGGCAGGCAGGTGCCGGGGAGGCAGGAATTTATTCTGAAAGTTTCTTTCGGGCAAGATGTGAATGCACTGATAAAGAATCTCCAATTAGTGCTTTCTTCCGATCCTCTGAAGGGAAAAGAAAGTCAGCTTGAATATGTTGATCTACGGTTTGATAACAGGGTGTACTACAAATTGTTCTCCGAAGGAGAATCCGCCTTCGGCGGAAAAGGTGAGGCTGAAGTATCGGGCGCGGCAGAATAAAAATAGAAAGGGGCAGCGCGAGCTGCCCCTTCTTCTGGCCAGTCCTTGGACTGGTCAGGTTTTCCCAACCTTTTTCCCTCGGCGGGCGATCTCCTTCTGGTTTTTTCTGGTTCCGTACACCTCGACGTGTTTCTCGAGTCTTTCACGGAGATCTGGTTTGAGTTGCGCATACCTGCGCAAGAGTTCGTTTCGCAGACAAGCGGACAGAACACACTTATCTTGCGGGTTTTTGTAACGCTCCTCGAGACAGTCCATCGCTTGCGGAAGCGTGAACTTAATCAGGACCGCACCTGTTTGAACACCAAAATCGTGACTCACTATATCCCCCACAGTTTTTGAGACTCGATGATTCGAGTCTACGGTTGCATTTCCATGAGGATAATACCCTTTTTAGCGCATTTGTCAAACACGCAGTAAGTTGTGGTATTCTGCCGCAATGAAAAGCTTTTGGAATAAACTTCCACAGCCGTTTTTTGCACTGGCGCCGCTAGAGGATGTGACCGACGCGGCGTTTCGGTGTCTTATCGCGCGCTCCGGCAAGCCGGACGTGATGTTCACAGAATTCACATCCGCCGACGGGCTTATCCTCGCTCCCGATAAGGGCCAACGAATACTTCGAAAGAAGCTCATATTTGGTGAGGGCGAGCGGCCGATAGT
>CAYIJV010000024.1:0-9484 GCA_964363895.1 uncultured Candidatus Saccharibacteria bacterium
CTCATGTCTGGACACAATAAATGGTCACAAATCAAGCACCACAAGGGTGCGGTGGATGCCGCAAAGAGCAACGTATGGGGCAAGCTCGGGAAGCGTATAGCGGTAGAATCGAAGAAAGTAAGCGGAGACACTAACGCCCCGTCGCTTCGATCTGCCATTGAGAATGCGCGCAAAGCGAACATGCCGAAAGAGAATATAGAACGTGCTGTTGCAAAAGGCACTTCCGCAGAAGCCGCAAATCTCGAGGCAATTACCTACGAAACCTATGGACCCGGCGGAGCGGCGATAGTCATCGAGACGCTGACAGACAACCGCAACAGAACGGTCCAGGAGATAAAACATCTTCTTTCTGAATGTGACCTCACGCTCGCCACTCCCCATAGCGCCTTGTGGGCATTTGAGCACTCTGGAGTGGGGTACACGGCGAAGACGACCGTACCTCTTTCGGAACACGACAATGAAAAGTTGATGAAAATCCTTGAGCGGATAGACGCGCACGACGACGTGGAAGAAGTGTACACAAACGCAGAGTAGAATGAGGCCATGAAGGTTCTCGCTATAGACCCCGGATACGGACGTTGCGGTGTGGCGGTCGTGGAGAAGAACCGCGGAGGAAAGGAAGTGCTTCTGTATTCCGCATGCATCGAGACCTCCGCAAAATCAAGCTTCCCAGAACGCCTTGCGCGCGTTGTCGATGAGTGCGCGCGACTTATAAAAAAGCATTCACCTGATTGTGTGGCGCTTGAGAAACTGTACTTCACAAAAAATCACAAGACCGCGATGCACGTAGCGGAAGTGCGTGGCGCTTTGATCTCCGCCGCATCCAATGCGGGACTCAAGGTTTTTGAATACACGCCGGGCGAAGTAAAAAGCGCTGCGGCTGGCTTCGGCGGCGCTGACAAGAAAGCTGTTGAAACGATGCTCCGCGCACTGATAAAAATCGAAAAAGAAATTGCGCATGATGATGAATACGATGCAATAGCGATCGCCGTCACGCATCTGGCGCGTGCACGCATGTAAGTAGAGAAAAAGCCCGAGAAACGCTACAATCTCAAAATGCGTATGCGTCAAAAGCGTCGGCTTCCTGCATGGCTTGAGTTCGGTCTGCTAGTTGTCATTACCACCGGACTTATTTCTGTCGGGGCACTTCTCCTATGGGCATCGTTCGCCGCCATACCGGCAATTGATGGTTTCGAAAATCGAAGAGTTGCCGAATCAACAAAAATATTCGACCGCACCGATAATGTCGTGCTGTACGACGTACACGGTACTATGCGCCGTACCTCGGTCCCTCTTGAAGCGATATCGCCCTACATTCAGCGCGCATCTATAGCCATCGAAGATGCCGAGTTCTACCAACACCGCGGCTTTCGCCCTCTATCCTTTATAAGAGCGGCCATAGCAAACGTCACCACTGGCTCATTTGAACAAGGTGGGTCAACCATTACACAGCAGGTCGTAAAGAACGCACTGCTGACTCAAGACAAAACCATCTTAAGAAAAATGAAAGAGATCATGCTCGCCATCAAATTAGAGAGGGTGTATTCAAAAGATCAAATACTTGCCACATACCTCAATGAGAACCCGTATGGCGGCACTATCTACGGCGTGCAAGAAGCAAGCCAGTATTTCTTTGGGGTGGACGCGAAAGACGTCGACCTCGCACAAGCTGCATATCTCGCCGCGTTACCGCAAGCACCGACCTACTATTCTCCGTACGGAAACCATCGCGATGCTCTCAACGCGCGCCACAATCTCGTCCTTGCGCGCATGAAAGAACATGGTTTTATTACCAATGAAGAGTACGAAAATGCGATCAAGGAGAAAGTAGTGTTCCGAAACACTGCAGAAGCTGGCATCAAGGCCCCGCATTTTGTTTTCTATATCCGAGAATACCTTGAACAAAAATACGGGTCCGATGCGGTCGCAAGCGGCGGCCTGCATGTCGTCACGACACTTGATTATGATCTGCAGAAAAAAGCCGAGGAGACTGTGACAAAATTCGCGCCCGGAATGTTGCAAAATTTTAATGCATCGAACGAGGGTATAGTCGCCATAGACCCAAAGACAGGACAGATCCTTGCTATGGTCGGCTCGAAGGGATATTTTGATGAAACGATCGACGGTAAGGTAAATGTTGCTTTGACCAATCGCCAACCTGGGTCCTCCTTCAAGCCGTTTGTGTATGCGGCAGCGTTTGAAAAAGGCTACACGCCCGAGACTGTAGTGTTCGACCTGAAGACGCAGTTCTCGACTCATTGCGCGCCACAAGACATAGAGAACGATGCCCCGCCATGCTACTCACCCAACAATTTCGACGGCGTATTCAGGGGCCCCGTAAATTTGCGTAACGCACTCGCGCAGTCGATAAACGTGCCAGCGGTCAAGGTCCTCTATCTCGCCGGCATTTCTGAATCTCTAAAAATCGCTCGAGATATCGGTATTTCAACTTTGGGAGATGAAAATCAATACGGCCTGACGCTCGTCCTCGGTGGCGGCGAAGTCAATCTGCTCGAAATGACGGGGGCATACAGTGTCTTTGCGAATGACGGCGTGCGCAATCCGCCTGCAGGCATCTTGCGCGTAGAAAATAAAGATGGAAGCATTCTAGAAAGCTACGAGGAGAAGGGCGCGCGGGTTTTGAATCCACAAGTCGCTCGGCAGGTCAACGATATTCTTTCAGACAACGTTGCGCGCACGCCAGAATTTGGCGCTGATTCACCGTTGAATTTCACAAACTACCGCGTGGCTGACAAAACAGGAACAACCAACGATTTTCGCGATGTATGGATTTTAGGATACACGCCAAGCATGGCGGTCGGTGCGTGGGCCGGTAACAACGACAATTCAGAGATGGAGAAAAAAATTGCTGCATTTATTATCGCGCCTATGTGGCACGAATTTATGGAGTATGCTCTCGATAAATATTCCTCACCTTCAGATGTGTTCCCCGCCCCTGCGCCAGAATCGGCCGTGACTTCACTCCCGCCTGTCCTTGTCGGAAACTGGAACACTGACCCCGCACAAGGCGTGCATGAAATTCTCTATTGGATAGACAAAGATAATCCGCGCCTGCCTGTGCAGGCAGGCGGCGGGCGACCAGCAAACCCTTCGATCGATCCACAGCTTACGTACTGGGACTACTCGGTCTCGTCCTTTGTAGCACGGGGCGGCTTTTCTACTTCTAGCAACGCTGTGGGCGAAACAGTGATACGACAATGATGCGATAGCGAACTGGTCCGAGTCTAAAAATTTACCTATTGAGCGGCATCACAAGGTATGTAAAACTTGCGTCCGAAACCCCACGGACAACCAGCGGCTTTCCGGCGCCAGCGAAGCCCAAGATTATCGAGTCCGATTCCACTATAGGAAGACAGTCGGCGAGATAGCCGATATGGAAATTGATGTCGAGGTCTTCGCCGGAGAGCGCCGCATCGATCGAATCTGACATTTCGCCGACATCCGCGCTTCGCGCAGTCGCGGTAAATATCTTGCGTTTCGGATATACATGCAAACCAACATGTTGATCATTGCCGGAGAAAACACGGGCCTTTCGCAGCATGTCCGCGAAATCATTTTTTAAGACTGTCACTTCAGTTGTAAATGTTTTTGGGATAATCTCTTTGTAATTTGGAAATGTGCCGTCAACGATACGGGATATATACCGTACATCTCCTGCGGAAACAGACATTTGAGAATCATCCGCAGCGATCGTTATGTTTTCATCATCTACCCGCTCCAGTACATGCGACAACTCAAGCGCATGTTTAAGCGGAATGAGAAGTTCGGTTTCATTTTTACCCTTAACACCCGCGATCGTTTTTTCTGCGAGTCGGAAAGAATCGGTTGCAACACAAATAACAGCGCCTGATCCAATCAATGCATACACGCTACCTAGTTCAGGCCGGATCATTGATGGGGACGCCGCGTATGAAACTGATTGAATGCCCCGCATAAGTTCAACCCTCGGGACAGTAATTCCTCTTTTTTCCTCCCGCTCACCGAGTGTAGGAAATTCCTCATGCGGGATTGCCTTGATCAGGGTCTTTGTGCCCCGCGACTCAATAATTAAGTTCCCCTCTTCCGTTTTAAATGTAATCTTCTCGCCTGAAATAGATCGTAATGTTTGTGAAAGAACCGACGCGGAAACGGCGACTGATCCTTTTTCTTCAATTTCGCAGGGAACAGTAACTTCAATACCAGCCTCAAGATTAGTAGCTCGCACCACAAACTCATTCCCTACATCAAAAAGTACACACGAAAGTACCGGTAGTGATTCTTTTTTTCCTGTTATTCTTTCCGCGAGTAAGACCGCGTTAAAAATTTTTTCTCTAGTTGTTGTTATTTTCATACTCTTATATTATTTATATTAAAACCTATTACTACTATTAGTAGTGTTGGTTAAGTGGAGAAGTATTTTTTGTTCAAGCAGAGACCCATTTTTCTGGTACGCGTGGGTGTTGAAAAGATTTATTGAAGACTCGGATAGTTTGTGGATAATCTGGCTCATATTATTTTGTTGGGGATTACCGATGTTTGGCGCAGTTTATATACACTCAATATACACAGCGTTACGCACGAATAAGTGTGCGGATGTGGTCGAGCTCTTGTTCGAGTGCAACATTTGACTTCATCTCCTCTTTGATTTTTTCGCATGAGTGAATGACGGTTGTGTGGTCGCGGCCGCCGAGCTTTTCTCCAATTGATGGGTATGAGACGCTGAATTCTTCCCGCAACATATACATAATAATTTGTCGCGGTTTTACGACCTCCTTCTTTCGTGTCTTCTCGTAGATACTCTTTTCGGCTATGTCGTAATACTGTGCGATTCTACGAACCACTTCGTCGACAGAGACACCGCGGCTGGGTTTTACGTTGTGTTTGATGAGGGCCCGTACGTCTGCGTGCGAGATTGCCTTACCCTTTAGTTGGGATTTACACACGATCATGTTGAGGACTCCCTCAAGTTCACGAATATTCCCGCGCAGGCTTTCTGCGATATATTGGATGATGTCTTCGGGTATAGAAAACCCATGCTGCTCTATTTTGGCTTTGATGATCGCGATACGCGACTCTACATCAGGCTCGGGAATTTCCGCGATCATACCGGCGCCGAACCGCCCTTTGAGGCGCTCCTCGAGGCCAGGTAAGAGCGCCGGGTGTTTGTCGGACGAGAAAACGATCTGTTTATTGTTGTCGCGCATTGCGTTGAAGAGATGGAATAACTCCTCTTGCGTTTTTTCCGTGTTCGCGATGAACTGTACGTCATCCATGATAAGGACATCGTATTGGCGGTACTGATCTTTGAAATTATTGGCATGTCCGGCACGTACCGCATTGATGTAATCAACCGCGAATCGTTCGGAGGTAACATAGAGAACCTTTTTATTAGCGTGCAGTTTCTTGAAATAATTTCCAATTGCCTGGATCAGGTGTGTTTTGCCATGCCCTGTCGATCCATAAATAAAGAGCGGATTATATGCGAGCCCTGGCCGCTCAAGAATTGCTTTGGCCGCCGCGTGCGCGAGTTCATTGAATGGGCCGACGACGAATGTCTCGAATGTGTAGCGTGGGTTTAGGTTGTCGCGTTTGTCTATATAGAGAGACTGGAGATCAAGCGCCGCATTCTCTGTTATCTGCGGACGTTGGGGTTTTCTTTCGGTTGGGGTGGAAACTGATCGATGAACGGCGTATTCAACAGTGCGTACTGAGCTATCGAGGCCGCGCAAGGCCCTCAAAATGAGTTTGTGGTGCTTCTCCATGAGCCACTCTTTAACGATCTTTGAAGGCACAGCCACATGCACGATATCGCCATCGCGGTTTGATATATCGGTATTGCGAAACCATGTGCGGAATGACGCTTCAGATGTACCGAGCTCGATCTGAACGAGTGCGTTTTGCCATAACTCGCGGTTACTCATAACGTGCGTGGGTGTACATATATTAAGTTCGGACATTATACGTCCAGCGCTTCTTTAGGAAAGGACGGGTTTTAGAGGTCGGGTTGTTCACAAGGTGTGGATAGGGTGGGGAGAGTGCAAATGGCGCGGGCAGGAGGACGAGGAACACGAACTTTGTTGTCCGTCCAGTCCGCATCACCACTACTGTATGCCGCGAACGCGTTGATATGCGTTGCGCGATGTTCCCTTTCATCCTGCCCGCGCTATTTGTGGGGTTGTAATAGTTGAAAAAAGCTAAATTTAGCTTATAGTGTTCGGATGAAACGAACATGGCAGCCAAAAAAGCGCAAGCGCGCGAAGACGCATGGCTTTCGGGCGCGAAGCAGCACTACGCCCGGTCGTAATGTCCTTATCCGCCGTCGCCGAAAGGGACGTGCACGTCTTTCGGTTTAAAGAATGCCAAAGAAATACCGGCTCTCACATGCTGACTTTGCCCGTATTCCGCGAGCGAAGGCACGCCGTATCCACGGCACTTACTTTTCTCTGACTGTCGCTCCTCTTCCAGAAGGAAGCGGGCCGAAGACCGCTTGTGTTGTATCCAAGAAGATCGCTGCGCGCGCAATTGATCGCAACGGCATACAGCGCAGATGTCGAGAAGTGCTTCGCTCTCATCTTATAAACATCAAGCAACCGTTCGCGCTCGTTTTTCATGCCAAACGCGAGGCCGTCTCGGCATCTCTCGCCGATACTAAGAAAGATATTGATCTGATGGTAGTCCGCGCAGGAGTATTGGCGTAGGTCGCAAGGGTGGGATACAATCCTCTTCACATAACTCACAATGATCTCTCAGATTTTCCACGCAACCGTCTACGACCCCCTCTACAACGGGCTTGTGTTTCTGGTCGGGGTGATCCCCACGTATGACATGGGACTCGCCGTAATCGCGCTTACTATCGTAGTGCGCATCATCATCTACCCGCTGTCGCAGAGGGCTATCCACACGCAGATGGCGATGAAAAAGATCGCTCCGGAAGTTGAAAAGATAAAAGTTAAGTACAAGGATAATCGAGAAGAGCAGGGCCGCACTATTTTTGCATTGTATCGTGCTAGGGATGTGCATCCTTTTGCAAGTTTTGGGCTTGTGCTGATCCAATTTCCTGTGCTCATTGCGTTGTACTGGGTTTTTTATGCTGGAGGATTTCCTGTTGTGGACCCTTCGCTTTTGTACTCATTCGTTCATATTCCCCCTGAAGTGAACATGGAATTTCTGGGAATCGTCGATATGGGTAAGCGCAGCGTAGTCCTAGCGGCGCTTGCAGGGATCACGCAGCTTGTATACAGCAGACTCTCTATGGGGCCACGCCAGAAGACGCTCGACGCGACTCCGGCCGAGGCATCTCTTTCCGGTGATTTCGCGAAGAGCTTTGATATTCAGGCACGCTATGTACTCCCTGCCTTTATAGGTGTAATCGGATATACGATTACTGCTGCTGCGCCACTTTATTGGGTGACAAGCAATCTTTTTATGATCGGCCAGGAATATCTTGCGGGTAGGCGATGGAAGGGCTAGTCCCTTACCACAATCTTTTACAAAGATTGCGGTAAGGGGTATAGTGCCCCGCATGGAATCTGTTGAAGTAATTCTCAAAGAACTACTCTCCAAGCTCGGCGTCCCTTACTTGGGTATTGAGCAGAGCACTGTCGCTGGACAGGAGATTTTCTCTATTCAGACCGACGGTGATGCCCGCGCATTGATCGGCATACGCGGGGAAACACTGCACGCGCTTAATACTCTGGTAAAGAAAATGTATGAGAAGCGGCTTCCGGTTGACGCTATGGACGATGCTCTTTCTGCGCAAGTGGGAGAGCGTACGCCGATGTTTTTGATCGACGTAAACAATTATCGCGCGAATCAAATCAAAGAACTGCAGACCAAAGCTCTCATGATGGCCGAGCGCGCTCGATCGTTCCAATACGATGTCGAACTCTCACCAATGAGCTCGTATGAGCGGCTTATCATTCACACGACACTTCAGGATGCGCCGAACGTGAAAACCGAATCGCAGGGAGAGGGCAGGAACCGACGTGTAGTAATAAAGTATTCCGCCGCGTAAATTACGGAACTACAAAGTGGCAGATTGAGTGAAGGGGTCGTTTTTAATATTGTCCAGAGCTCTCAATTTCAAAATGTCGGGGTTGATCTGATTAAGGATGAGGTAAATCGAGAGGAGAAGAAGCAAACCCAAAGTTACATCGGCGAGTATTTCTTTTGCCTTGCCTTTATGGCTCCACATGTCGGACTGACCCATGTAGAGATACCCTGCCCAGGCAATTCGCAGTACGGCGGCGATCGCACCGATGATGATTGCAAACTTGAAGAGGCCGTTGATTAAGCTGGAAAAATCACCGGTAGTGGTTTTATAAAGATTACTCAATGGTCCACCGGGAGTTTCTGCAAGCGGAACAAAGGCTGTCGCCAACAGGACTTTTTGCGCACTGGACCGAATATATCGCAATATTTTTTTTATCATAATATTCATTTTTCAATCCGCAGGAGCCAAAGCGATTTATCGATGGCATTCATGAAGGCAATGTACGTGCCTGCGCTGTTTGTGGCTGGATTTTCAACATCGAGTGAGGTTCCGGTTTCCGGTGTGTAAATTACTTCCGCTGTGCCCGCGCTTGCGTCGATGCGCCAGAAAGAGTCAGACGAATGTGTAGCGCCCCGATACCAGTCATCCACGAAATATCGAGACGTGATTCCCTGCGGTACGCCGCAATACGCGATCAGATCTTTCCCATCTAACCACACGCACTTATCAGCGATTGTCTTGACAGGTAATCTGACGATAGTTGCGTCTGGTTTTATTTGGCCGAAGAGCGCTAGAGCTCCTCCGCTCGATTGTCCATACAAGAGCGCGCCTCCTGCTCGCGGGAGAGCGGTGAGGCCGGCGACAGAACGCACTAATGGATTCAGCGTTCCGTCACTTTTGAGTTCATACGCGTAGCCAGGGGCGTCGTCGCTCGCAGCTTGCGTGAGAATGATACGTCCATCTGAAAGCCACTGCGGGTTCCAGTTTGAGATCGTAGAGCTGAATACACGCTTTGGTTTTGACCCATTCCATTCGGAACGAATTCCTTCCACGCCCGACGCATCGTTCACAAGATAAAACAGAGCACTCGATTTCGGGTCTGTCGCTATGCGCGCGATATTTTTTGAGAGGGTAATGCTCGAAAGTGCCTGCGCGGATGTTGTCGCGCTGGAAGTGTTGCTTGTGCTCGTTGGAATGGATCCAATCGTTGTCGTAATGTTGCCGAAATTATCCAGTGAGCGTTGGATTATGTGTCCGTCTTGTGTAAACAGTGCCTCATAGATTTTGGGCGTGAGAGTATTAGTGAGCCGCGTGACAATTCCTGTTTCGGGGTTGGCCTCGAATACGTATCCGCTTCCACGTTCCACATAGCGCACCCTCTCACTCCCCGCACTTTTTGTGAATGCAAGGCCAGCAACGGGCTTGTTGTGAATATTCCACAGTTTCGGTGGACGTGGCGCTGATTTGGGAGGTACGGCACCTGTTTGCTGT
>CAYIJV010000025.1:0-9056 GCA_964363895.1 uncultured Candidatus Saccharibacteria bacterium
TCGGCGGTATTCCCTACATCATCGACCGCATCGGAAACCCGACGATCTACACGCGCAAACTGACAGGAAAGATGATACAGAAACGACAGGAGGAATTCGCGCAAGCGGCGCCGGTTCAAATTCGCGAAGTAGAAAAAGATGAGGTCATCAAGCTCGGGGCAGCAACAATTCGTTTCTTTGGCGTAACTCACACCGTACCCGATTCCATGGGCATTATCGTTGAAACTCCGTACGGCGATGTGGTCTTTACTGGCGACATCAAACTCAATCACCTTGATGGCGAACCGTCGGACGAGGAAAAACGAGAATTCAGCGTCTTCAAGAATCGCAAGGTCTTGGCACTCCTCATGGATTCAACCAACGTCTGGCAACCGGGTTTCTCTATTCCTGAATCAACCGTCTACAAAACACTTGAGCACATAATTAAGAATTCCAACGGCCGTCTCATAATCGCGATGTTTGCATCTCATCTTGAGCGCTTGATCCGTGTCGTGCACTTCGCCGAAGAATACGGAAAGAAAATCGTTATTGATGGACGTTCGATGCGCACGAATATCGAGATCGCGCGCGAGATCGCACTTATCAAATATAAGGACGACACCGTTGTTGCCGTCGAGAATATGGCGCAGTACCCGCCGGAACAGATCATAATCCTCGCTACTGGCGCGCAAGGCGATGAATTCGCTTCCCTCGCACGTATCGGCAACAAATCTCACAAACACATTCGGTTGCAACCCACCGACACTGTCGTTCTGTCTAGTTCGGTTATTCCAGGCAACGAACGCGCTGTGCAGAAACTAAAAGACAATCTCTCGCGTCAGGGCGCACACATCATTACCTATCATGCATCCGACGTGCACGCATCGGGTCACGGTAATCGCGAGGAGGCCGCATGGATCCATAAACAAATAAAGCCGAAGTTCTTCGTCCCCGTTCATGGCTATCACTACATGTTGCGTGTACATGCAGATCTTGCCGTCGAAATGGGGGTAAAACCTGAAAATATCGTGATTCCCGATAACGGTTCGATTATTGACATCAAAAACGGCGAAAAGATTTCCAAACATGCGCTAAAAGCTCCGTCGGAACTGCGTGTCGTCGAGGGCCAGACTGTCTCTGAGCTTTCAGATGTATTGATGCGTGATCGCAAAGCGCTCGGGCAAGAAGGGTTTTGCGTCGTCGTCGCTACCGTTGATCGGCGCACCGGTAAACTGCACAAATCCCCCGACATCATTTCCCGCGGCTTTGTGTACCTACGGGACAACAAAGATCTGATGGATCAAACACGACTCATCATCAGGAAGAGCGTCGAAGGCTCTCTGCGCAATCCGCGAGCGGCCGACTTGGATGCCGCCCGTGAAGACTTATCCGAATCCGTCGCCCGCTTCCTTCTCCAGCGCACACTCAAGCGTCCGATTGTGATTCCGGTGATTGTGAGCATCTAGACCGCTGACGTACAATACTGTGCGAGAATAAGACCATGTATGCTATCGCGGTGATCGGAGACATCCTGAGCCTGATTCCCTTTGTAAATATTGTCAGTAACGTTGTGACGGCAATCGCCCTTGGTATCGCTGGGTCACACACGGGCGTGAGCCTGTACTCGAGCAGTCGGATTGGCATGACGCTTGTTACTATGCTTGGAGAGGCTATCCCCTTTGTAAGTACTCTGCCTCTATGGACAATACGCACATACTTTGCAAAAAAGGCCCAGAAGGAAGAAGAGGGGCTCTAGCACACATCTCGTAAAATGTATGCGTAGTACGTGCCGGAATCACGTTGTAATAATTTTATACAATTCGCCACTTACTATTGAGAGGGACGCGAAACTCGCATTAAATCTCATACACAACGTCTTTTCGCTCAACCACCACATCCCATTTCATCCGCTTCGCGTAGCGATACAACTTTGAGTTCGGATTGAAACAAATCGGCTTCGCGACCATTTCAAGAAATGAAATGTCAGTTTCGGTATCTCCTACTCCGATCGAGTGTTCGAGCGTCAAATTCTCTTTCTCGATCGCACGGCGAACTATATTAGCCTTATTGAGAATGAGATGCTCTTCAATGACCTTCCCCGTAAAACATTCTTGTGGTCCTATCTCATAGAGCATGCCATATGCCTTATCGAATCCCAATCGCGGAGTAAACTTGTCTAGAACCGTCTTCGGAGAATGCGAAACCGCAAGCAAGAAATATCCGCGCTTCTTTAAATCCTTGAGAAAATCGCGCGTGTATCTGTAGACTCGCTTCCATTGTTCATCGACGACCTCTTCTGCCGCATCTGCGAGCGCGCTGTAATGAATACCTTTGAGGTGTCTCACAAATGCCCGTACAACAGAATTGATGTATTCGTCGTAATCTCCCTCGCGATTCAGCCACCGTTCGTGATCACGCTCATACACGCGCCGTGCTGAAGCTGGAAATATATCCTTCTCAATCAACCTATTGACCACTTGTATCAAAAGACTAGAACGAAAGATGGTTCCATCTACATCAAAAACCGCGAACTTCTTCTTTTCCGCCATGTTACTCCTGGATTTTAGGTCCACCGACCTTGCGTAAAATATCTGATTGGAATATGTGCGTTGTTTCTTTTTCACGCGCAAACCGCTCCTCGGCAAGCCGAACGAGTTCCAACACCAATTCCATGTTGGACACGCCGGCTTTTTTCCAATTGTGATGATACAGACTGCCGGGAAGCGTATTGACCTCGTTTATGTATATTTCTTTCGTGTCGTCTTTGATAAGAAAATCAACACGAGCGGTGCCGCTACACCCAAGCGTTTTGTATACCCTCTTCCCCAAATCCTTTATATGGTTCGTTAATTCGTCGCTGATTTTGGCAGGGACTTCGCTGTATTCGTTATTGACTCCGCTTGCCCCGACCTTTTTACCTCCAGAAAGATACTTATCGTTAAAATCAAAGAATTCTGTTTTGTTGAGAGGCCGTTCGCACAGAGCTGTTCTCGGTTCGTCATTTCCCATGATAGGAAGAGTAATCTCAAGAAGCGGTTCGATGCCGTTCTCTATCAAGACTTTATTGTCGTAGTGGAGGGCAACTTCTATCGCATTTTCAAGTTCTTTTTCATTCTTGACTTTCGCCATCCCGATAGATGAACCAAGATGCACCGGCTTTACGAACAGAGGAAATGAGAGACGCCGTGTTGATTCAAGTTGGCGTGTTTTTTCCTTTTCCCATTGCGTGCGCGTGAACCACACATACGGCACGACGGGCATGCCTTCCGCCGCAACGACCTGTTTCGTGAGAACCTTGTCCATCGCGACAGCTGAAGCGAATATATCGCAACCAACGAACGGAACTCCCGCCATGCGTAAAAGTCCCATAAGAGAACCATCCTCTCCATATGTCCCGTGCATGGAAGGAAACACGATATCTATGGAAACCGTTTTGGAGAACATCCGCCAGCCAGCGGAGGGCCATGTCAGTTTCAGACCATTATCAAAAGCAAGTTGAACCTTTTTCCTCTTTGTTAATTTTTGCTCCCATTCTTCCTGTTTAAAGAACGAAAGATCGTTCATCGCCTTGTCCACGTACCAAGAGCCATCACGAGCAATATAGACCGGCCAGACATCAAATTGTCCGCTTGCGATAAGCGAGTCAATTATCGGAATGTGAGCTGTGATAATGGAAACGTCGTGTTCGGCACTTTTGCCCCCAAAGACAACAGCGATGCTCTTCATTGCTCTATCGTACCTTATGCATACTGGTCAGGCCAATCATTCTGTATAAGGATAACGTCTCCTGGAAGAGCGAGCGCCCGAAGCGCGGCAATGCATGCGGGCATGTCGTCGTACCACAACAATTCTCCTTTGAAACCGCCGTACGTAAGCCCTGCTTTAATGTGTGGCGTCACCGAATTCCTGATAAGCGCGACTTTTTCAATGCCAGCATGTGCCAGTTCCGAACCAATCTCTTCATGCACTTCCTTCACGCGCTCTCCCGCTTCTACAAGACCAGGGGTCACATACAATCGCCGATTGGAAAGCGAGGCAAGAAACGCAATAGCTGCTCGGACACCATCCGGGTTCCCGTTATAGCTATCATCAAGAAACGTTACACCATCGGCCCAGATCTTCGGCTCAAGACGATGAGCGAATGGTTTTGTCTTTTCCAGACCTCTTTCTATGTGTTTTTTGGAAAGACCGAGACGCGAAGCAATATCCGCCGCCACCGACAATGGCGCTAACATGTGAAGACCCAAAAGGCCCGATGTCGCGTCGAGTGTATTCATGCCGTCCGTTATAGTGAATGTTGTGCCCGAAAGATTTGTCGCCGACCTTATTACATTCCACGTTCCTGCCCCTTCGCGCGTGTACACGACGTTATCTCTTTTTGCTCGTGCGCGCACTCGCCCGTTTTCTCCGTTGAGATAGAGGTTCCCAGGCTCAACAAATTCGGCTAATTCAAATATCGTATCTCCCGTGCGATCAAGTGTCTTAAACTTTTCAAGGTGCGCTTCATTAATACCCGTAATAATTCCCCATTCCGGATTAATCACGCGTGCGAGCCTGCGCACATCGCCCGGATAGTATTCTCCGAGCTCAAAAATGAGTACGTCCTCATCGTCTTCCAGGCCACGAACGAACTTCGCCATACCAAGTGGTGTGTTGTAGCTCTCCGGCGGGGCCGCGACTTTTTTGCTTTCCGAAAGAACAGTTTTCAGTATTTCGCGTGTACTCGTCTTGCCGTAGCTTCCAGCGATGGCGATTTTTATACCTCTGTGCGAGGCAAGGCGCTCTCTTGTATGAGCGAGGATAATTGATTCAACTGGATACTGAATAGTCTGAATGCCTAGCAAAGCGAGTAGTACGCTACTCATAGCAATAAGCGGCATTTCAAGCACTATAAAGATCGAAAGAAGATAGTTCCATGGACTTCCGACGTTCAAGAAAATAAGGACGGCACCTCCGAAAGCAAGGAGAACAATTACCCAACCAAGCGCGAACAAGAAAGTCGCTTTCGGCGTGAATACCAGTTGCTTCCGCTTCTCAACGCTCCGAAAATCTTTGACGCGCTCGTGCCATCTGAAAAAATCTCTTATGTCGTATTCGCTCGCCTGAAGCATATAGACAAGGCTCCGAATATAACGAGGGTGACGACGAGAAAGCCAGTGGTTCATACGAATTCCGTTATGAACTTTGCCACCTCTTGTGCGCGATCACGGTGCGGAGAATGGCCAACTCCCGAGAATACTTCGAGTCTAGAGCCTTGAATGAGTTGGGTCAAAAGCTTTCCGTCAGAAAGAGGGACCATAGTGTCGTCGCTTCCCCAGATGAGAAGTGTCGGGATGGATATCTTGCGCGCGTATTCAGTCAGGTCTTCTCTGATGGTGTTAAGGTAGATTTGCGAGAGAGCGCCTGCGGCCAGGTAATCGCTTCCAAGCTTTTTGTACAGTTTCTTGCGTAATTGCTTGCGCCACAGAAAAAGAGGCGGGATATACATAAGCATTTTTCCCATCTTCGCAAGCACGGTCATCATGCGATTGCGAAACGTTCTGTGTTTCGCGATCCCCGCTGATGCAATAAGAATTAGACGAGAGGGCTGTAGTATGCCTTCTGATACTCCTTTGATAGCCACTCTACCGCCGAATGAGTGCCCGACCAATGTATAGGATGCAAGACCGACTTTTTCCGTAAATGCTCGCACGAATGACGCGTACTCCTTGACACCCCAGTCGGATGGGGGCGCTTCGGTACCTCCCCCAGAGAATCCGGGAAAATCAAGGCGTACGATCCGATACTTTGATACTAATCGAGATGCAAGCTTATCAAAATCACTGATGGAGTTCATCCACCCCGGAAGAAAGAGAAGCGCCGCGCCCTCCCCTTCATCATTATATTCGGCGACAATGTTTTGAACTATTATCTTCACTTAACCATAATAACCCCTACTTGGACTTAGGCCACCTTTTTGCCGCTGGAGTCCAAAGTTTGGTGAGGGGGTGTGCGCTACATTCGTGAGTACGCGCGGGACACACGTAGCGCCCGTAGAGTACGAGGCCGTTGTTCACATACTTCCAATCTTTCTTCGGAATGAGACTCTCAAGGTCTTTTGAGATTTTCGTAAGGTCGTTGTTATCGGTCAGGTCAAAACGTTTTGCGAAACGCTTCACATGCGTGTCGGTTGGTATTCCCTCCCAAATATTATACAACTCACCCAAGACAACATTAGCAGTCTTGTATGCTACGCCATGAAGTGTTACGAGCTTGGCGATAGTACGCGGAACCTTACCGCCAAAATCATCTGCGATGATTTTGGCGGCCGCTATCACCGCCTTGGTCTTATTACGAAAAAGCGATACCGAAGAGATTTCACGTTCAAATAACTGCGGCTTGGCCCGGGCGAAGTCGAGAGCTGTTTTGTACTTTTTGAACAGCGGCTCCGTGACTCTATTCACCACTTTATCGGTGCACTGCGCTGACAATATGACAGCCACAAGAAATTGAAATCGAGTTTTATATCTAAGCTCGCTTTTGGGCTTAGGATAGGCCTTTTTGAGATACGAAACCAACTTGTGTGCGCGATCGCGACGCCATTTCTCCGCAGTTCTTTTCATAACACCTTCTCTGGCGGTTCTATTGAATCACGATTGGAATCTCAAAGGAATCATCATTTTCCGGAAGTCCCGATGGATTATCGCGCAACAAAACCAACATTGCAGGACCAGAATAATTATTTACAGTGATGGTTACGCTAAATGGGACTAGGCCAGTCGTCATCCAATCACCTTGTGCTTGGGCGATTCCCTGCCCAATCTTGCTATTCTCATTGTCCCGCACTTGAATCGGGAACGAGGCCTCAAAGAACCACGGTCCTGGCGCGAAGCCTGAAACTGTAAAAGTCTTTCCGACGAGGGCGCCTGATTTAGGCGATGTCACCGATACTCGAGCATGAAGCGGCTCTGAAGATGCGGTCGGAGTTGGCGTGGATTTTGCTTCTTCTGTAGGAGGAATGACTGTAGGTGCGGAGACAGGAGTAGGACTCGCAAAAAGAACCCACGCCAAAACAACAATAACGATGAAAAGAACCCCAATGATACCCCACCACGCGCTCACATTCATGCGCTTGAGTATAAAACCTCTTTGCTACTTCGGCTAGTGCTCCCGATTCACATCGCGAGAGTACGAGTGATAGTGAATCGCAGTCCTTTAGAGATTTAAAGCTCCGAAATTATACGAGCAATTTTCTCGGAATCATGGCGCGCGATGTCAGATGCGGAGAAGAGGTCTCCGGTAATCACCTTTTTCGCATATCGATGTAAGGCTTCATCGCACTCCATGGGGTACTTTTTTTCTCGTTCGTATGCGGCCGCAATCCTTGGATTCATCTTCTGCGTATTGCAAATAACGTAATCAAATGTGTGAAGGCCACTGTAGTGCAAGAGTTCTTTGATCATATCGGACGCGGCGAAGCCGTGTGTCTCTCCCCACTTTGTCATTAAATTGCAAATCGCGACTTTTTTTGCCTTGCTTGCTGAGAGTACCTCTTTCATCCCAGAAACAGCAAGTGTCGGAATGAGAGAAGAGTACAAATCGCCTGGCCCAATAACTATAAGATCCGCTTCCCGTATGGCTTTCTCTGTTTCTTCATAGATAGTTGCAAGTGGATCAAGAAAGACTTTTGTTATTCTTAAATTGCCATCGTGTTTCGGAATATCAATATTCGTTTCGCCTACAATTTCAGTGCCATCTTCGAGCATTGCATGCACGTGCGATTTGTCCAGCGATACTGGTAACACCTTGCCTTTAATATTGAGAAGTTCGGAGGCTTTGCGGATTCCTTCCATTTCACCTCCATAAATGGATGAGAGTGCGGCCAGAAAAAGATTGCCGAAGCTGTGTCCGTGGAGCGAACTGTTGCCATTATCAAATCTGTAATTGAAAAGCTCGCGCAGAATTTCCGCTTGTCCCTCATCCGCAAGCGCCAAAAGACCGCGACGCACATCCCCGGGCGGCAAAATGCCGAATTCATCTCGCAAAACGCCGGCTGAACCGCCAGAATCGAATGAGGTAAAAACCGCTGTAATATCGAGCGGAAATGCCTTAAGGCCGCGTAGCAATGTATAGCCACCACTGCCACCACCAATCCTCACAACCTTCTTCATATCCAAGCAACTGTATATCCTATCTCCAACGTTCGCAACGATGATTTATTTTACATGCACGCCAAATTTCTTGAGTTCTTCGACAACCGCCGAAAGCGGCAGGCCGGCGATATTGTTTGGGTCTCCTTCTATTTTTTCAATCAATTTCGCCCCGCGCCCCTGAATAGCGTAGGCACCAGCTACATGGAGCGACTCTCCGGTCTGTACATATGTCGCAATCTCGCGAGCAGATAATTTCCGAAATGTTACACGAGTCTCGACTGTCTTCGAGACATGCCGGCCCGTCTTTGAATCCACGATCGCAAACCCAGTAAGGAGGGTATGATTTTTCCCACTCAACATATTCAGCATCTGAATCGCCATCTTCGGAGTATGCGGTTTACCCAGAAGCTTGCCGCGAAATACCGCAAACGTGTCCGCGCCGATAACAATTGCATTCTCGTGTCGCTTTGCTACTTTTGTTGCTTTCCCGAGAGCAAGATGCCGCGCGAGTACGCGCGGCGCAAGCTTGAGCTTCATGTTTTCCTCGTACCCGCTTTCTTCCACACGAAACGGAATCCCCGTTGAAGCAAGTATCTTTTTTCTCCATGGGGAGACGGAGGCGAGTATGATTTTCTGCATGATTGGTCGGTTTGCCGACTGGGTCTTAAATCGAAATGAAACCTCTGCGGCATAATAGTATTGCACGAAGGAAACGACCCTGCTAGAATGCAGAGACACTCCCCATATGTATCAAGAGTGCGGTGAAGGAACTGGCCTTACGACCCGCCGGCAACCTGTTCGAAAGGATAAGGTGCCCCATCCAGCCCTAACGGGAAGATGCTTTTGTCGAAGGAATCTCCCTACAGGGGAGATTAATCGTTAATAATGATGAATCATGTTCCATTCACTTGAGCGTTATACGACAGAATCAGTAACATCCGGCCA
>CAYIJV010000026.1:0-4373 GCA_964363895.1 uncultured Candidatus Saccharibacteria bacterium
CGGATCCGCCTTTTCCTCCGGAGGACGATCCTCCTTTGGAGGAGGCGGACTTCTCTTCTGTCGCGGAACCTGCAACGCCTTCAGCAGCACCTTCGGCGGCAGACTTCTCACCCGTAATGATAGTTTCAGGCGGTGGAGTAATCTCGACTTTTTCTTCCTTGAATTCCGTTATGGACGCGACGATCTCGTCATCATGTGTAATCAGGGTCGCACTCGGAGGAAGCGCGATCTGTGCAGCCGTGATGTGATCACCGATATTTCCGAGCTTCGTGAGGTCTACTGTAAGATGATGCGGCAATTCTGCCGGAGTCACTTCAATTTCGATTTCGTGCAGAGCTTTTACGACGATGTGCCCTGCTTTCTCCGCCGGAGCAATTCCATCAAACTCAAGAGGTACTTTAATCTTAATTTTCTTGCCTTTCTCCAGAACATAAAAATCGGCATGCAAAAGCTTGCCTGTTACCGGATGAACTTGAGTATCGTGAATAAGAGTGTCTTTATCATCTCCCACGCCCTTCAGAACAACAATAGTCGTCTCGCCCGCCTCACGCCAGACTTGCTCAAGCTTCCGTGCATCTACCGCGATCGGAGTAGCCCCTTCTTTCGGACCATAAAAAACAGCTGGGACAACGCCCCGCTTCCGAAGATGTATCGGGGTGTCCTTCACTTCACGCGCTTTGATTTCAAGGGCTAACATGGCGAGCAGTATACGGATTTTCGGATTGAATGCAACATCGCGTGATATACTTTCGCGATGCAATACGACATCTTGGCGATCGGAGATACCACGATTGATGCATTTATAAAACTCAAAGACGCGCGCGTAGACTGCGACATCAATGACGAACATTGCCAGCTCTGTGTGCGCTTCGGAGACAAGGTGCCCTATGAGTCAGTAGAGATAGTGCCGGGAGTCGGAAATTCAGCAAATGCCGCTGTCGCCTGCGCACGTCTTGGGCTCAAAACTGCACTGCGTGTACATATCGGGATAGATAGTAACGGTGATGATTGTATGGCGGCGTGGAAACGCGATGGTGTGATTACCGATCTTGTAGTGCGGGAAGCGGATAAAAAGACCAACTACCACTATGTACTGTGGTACGAGGCAGAGCGCACTATTCTTATTAAACACGAGGCATACGCATATACATTCCCTCAATTGCCAGATCCTCCGAAATGGATCTATCTCTCCTCGCTAGGCGAGGGTACTCTCCCTTATCATCAGCAAATAGCAGACTACGTATCAACTCATTCGGAGGTTAAACTTGCGTTCCAACCAGGTACATTTCAAATCAAACTTGGGGCGGAAACGCTCAAAGACCTCTATGCTCATTCGGAAATATTCTTTTGCAATAAAGAAGAATCCCAAAGGATACTGAACAACAAGGAGAGTGATGTGAAGATTCTTCTTGCAGGCATTCGCGCTTTGGGTCCCAAAATTGCCGTTATCACAGATGGACGCAAGGGGGCGTATGTTATGACAGACGCAGGTGTATGGAGCGTGCCTATGTATCCTGATCCAGCGCCGCCTGTATCGCGTACTGGAGCGGGGGACGCAACAGCTTCCACCATGACTGCATTCATCGCGATGGGAATGGCTCCGCAAGATGCACTTCTACGCGGTGTCATCAATTCGGCATCTGTAGTGCAAGGAGTCGGGGCGCAAAAATGCCTTCTTACGAAGATACAGATAGAAGAGTGGTACGCGAAGCGACCAGTGGATTTCAAAGCGACCACCCTATAGAGACCAACAACTAGCCGTCTTTCATCAATGCTTATGTGGTCCTATAGGTTACTATAAGCGTTTGTCTTTATGGTACACTGACGTGGATGGAACTCCACTCACTTGAGTCACGCGCGCGAACAAAACGGAAACGAGTACAGATTGAAAACGTTGTTCTGGGATCCCTTGCCCTAGCGGGTACCCTTTCGTTTGCGATACTCGCCCCCAATGCGACAAGGCTTCTTAAACATGTCGACCTTTCGTGGGCGCGCAAACGTGATCCGCGACTGCGTGTGCGCGAAACAACGTATCGACTAAAAAAGAAAGGACTAATCGTGTGGAACACAAAAAAGGACAAGCTGGAACTCACTAAAAAGGGCTGTGTTGCGGCATCGCGCATCAGGACCGGCCTGATTGAAATTTCAAAGCCGCGAAAGTGGGATGGCCGATGGCGTATCGTCATCTTCGACATAAGCGAAAAACGCCGCGGCCTTCGTGTACGCGTACGTCACCTTCTGAAGCGACTTGGGTTCTTGAGATTGCAAGACAGTGTATGGGTGCATCCGTACGATTGCGAGGAAATCGTAAGCATTCTCAAACACGATTTCAGAATCGGTAAAGAATTACTCTATATCATTGCAGATGCGGTCGAGTATGATCGTCCGATGCGAGAGCATTTTGGACTGCCACTTGATTCATAATGCTTATAGAGTCTTATAGGTCTCAATAAGCAGGAGGTGTCACAATCTACGTGAGATGACTTTTTTGACCGCCTCGATGATGTGAGAGACGCCCATACGATAATGTTCTATAAGCTCTTTTGGTTCTCCAGATTGACCGAATTGGTCGCGAACACCAACGAATTCTATCGGAACAGGGAATTCTTGAGCAAGTAATTCCGCGACCGCGCTTCCCAATCCTCCCGCAATTTGATGTTCCTCGACAGTGACGACTGCTCCCGCGCCGCGGGCGAGGGAAATAATCGTTTCTGCATCCAAGGGCTTGATGGTGTGAATATTTGTAACAGTGACGTTAACGCCTTGTCCCTCAAGCTCGCGCGCGGCAAGAAGGGCGTTGTGCACAAGCGGTCCTGTCGCAAAAATAGCCGCTGTTGGCAAGGCCTGGCCTTGCCATAGGATATTGGCCTTCCCTATTTCAAATGGCGTATCAGTAGTCGTCATGATGGGCGTCTTTTCGCGCCCGAAACGAAGATACACAGGACCATTGTGTTTTGCGGCTGCAATCGTTGCCTTTCGTCCTTCTTCCGCATCGCACGGAGAAATAACCGTAAAACGAGGCAAGGCACGCATGAGCGCGATATCTTCGAGTGCCTGATGTGTTGCGCCATCGGGACCTACCGAAACACCCGCATGCATCCCGCAGACTTTGACCGGCACATTATTTATTGCAATGGTGGTCCGGATCTGCTCCCAGTTTCGACCCGGAGAGAATGTCGCATAAGAAGTAATGAAAGGAATCTTCCCATAGTTGGCCATGCCCGCAGCGACCGTCGCCATATTCTGCTCTGCAACCCCGACTTGGACGAAACGCTCTGGAAACGCCTTCTGAAAATGATGGGCCTGGGTCGACTCTGCGAGATCGGCCGTAAGAACGACAACGCGCTCGTCCGCTTTCCCCGCCTCGACAACTCCCTTCCCAAATCCCTCGCGTGTCGAGGCCATATCTGGCTTGTCTCCTCCGGAGGAAAAAATACTTGCAACGAGTTTTGCTTCAGGATTCAACATAGCATATTCATTTAAGAGTTCGGAGCTCTTGTAAAAAGACCTCTTCTTGTTTGTCGGCGGGAATTTTGTCGGTCGGACCCTTGCCCGGAGGCGTGCCGTGCCAGCGATAATCTCCTTCTATCTCGCGTACGCCTTTGCCGGGGATAGTATGCGCAAGAATGAGCGTCGGCTTCTCGCGTATTGCGCGGGCCTCGTCGCAAGCCGCGATGAACTGCGGAATATTGTGACCGTCAATTTCTATGACATGCCAGTTGAATGCCTCATATTTATCGCGCAACGGCTCAAGCGGCATAATATCTTCGGTGTTGCCGTCAATTTGTATGTTGTTGCGATCCATTATCGCGGTGAGATTGGTCAACCGATATTTTCCCGCAAACATGGCCGCCTCCCATGTATTTCCCTCTTCCTGTTCTCCATCGGACATCGCACAAAACACACGGAATGTCCGTCCGTCCATGCGAGCCGCATAGGCGTAACCCGATGCTTGCGAAAGACCGCTCCCCAGCGGCCCTGATGTCGTTTCAATCCCCGGCAATCTTTCCCGCTCCGGATGACCCTGCAGACGCGAGCCGAATTTGCGCAACGTCAAACACTCTTCAACAGGAAAATACCCTGCATGCGCCATCGCCGCATAGCGGACGGGAACGATGTGGCCGTTTGAGAGCATGAGCCTATCGCGCTCTTCCCACGCCGGATTTTTTGGATCATGTTTCAACACGCGGAAATAAAGCGCCGCAAAAATATCCGCCATACCCAGAGGACCGGCAGTATGACCCGATCCTGCCGCAGAAAGCATTTCGACGATCGTCTGGCGAATCGCACATGCGCGAACAGAAAGTTCCCGCAATTCCTCATCAGTCAAAGATTCCATTTGCCTATTGTACCGCACGTTCGGCCTGCTGGCC
>CAYIJV010000026.1:4473-7696 GCA_964363895.1 uncultured Candidatus Saccharibacteria bacterium
TCGCTCGACGCTCGGTCGCATTTTCGGCAATAGTTTTGAGATTTTCGTATGCCGCTTTCGGATTTTGAGCTTTCATGATCGCTGAACCGACTCCAAAGCGCGAGGCCCCAGCCCGCACCAACTGGGCAACGTTTGTTTCCGAGACACCTCCATCCACGGCAATCGTAAGGTCCGGATGGCGATTGTGTAATTCTTCTATACGATGAATGATCCGTGATTCAAACGGCGCACCTTGCCGACCAAGTTTTGCTATCGACATCAATTGCACCGCATTACATTTCTCTATATATGGCTCCAACGCGGAAAGTTGAGTATCGATAAGGACTGCCAGACCTACTTCGACCGCCCCCGCCATTTTCCATGCCTCAAAGGCATCGACAACGGATTGAGCATCTTCAAATGCCTCAACATGAGCAAGTATTCTCGAACACCCGACACGTGCCAAGAGTTCACCGACCCGCAGAGGTTCCTCAACCATAAGATGAGCCTCGTATTTCAATACATCCGAAAACGGAAGCATTTCCTCATTAACTGCCATTTTCTCAAGCTCGGCCCACTCCCCGTCATGGTATGGCCATGAAATCTCTGGTGCAAACGCTCCATCATCCACGTCGAGCTGGATGTGCGGTGAGAATTGCGCAATTGCCCTCGAACGGAGTGAGAGCTCCGCGAGAGTTGGCGGACATGTATTTGTCGGAATGATTTCGATCATGCCAGCACATTACTGACACGCGGAGTACGTCGTTGCCCAACCGCAATTGCCACTATTGCCTTCCGCAACGACACAGTACGCGTTCGTTTTCTCCTGGTCTGCGAGCAATGCATAGCTTTGCACATCGGTCGAACAATAAAGGTATCCTGTAGTTGTATTATCCGCTCGCGACGGATCTTTCGGGACTTTTTGTATATAGGTCGGCGCCAAGACAGAACCGAGTGCGCTGGTTACCGTGGTGCCGCCCGAGGCCGTGACGATATATGAGTTGTTATCGCTATAGTACAGCTCGATCGCAGTCTGGATCGATTTGAGATCGGCAAGGCGACGCGCATCCCGCGCCTTTATACGTGCACTATTAAGAGACGCCAAGATTACGGAAGAGAGCATCCCGATAATTGCAATGACGACAAGAAGCTCAATCAAAGTAAACCCTGCCTGCCGGTAGGCGGGGCCACTCTTTGCACGTACATGTTTGATATGCATGAAATTTATTACGTCCCTAGAGGTGCCATGTTAGGCGGCGGAGGCGGGAGCGTATCTCCTCCTGATAAACTCACAAAAAAGTATACTGCGATTACAAACGCTAAGACCCCGATTGCGAGTAATACATACTGTGCTTCCTGTCGTGAAGAAACAAGCCCCCATTTGACAAGTAAGCCGCTTAAACTAAACCCGCCAGATCGAGGAGGACTGCCAAATTCTTCTCCCTGATTCTCAAAACTTACATCATTATTCATAGGTCAATTATATACTGTTAGTAGAGACTGTACAGAACTAATGTGGATAGAAGATTATGAGGCCAAATCATCGATTTTCTGGATCCGCCGCTTGTGTCGCTCTTCGCCGGGAAAAGGCAGAATCAGCCACGTACGTACGGCTTCTTTCGCTTCCTCGCTCGATAGAAAACGAGCACCTAGGGAAAGAGCGTTGGCGTTGTTATGTTCTCGCGTCGAACTAATCATGTCTAATTGCTTGCCGCCCATATCTGTTTGCAAGCGCGAAGGCTGTCCATAATAGAGCGCGCAGCGCACACCCCTAAAGCGGTTCGCGACTATCGCTTCCCCCTGCCCGGACGCACCGACCATAATTGCGCGTGATTCTCGCTTGGCGAGTGTATCCGCAGACAATGTACGTGCGGCACCGGCGATAATTTCCGGATAGTCATCCGCCGGATCGTTCGTGAGCGCACCACAATCTTCAACATCATGGCCAAGCTGGTCTCGCACATATTGCACAAGTTCATTTTTCAATTCAAACCCCGCATGATCAGCGGCAAAGTAAATCTTCATAAAGCGTGGTTAAAAATTCCAAATACGAGGCGCGGAGAAGCGGGTGAGAAGGCGTATGTGGACATACGACGACGAGAACGCAGAGGCTCCGCAACGAAGTAGATGGAGTTTTTAGACATGCTTTGCGACAGCAGCAACGTGTTCGATCAATGTATGCGCATACCCCATTTCGTTGTCATACCACGCCAAGACCTTGACGAGGGTGCCATCAACAACGCGCGTCATCTGCAAGTCCGCAATAGCACCGTACGGCAATCCAAGTATGTCCGACGATACGAGAGGCTCATCGGAGACCGCAAACACTCGTTTCCACCGATCACTCGCGGCGGCCTTGCGAAGTGCATCATTGACCTCTTCGACAGTCGTCGCTCTCTTCGGCACAAACGTAATGTCAACAATAGAACCGGAAGCCACCGGGACGCGCACCGCGATACCGTCGAATTTACCCTTAAGTTGCGGATACGCGAGGGTCGTTGCTTTTGCGGCGCCTGTCGAAGACGGCACTAGATTTTGCGCGCCCGCTCGGCCGCGCCGGAAATCATCGGGTGCCGCGCAATCCACAATTGCCTGCGTTGCCGTATATGCATGTGTCGTATTGAGAAGCGCACGTTCGATCCCTATCGCCTCATCGAGAACGCCGATAAGAGGACTTGCGGCATTCGTCGTGCATGAGGCATTTGAAGATATATCGCATGTGCCAAACTTTTCTTCATTTGCGCCCATAAGAATCGTCTCCAGCCCTTCGCCTTTTCCGGGAGCAGTGATAACGACCCTCTTTGCGCCGGCATCTATATGCGTTCGAGCCTTTGCCGCATCGGTAAAAAACCCGGTTGATTCGACTACAATATCGATACCCATGTCACGCCATGGAAGCTTCAGCGGATCCTTCTCCGAAAAGACGGGGATGCTTTTGTTTTCGACAACGAGCGATTTCTCTGCCGCGGTAACTGTAAATTTCGCATTGCCGTAGACCGTATCGTATTTCAAGAGATACGCGAGGTTGTCCGCCGGTACGAGATCATTAATAGCAACAATCTCAAAATCATCCCTGCCATACGCCGCCCGAAAGAAACTCCTGCCAATCCTCCCAAATCCGTTTATTGCCACTCTTGTCATCATTGCATCGTATCATTCCGCGTCCTTATAACCCGACAAAGGGTCTGTGTACAACAAAAGTGGATATCCGAGAATATTGAAAAACGGATTAATTAAGGGCGAG
>CAYIJV010000026.1:7796-8861 GCA_964363895.1 uncultured Candidatus Saccharibacteria bacterium
GTACAACAAAAGTGGATATCCGAGAATATTGAAAAACGGATTAATTAAGGGCGAGAGTGTGGTTCCACCCACCCCCAACGGAGGTCCACGTCGTAAGCGTTCCAACCTGCACGGGGGAGGAGCGAGAAACGACGTCTGCCTTACCGAGTCGGCCGGAGCCGTTAGCTCCCCACGCCCAAAGAGTCCCGTTTGATTGAAGGGCGATGGTGTGAGTATTACTCCCCCTCGCAATTGCTGTCCACGTGGTGAGAGTCCCTACCTGTACTGGAGAAGAACGGGCGATGGCATCTCCGAGGCCTAAGTTTCCATCACCATTGTACCCCCCCAAAGCCCAGAGTGTGCCGTCCGATTTGAGGGCGAAACTATGATTTAATGTCCCTGCAACGGAGGTCCACGTCGTAAGCGTTCCAACCTGCACGGGAGAGGAGCGGTCGGCGGTGTCTCCGAGGCCGAGCCGGCCATTGGCACCTTTCCCCCACGCCCAGAGAGTCCCGTTTGATTGAAGGGCGATGGTGTGCTGATACCCACTCGCAATCGCCGTCCATGTAGTGAGAGCCCCCACCTGGACGGGAGAGGAGCGGTAGAGGACGTTTCCGAGGCCGAGTTTGCCGTAGCTACCAGCCCCCCACGCCCAGAGAGTGCCATCTGATTGAATGGCGAGGGAGTTATCCCTTCCTTCTGTAATCGCCATCCACGTGGTAAGAGTTCCCACCTGAACAGGAGAGTTGCGGCTGACAACGTCTCCGAGACCAAGTTGACCGTTGGAACTAGACCCCCACGCCCAAAGAGTGCCATCTGATTTGATGGCGAGGGAGTGGAAGCACCCATCCACGATTGAAGTCCATGTGGTAAGGGTACCCACCTGCACGGGATAGGAGCGTGGAGTAGTGTCTCCGAGGCCGAGTTGGCCGTGGGCGGCATATCCCCACGACCAGAGTGTGCCGTCAGATTTAAGGGCAAGGTTTTTGTAACGCCCTCCCGTAACCGAAGTCCACGTGGTGAGAGCCCCTACCTGCACGGGAGAGGAGCGAGAAACGACGTCTGCCTTACCGAGTTGGCCGGAGC
>CAYIJV010000027.1:0-7705 GCA_964363895.1 uncultured Candidatus Saccharibacteria bacterium
CTGTCACTCCCGGAAGCTCAACGATCAATCGCTCCTCAGGACTTCCCGCGAAAGTGCCCGCGCGCTCTGTTTGTACTATGGGTTCCGATACACCGAAAAGATTTACTCGCCGCTCTATCGTCTCACGCAGTGCCGACATCGATTCGGCAACGTCACTCGATTTGATTGCTTCAATATTGGCTCGATAGACAAGTTGCGTGCCCCCTGAAAGATCGAGCCCAAGTTTAAAAGGGCGTGTCGCGCCTATCTCCGAACTATAGACATACCAGCCCACGCCAAAACCACAGACCAAGACGATAAGAGCGACAACGCGTTTTTGCCACATGGCGAGCAGTATACGCGTGGAACGAGGCGGCGCAATATAGGCTAATTGTGTACCTTTTCCAGCAAATCAAACAAATTCCTGAAAATCATGGCGATCGCTATTGGGCCAACTCCGCCGGGAACGGGGGTAAAGACGCTCGCAACTTTGGCACATGCGGGATCTGCATCTCCTACGACTTTGCCTTTTGATTCGGAAGCACCGGCGTCTATCAGCGCCACGCCATCTTTGAGGCTTTCGGCCCTGATGAACCCCGGATTCCCCGCACCGAGGATAACGATATCAGCGTCTTTGAGGTCGTTAATCGAACCTTGTTGTAGGGTGAACATCGAAACGTGGGCACCAAAGCGCTTGAGAAGAGATGCACTCGGAGCGCCGACGAGACGACCGGCACCAACAACAACCGTACGCGCGCCTTTAATTGTAACGTGTGAGCGTTTGAGTATCTCCACAACGGCAAGCGCAACAGGGGCAAAGACCAGATGCGTATTATCCGAAATGGTTGGATTGAGGGCATCAACATCTTTTTCCTTAGGAATCGCGGCAAGTATTTCGTTGGTATCGAGCATTTTGGGCAATGGAAGCTGTACAATAACTGCATCTACTTCAGAAGCCAGATTGTTTACTGCCTCGATTGCAGTCGTTGTGGTTGCATTCTCTTTCAAATCGACGCGCACTATATCCACATTGAGCCGTGCGGCGGCCCTAGTCTTGATACGTACAAAGGATTCGATAACGGTATTTGCCCCCGCCACAACAATCCCGAGTTTTATGGGACGTGCAAAAAGAGCGCGGCGCTTTCTAAGCGCCTCGTACATGTCTTCCGCGATAGCTTTACCGTCTACAATCATGTGTTAGAGATTATTATGAGCGAAGCGAATTATAAAGTCTTACATCCCGAGCGAAGCGATGGGTTAGATTCTCATTTCTTTTTTAAGCGCCTCGATACCGTCTTCCAATTTTATCGTAGGTTCCCATCCGAGCAATTTCTTAGCTCTCCTATTGTCGGCAAGCGAATCGTGCGCCTCTATACGAGCAGGACCGTATACGATCTCGCCCCCGAACATGTCTGCGAGTGATTTTATGGAGACATTGCGTCCAGTTCCGATATTAATGACTTCTCCCTTTCCCACTTTCGGACTGTCCATTGCAAGTATGTTTGCACGCACCACATCATCGACATGCGTGAAATCTCTCGTAATTGTGCCGTCACCGAAAATCGTTATCGGCTCATTATTCTTTCGCGCCAAGAGAAACTTCCCAATCGCGAGTGCGTATGCGCCGTTCGGATCCATACCCGATCCGTAGACATTGAAATAGCGCAAACTTACGGTCTGAATTCCGTAAATATCCGCCCACATTTTGGCAAACAGCTCTCCGACATATTTCTGAAGTCCGTATGGATTGACGGGATTCGCAGGCATCGTTTCGGTAAGTGGCAGCGTGTCTTGCGCTCCGTATGCCGAACCGGAAGCGGAATATACGACGCGGCGCACTTTTGCACGTGCCGCTGCGGTGAGAACGGACACCGTACCAGTAACGTTTTGATCCGTCGTCTCGACAGGATGTTCAATAGAGTACGGCACGCGCGGAATGGCAGCGGTATGAAATACAACGTCCGCGCCTTCCATGATTAGTGTAATAACATCCGTAGAGCGGATGTCGACTTCATGAAGTATTGCTTCTTTCGGTAAAGTAGTCCGGCGAAAAGATGGATCAATATCAATGAGGTGTGTCTCACAACCGGCATTCACAAACGCCTGCGAAAGGTTGCTTCCAATAAATCCCGCGCCGCCGGTTACAATTACTTTTTTCTTTCCCATAGTATTTTTATGAACCTCGTGCGGTTACGAATATCCGCACTGTCTGAAGCATAATAAACAAATCGAGTAAAAGCGAGCGGCGCGCAAGGTAGTAAAGATCGTATGAAAGTTTCATCTTCGTTTCCGCAACATCTGTGCCGTGATGAGGATCGCGGTCATGTCGCACTTGTGCCCAGCCCGTCAAGCCAGGCGCGATAAGATATCGCGCATTGTAATAAGGAATACGCGCGCTGTATTGAGCGGCAAGTGCTGGTAATTCGGGACGCGGCCCCACAAAAGAAAGATCGCCGCGTAACACATTCCACAATTGTGGAAACTCGTCGAAACGCATCAATCGAATCCATTTTCCGACACGAGTGATCTTGAGCTTTGTTTTTCCATGGCTGCCATAATCGCCGTCGTCGTTACCGTTCATGCTTCGGAATTTGAAAATGTGGATCGGTTTTTGGAGTCTTCCGACACGCTTTTGCACGATGAAAATATCGCCACCGTCGTCAAGTTTGATTGCCAGAATAATAAGAGGATAAAGGACAAGCGAGATAGTACCCACAATTATGGCGCACGCTATATCTATAGTGCGTTTTACTACATCGTAGACTCGGGAGGCGCTTACATTTGCAAGTACCCATTCATAGTTGATAAGGGAAAGTGGCTCACGTTCAAAGACTTCTTGATAGAGCGCGGCGGCATCAAGAAGTGCGAAATTACTTCTTTGAAATGTGGCATCATAAATAATGGGAAGTGCCGTAGAAACCGCCTTATCCGAGAAATCAACGACCAAAAACGCCACATCGTCCTCCGCGGCGACACGGCACGCTTGTTGAATCACTTCATGAGATGGAGAACGTGCCGTGTCTATGACATATTTGAATACGAATGGGTAGCGCGTATCTCCAGCCACTTCCTGCACGAGTGCATGCGCATCCGCGCCGGACGCAATAAGAACTCCATTGAGTCTGTGCCGACTTCGCAAATGCGGATATAGCACAACACGCCAAAGAAATACGAGAAGAAACGAAACGACAAGATAGAGAACCAGTATCGTCTTTGGTGCGAGCCCAAATGCAGGAATAAAAAAGAAAAAGAGCGCAGCAATCACCATGTTGATGATCTGCGTATACAGAATTGTCGCCGCCAACCGACTTCGGAAAAGACGTGTATGACGACCGTATAGCCCCGCAAGAAAGAAAATAATTACCCATACAATAAATAGAACAGCGAACGGCACGAGATGAAGCTGGAAGAGCTCCCCAGATGGGACAGAGAGGTAGCGCAACGCGAGGGTTACCCACAAAGAAGTTACAAGCACAGCGACATCACCGATGAGGAGTACGACGTATTCCCACTTGGGAACTAGGGACATATCGGGTATCATTACATTGAATTGGCCTTAAAACAAGCCCCGGAATCGATATGAAAAAACGCAAAATACTCTTTGTTATCACAAAAGCAACATGGGGAGGGGCGCAACGGTACGTCTATGATCTTGCGACTAATCTGCCACACTCTGATTTTGAACCGATCGTAGCTTTCGGAGAATCCGGTCGACTATCCCAGATACTCAACGAGAAGGGGGTCGAGACGCATCATATAGCTTCGCTTGGGCGCGATGTTGCTCTTATTTCCGACATCTCAAGTTTCTTTCAGATGTTGATCTATATACGGCGCTTACAGCCCGATGTGATTCATCTCAATAGTTCAAAAGCTGCAGCGCTTGGAGCACTCGTAGCCCGTCTAAGCGGGGTTCCTCACATTATCTTTACAGTCCATGGCTGGCCATTCAATGAAAAAAGAAATTCGCTTGCACGAGCTATCATTTATTACATAAGCTGGTTCACTGCGATAATGAGTCACACCGTGATTGTCGTCTCGAAATCGGATGAAGCGCAAGGAAAACAAATGTGGAAAACCGGAAGAAAGATTTCTTATGTTCCAATCGGAATAGAACCGCCTCATTTTTTCTCTCGAAGCGAGGCAACGCAATTTTTGGGAGATATCGTCCTCGCGCTGAAAAACAATGCGGACGTGCCCAAAATCTTTACCATCGCAGAACTTACTCCCAACAAAGGTATTCGGTATGGAATTGAAGCCATTGCCTCGTTGAAAAATCGCGGCGTGAATGCTCTCTATATTGTCATAGGTGATGGCGAGGAACGAGCTCACCTTAAGAGCTTCGCGAGAAAATGTGGCGTTGAGAATCGGGTTTTCTTCACTGGATTTATCCGCGATGCCGCACAATACTTGAAAGCTTCCGATGTCTTTCTGCTACCTTCCATAAAGGAAGGGATGCCGTATGTACTTCTTGAGGCTGCGATAGCGGGATTACCGATCGTGACAACGACCGTTGTCAATCCGGAAATCACCGAGGCATATCAAAATATCCGCGCCGTGCCGCCGGCAAATGGCGAGAAAATAGCAGATGCCTTAATTGATGTGATGCGTGAGAAATCAGAACATGAACTATTCCCAGCCCACAATCAGTTTCTTCTCTCTGGCATGATCCAGAAGACAATTGAACTGTACCTGCACAAAAGGACAAACGACTAGACGGTTCCAACGATCTCCGTCTCGTCACGTGCCTGTACGGAGGGCCGCGCGTGTCTGCTGAGACCCATGAGGATACCGAGCGCAAGGTACTCCGTAACCAAGTGCGAGCCGCCGTAGCTCATGAAAGGGAGCGTGGTCCCCGTAATGGGCAGAAGGCCTATGTTCATGCCAACATGCACGATAAATTGGGCCGTGAAATAGACTGCAATACCGATACCGAAGAGCACATCGAAATTATCGGCTCCACGCTCTGCAATTATCAATATTCGAATAATCAGAACCGCAAAAAGACCGAACAGAAGCACGACACCAATGAATCCCCACTCTTCCGAAAATGCAGCAAAGATAAAATCAGTCTGATACTCTGGTAAAAATTGAAGTTTCGACTGCGTGCCATAGCCGATGCCTTTCCCCAACAATTCACCTGAGCCCACCGCGACGGTCGCCTGATAAGCGTTGTACCCAGCACCGCGAATATCGGTCAGTGGATGAAGAAACGTGAGTACACGCTGTTTTTGATAGGGATGAAGTCCGTAATTCCATAGTCCCGTCATCACAATAATCGCTCCAATGAAAAGCGTAAGGAGATGTTTCCATGAGATACCGGCCACCAAGACCATTCCAAGCCAAATGCTGGCAATAATAATCGAAGACCCAAGATCAGGCTGGAAAAATACAAGGATCAGAAGCGTGAAAGCATAGGCTCCTGATACGAGAATGTGTCTTATATGAGCAATTTCGATGTGTCTTCTTGCAAAATATTTCGCAAGAAGCATGACCAGCAAAAGCTTGGCGGGATCAGACGGTTGTACCGCAAAAATCCCTAGATTAAAACGATTCTGCGCACCCATAACGATCGGACCAAGTACGTAGATGAGACCGAGAAGAGTGGCGGTGAGAATAAAAAACCCTGTGATGACCGGCGTGCGACGCAAAAATCCATACTCTGGAATACTCGCGAGCAGAAAGACCGCAACTGCAATGCATATCCATATACTCTGCCGTTCAAAAAAGAAATTCTCTACTGAGAAGGAGCGCATCGTCACCAGCCCTGCGATGGAAATCGCAAGCGCCGCAGAGAAAAGAAACCAATCGATATGAACGAATGTGCGGATCCTCTCCACCGCAACACGCTTAAAGGCAGGCATACCCTATTGACTCAATACCAACACAAGCGAAGGAGCTACGAGAGGACTTATATCAATACGCCCTACCTGCACAGGAAACGGGTCGGGCCAACTGAAGACTATCTCTGAAGTTGCACCTGCCGAGAGACGCTCGAGCGTCGTCGCAGATGCCGCAAATGCATTCCCTGCCGGATCGAATATCACCGCTACAAATGATGGGTTGATCACATCCGCAACAGAATGATTTTCTACGCTCGCAGATAGACGAGGCATTATAGCGGTATTTGAAAGCTCCTTATTGTTAACCGCAATCGAAAGTGATGTATTTATCATCCTCTCCCAAATGAAGGTGTCGGTAAACTCAAAATAGGTACGCGACACGGTACGATTACCTGTATCGATTCTCGATTCCAAAACCGGCGTTATCGCTCCCGGCAGGATAAAGGTCGTCCCTCTTCGTTCCGCGACAAGAACATTTTGTGAGTCATAGAGACCGAAACGATAATATGCTCTCCGTACACCCGCTTCTTTATTGGGATTGTACACATAGGCAACGGCATTATAAGAACCGTCGCGCACACGAAATGAGCGACTCCAGAGGGTAGAGTGCGGCTGGAGCGTTCGTTCATCCAGGACAAGACATGGTCCACCTTGATCTACCGTAGTCTCTCCCTGATTCTTAATTCCGTCACTACAAGTGGGGGGGACACTGAAATACCAATATAAGAGAGGTCCGCCGATTATAATGAGAAAGAAAAGACTGACACCTATCACATACGAAGTTCTACGACGTGAAGCCCATGACATGTTGCAATTCTACAGCGAAGCGGCGCACTCTGAAAGGTGTGCGCCGCTTCTTCCAATTGAGCACTCTGTGTTGGCGCCGGCCTACTCTCCCCTTTGCGAGTACCATCGGCTCTGGAAGGCTTAACTGCCGTGTTCGGAATGAGAACGGGTGTGACCCCTCCGACAAAGCACCAACACAGAAAGCTCAAACGATATCCGTGTTCGCGGCTAACTAGAAATATGAGGTGTAACTCACATCCAGAAAGCACCAACACAGAAAGCTCAAACTTTCTGTTCGTCAAAACGAAGAACGACACATGCAAAAGTAAAAGAAAGTTTGTAACGCGACTCTCATAATTCCTTTCGAGAGTTCTGTCGGCGTATTAGTACGTCTCGGCTACACGCATTACTGCGCTTCCACCTAACGCCTATCAACGTGGTCATCTTCCACGAGCCTCAAACGATTCCTCATCTTAGAGTTGGTTTCCCGCTTAGATGCTTTCAGCGGTTATCCGTTCCCGACATAGCTACGGGGCGGTGCCACTGGTGTGACAGCCCCCAGACCAGAGGTCAGTTCATTTCGGTCCTCTCGTACTAGAAACGAATCTCTTCAAGAATCAACGCCTGCAGCAGATTAAGACCAACCTGTCTCACGCAATACATCTGTTGTATTTGGACTATATCTTCGTCTTCTCTTTCGAGTTCAGACGGCTGACGTGTAGTCTCTACGGGTCTCCCTTCTTTCGAATGAAGATTCCCTCGGTGTTCGCTGTACACGCACCAGGTTAGATGCATTTGTGTACAACATTCTCCGATTTTAGTCAGCATGGTCTCTTTGTGTTTCCACAGAGAGCCGCCGTGATGTTGTCGTTTATTACTCGCACATGTTGCTCACATGATTGAGTGCCTCGGGGTTCAAACCGCTCAACCCCCCATACAAAGGACGGTCCTTTGTATTGAGATCCTGAACGGTTTGAACCCAGCTCACGTACCTTTTTAAATGGCGAACAGCCATACCTTTGGGACCTTCTCCAGCCCCGGGATAAGATGAGCCGACATCGAGGTGCCGAACTTCGCCGTCGATTTGGACTCTTAGGCGA
>CAYIJV010000028.1:0-7700 GCA_964363895.1 uncultured Candidatus Saccharibacteria bacterium
TTGATCTTGAGACATGCGCGAAACTATACGGGAAGTAGCCATATTGTGCAACTATGATCACACAAATGCGTATTGGCGGTGGAACAAGAACTAGCACACTTTATTCCACGTTCCAAATTGACCGCCCGTCAGCGTTTTTATGAGCGTGTCTACTACAAGCCAGCCTATAAGAATAATGACAAGTCCAACAATTACATCAAAAAATATCGTTTTGGCACGCGACAGGTCACTGCCTGCGGCACCAGTCAAATACAACCACCCTGCCCATGCGAAAAGAACTGCGGAAAGAAAAACAGCAATGTAAATGCCGGTATTGAGGACATTTTGGGCAAGGGTCGCGAGATCACAAACGGATTTGCAACCGCCTTTCTCATTGCACTCTTGCGGCACGATCTGCCCCGAAAGAACACCAGTGGGAGCTGCAAACACGAGCGAAGGAGCGATAATAAGAACGATAAGAAACAGCACAGCAAACCTCATCACTTGCCTCTGGGTCATGGGAAATATTGTAGCACGCTCAAAAATACGGCATACTGTGCACTGCGCGTCGGTGGCAGAGTGGTCAAATGCACGTGGCTGTAAACCACGCGACTTCGGTCTCCGCAGGTTCGAATCCTGCCCGGCGCAACCGATATTCAAGAACGCCCCTTGCGGGCGTTTTTGAATGTCGGGAGCATGGATTCGAAAGCCGGAGCGCGGCGGCGTGAGGCGGGGTCGCGCACGTTTTCAGCAGAAAACGATGCGTGACCGAATCCTGCCCGGCGCACAAAAAATACTTCCTTGATTGCTTTATACACTAACCGAGCTTTTTGCGCGAGAGCGAACGCGGCGGTTGCGTTCGGGACCTTTACGGACGTCAAAGGTAAACTCGCCCTTACCATCAATACCGGCATCGGCTTTGAAATCAACCGCGATTGAACCGCCTTCTAGCACGCCACGGGCGACCATCATGTTGGCAATTGATGTAAGTATTTTGGTCTGAATGAGACGCTTCAGAGGTCGGGCACCGTATTGCGGGTTGTAACCTTCCTTTGTCAAATGCGCGAGCGCGGCATCCGTAAGCGTCAACGTTATGTGCTTGTCTTCCAGACGCTTCGATACGATCTCAATTTGCATCCGGACAATTTCTTTGATTGCCTCCGTTCCGAGAATATTGAAGAGAATGATCTCATCGAGACGATTGAGGAATTCCGGACGGAAAAACTCTTTGAGCGAGCCCATCACTTTTTCCTTCACCTGCTCATAACGCTCGCCCTCTGTTTTCGAGAGACCGCTGCCGAAGCCCAAGCCGGACATCTTATCAATGTGCTCCGAGCCTATGTTTGAGGTCATGATGATGACACAATTCTTGAAATTCACGACGCGTCCCTTCGCATCGGTAAGGCGCCCGTTGTCGAGTACCTGTAAGAGAATATTAAACACTTCTGGGTGCGCCTTTTCTATCTCATCGAAAAGTATGACCGAATAGGGGCGGTGACGTACCAATTCGGTAAGACCGCCACCTTCGTCGTGACCAATATAGCCGGGAGGCGAGCCGATCATTTTGGAGACAGAGTGCTTTTCCATGTATTCCGACATATCGACTCGAATAAGAGCTTTGTCACTGCTATTGAAGAGAAACTCCGCCAATGCACGAGTAAGCTCGGTCTTTCCTACTCCCGTAGGACCAAGAAAAAGGAATGAGCCGACCGGACGATTTGGATCGGCAATTCCTGCACGACTTCTCTTGATAGCATCGGAAACTCTTTGTACCGCCTCATCTTGACCAACAATGCGCTTTTTGAGTTCCGCCTCAACGCGCGAAAGTTTCTCCGCCTCTTCTTCGAGCATGCGGGAAACTGGCACGCCGGTCCAGCGCGAGACGACTGCGGCAATATCTTCTTCGGTGATTTCTTCCTTCAATACACGACGTGTCTGCTGTAATTTCTTGAGACGCTTGTGCGCTGTCTCGATCTCACGCTCCAGAAGCGGAATCCTGCCATACCGCAATTCGGCAGTTTTTGTAAAATTAGCAACGGCTTCGGCCGTGTCGGCTTCTATACGCGCCTGTTCCAATTCGCCCTTCGCGCGCTTGATCTCCGCAAGCGTGTCTTTTTCGTTTTTCCATTTCATTTCGAGTTCGCGTGTCCCGTCGCGCAAATCAGCGATTTCTTTTTCGATGGATTTGACTCTCGTGCGGGCCTTGCCCTCTTCCGCCTCTGACTCTTTCTTGAGGGCTTCGCGCTCAATCTCAAGTCGAGTAACTTTGCGATGTGCCTCTTCGAGAATGGGAGGCTTGTTCTCAAGAGAAAGCCGCAGAGCCGAAGAAGCTTCGTCGATAAGATCAATAGCTTTATCGGGTAAAAATCGCTCTGTGATATATCGCGTAGAAAGCTGTACCGCGGAGACCATTGCATTGTCGGTAATATGCACGCCATGGAAGAGCTCGTAGCGTTCCTTGAGACCCCGCAAAATTGCAATTGCATCTTCGATGGAAGGTTCATTCACATACACAGGCTGAAAGCGGCGCGTGAGAGACGCATCGTGCTCGATGTGCTTTTGATATTCCTTTATGGTCGTTGCACCAATGACGCGGATTTCACCGCGCGCAAGAGCTGGCTTCAACATATTAGAAGCATCCATCGAACCTTCGGCGGCACCGGCTCCGACAAGTGTATGGATCTCATCGATGAAAAGAATAATCTTCCCCTCGGAACGTTCAACTTCTTTCATAACGGCCTTCAAGCGTTCCTCGAATTCGCCACGATACTTTGTACCGGCGATCAAAAGCCCGAGATCAAGTTGGACCAATTCTTTGCCGCGCAATGACTCTGGCACATCTCCATTGGCAATGCGCTGCGCCAAACCTTCAGCAACCGCCGTCTTTCCTACGCCGGCTTCACCGATAAGGATCGGGTTGTTTTTGGTACGCCGTGAGAGGATTTGGATTACTCGTATAATCTCGGTATCGCGTCCAATGACTGGATCGAGTTTGTTCTCGCGCGCACGATCGGTAAGAGAGCGCGCAAATCGAGCGAGAGCGCGCGGCTTCGCGGTTATTTCAGTATCGCGGATCTTTCCTTCCTTTATATCAGTAAGAACTCGAGCGAGCGCGGTGCGATCTATACGAAAACGGGAAAGTATGTCGGAAGCAGGACCGGGATGTTCTGCGACACCGAGTAAGAGATGCTCCGGTGAGACAAATTGGTCGTTGAAAGATGCCGCAATGCGGGGCGCTGCTTCAAATACACGGACCAACTCTGGCGTTAGATAGAGTTGGAAAGATGGAGAAACAGCGGTATTCCCACTGCTTCCTTCTATTAATTCAAGGACGGAATCACTCAAGTGTGTGATATCTATTTCCACCTGTTCGAGCATAGGCACGACCATCGTTTCTTCTTGCATGAGAAGAGCCGCGAGGAGATGTAGCGTAGAAACTTGATTGTGCCCGCGTTCCACCGCAAGCTGATGCGAGCGATGTATCGCCTCTTTCGCCTTGGTTGTGTAATTATTGAATGGGGCCATACAATATATTGATACAACTTTCAGTATACTGTATACGAACAGAAAATACGAGCGATCAATTTCTCATTCGGCTTTATTTTTCTCCGGCTTCACGAGAGTAGACGCAGAAATAAAGCTTGAGTCGGAGGTGACGCGAGAGACGCCAGTGCTTATCCCGAGAAGACTTCCGTCAGTGTCGATAAGAGGAGATCCATAAAGAATCGAATCGGGTGCTATATCAGTCTCGATAATTCGTGGAGCCGAATCGGAAGAAGCGAGCGTGGTAATAATACCGATGGCAATGCGTGCAATAGTCTTTCCTGCGATCATGACGACTGTTTCTCCCAACATAGGATGTCCGCCGTCAACATTGATAGGAGTCCACGTAACGGGCTTGCCGTCTGTGGTCGTCGTTGCTGTAGAGAAAAACATGAGTCCGGAAGTAGCGTTGGTTGAAGACACAACAGCACGTACATGCGTCTGATCCACAAGCTCAACAACCGCGTTTACTGCTTCGCCAAAGGCTACGGCATCACCCACAATCGTACCGGAAGAATCCACCACAACGCCAATACCAAGAAAAGTCGGATCCTCTGCATTGTTGGAATACAGCCGCACAATCGAGGCCTCCGCTCGCGCTACTGCCTTCGAAATAAGTTGTGACTCATTTACTATAATTGTCTTTTCTTGTGTCACAACGCTCGCGGCCGCCTGACCGGCTGGAACTACTTTCTCTACGGTACGTTCAATGATGCGATTGACGGTCTGGGCAACTGCCGGAGGCGCCTGTTCCATGAGGGATACAGTGACAATACCTGTCGCGATCGACGTCACGAAAGAGACGAGAAGGGTGAGAAGTATGATCTGGGATTTTGAGAGTTTCTCCATGTCCATGCACGCATCGTATCACAACCACATAAAAATCAAGTCTGAAATAATCCTTCAAGAATCGTAATGACGCGTCTTAGATCACGTTCGGTGGTGTCGCGCCCGAGTGAGAATCGAAGCGTGTTCTGTGCTCGCCAGGGATCACCTCCAAGAGTTTCCACCACATGCGAACGCGCCTCACCTTCCCGACACGCACTTTTGGTGGAAAGTGCCACTCCGGCGTGGTCTAGCGCAAGCACAAGATATTCTCCACTACGCTCTCCGGGAATAGAAATATTGAGTATATGCGGCATAGCATGCGCAAGATCACCATTGATCACTACATTGCGGATGCGCGCGAGAATCTCGCGCATAAATGTGTTTCGCAATTTCAGAAGTCGATTTGCCTCCAATTCACGCTCCCGGGTAATAATATCAAACGCCTCAGCAAATCCGACCGCAAGCGCATGGTCTTCCGTCCCCGGCCGCAAACCGCGCTCCTGCCCTCCTCCAAATGAAATGGGTGCGACGTTTGATCGATTGCTGAGATAAAGACATCCGATCCCTCGCGGTCCGTAAAGCTTGCCCGATCCGAGTGCGAACATATCGACACCGAGGGTATGCACGTGCGAAGCACGGTACAGAGGAGCCTGTCCTGCGTCACAGTGAAATAGTATTTGAGAATTGTTGACCTTCCCATAAGAACGTAACGTGCGTGCGATCTTCGAAATCGGTTGGATAGTGCCTATTTCGTTATTTCCCCAACCAACTGAGGCAAACACTGTGTTCGGCCGAAGCGTATTTACTATCCTTTCCACTGTAACGATGCCATTTGATTCGGGATCAACATGCGAGACGGTGCCACCCATGCGTTCAATTTCTACAAAACTTTGCAAGACTGATGAATGTTCGATAGAGCTTACGATCCAGTGCGTATTTTGAAGGGAACGATTGCGGAGTTCGAGCGCACGAGCCGTCCCCACAATTGCGATCATATTTGCTTCCGTAAGTCCCGAAGTAAAGATGAGTTCCCTCGCCTTGCATCCGAGATGCGCTGCTATCCTCTCACGCGAATCTGTCAGCATTCTCTGTGCCATAACTCCTTCCGCATGGATAGCACCTGGATTTGCAAAAGTCTGGGCGGCATGAAAATACGCTTTAAGGGCCGCGGGAACAATGGGCGTTGCGCTCGCATAATCGAGATATATGCGTCGCTTGAATCCAAACATAAAAAGAGTATACTGCCTCGAACTTTCTCCGGCTATGCGCCACACCACCTATTATGTCAAAACCGAGCGAAACATCGATCGAGCGTCCTCCTATTGTGGCAGTTTTGGGGCACGTTGATCACGGTAAGTCGACTCTTTTGGACTGCATCCGAAAATCCGACACCGTCGCAAAAGAAGCGGGAGGCATTACGCAACATGTAGCGGCGTACGAAGTAGCGCGTGACCTGTCTGCGCATGCAGGAAAAAACGGCGTTAAAAAGCGCATAACCTTTATCGATACGCCTGGGCATGCCGCATTCAGTGCAATTCGCGCACGCGGTGCGACTGCCGCGGACATTGCGATCTTGGTGGTCGCTGCTGATGATGGAGTAAAAGCGCAAACACTTGAGGCTCTTAAAAGCATTCGAGATGCAGGGATCCCGTTTATTGTCGCCATTAACAAAATAGACAAGCCGACCGCAAATCTTGAGAAGACACAGGCATCACTTTTGGAGCATAATGTATTTCTAGAGAAATTCGGCGGTGATGTGCCGTGGGCTGCAATTTCTGCAAAGACAGGGGCCGGCGTTGAAGAACTTTTGGATCTTGTTTTACTTGTTGCTGAAATCGAAGTATTCACCGGAAACTCTGCCGCTCCCGCCAAAGGCTATGTCATCGAAGCGCATAGAGACCAGAAACGCGGACTTGCCGCGACTCTTATCATTACCGATGGGACACTTCGCTCCGGCATGTCGGTCTTGGCAGGGCGCGCGCTTGCTCCAGTGCGCATTATGGAAAATCATGCGGGAAAGTCTATTACTGAAGCAAGCTTCTCCACGCCCGTTCGGCTTATTGGGTTCGACGTATTACCTGATGTAGGCGAAGAGTTTCATGCATATGCGTCAAAAAAAGAAGCTGAACGTGCGCGCCCCGAGGCATTTTTGTCCGGTGACAGACAAGTAACAGTACCTCCTCTCGTCGAAGGCGAGGTAGGGCCGTTTATAATGCCGGTCATCATTCGGGCAGACGCGACAGGGTCGCTTGAAGCGATAGTGCAAGAGACAGCGAAATTAGGAAACGAACATGCGCGCGTGGGGATCGTGCAATCCGGGATCGGCACTATATCGGAAAATGACGTAAAGGCGGCAATTGCGAGCGATATACCTGCCGCTGTAATTGGATTCAATGTCGGCGTCGACACCATCGCAAGAACGCTCGCACATCAGCACGGCATCACGATCGAGACGTTTGCCATTATTTACAAGCTCACCGAGCGCCTCGAAGAATTTCTCCGCGAGGGAGCCCCTAAGAGGCTCGTGGAAGAAATTACTGGCCGCGCGCGCGTCCTCAAACAATTTTCCAGCCGTAAGGATGAGAAGGTGGTCGGCTGCAAGGTTATGGAAGGCCATCTTACCCGCGGCAGTGCGGTACGAGTAATGCGCCGTAATACAGAAATCGGTATAGGAAAGATAAAAAATATCCAGGCAAATAAAGAGGATGTGGACCGTATAGAAATCGACCGCGAATTCGGAGCCCAAATCGCTGCACTTTTTGAGATCACGCAAGGCGATGTGCTTGAGGGCTTTACAACTTCAATGAAATAATTCCCTATGGGCTCTCGCAGACAAACGCAGGTAGAAGAAGCGCTTGCTCATCTCGCAGGAGACTTTTTTGCACGTGAATCAAACGTCAAAGCGCTCGTTACAGTGACACGTGCGGCAGTTTCTCCGAACTTCAAGACAGTGACGGTCTATCTTTCCGTCTTACCTCAAACGAGCGAAAATGCGGCACTTACATTTGCAAAGCGCGGCCGCAGCGACTTTCGCGAATTCATTAAAAAACACGCGCTCTTGCATCCGATCCCCATAGTCGATTTTGAGATCGACCTCGGAGAAAAGAATCGCCAGCGCATTTATGAGTTAACGCGCAAATAGAGACCGTGATATATTGAGCCGACGGCCACGTGGTGAAGGGGTACGAGTCTGCTCAACTGTCTCCTTTGTCTTATGCGTGGTCATAGATTTGTAGAAGTTAGGTTGTTTGGCCACGTGGTGAAGGGGTAACACGGGAGTCTGCAAAACTCTTATGCGCGGGTTCGAGTCCCGCCGTGGCCTCAAATCGTATATAGTTGTATTGTTTGCC
>CAYIJV010000029.1:0-2352 GCA_964363895.1 uncultured Candidatus Saccharibacteria bacterium
GATTGGTCATTCCACTGCATCCGCAGTGGATGTCCACTCGGAACTCCTGGACTCGCTTTTTCCCCTTCCTTGCACTCGACTGCAAGAAGGTGGGGGAGGCGCTCTGGGACACGAAGGAACAGATTGAGCCGCGGGCAATTCCTCTTGCGGAATGGTTGGGACTCGTTTTCTCCGGCAAAATCGAGGAGCCGAGTGCCATAGTGGCGACGATGCTCGCCATTCCGCACCTATTCAAGTCCGGAATCCTCACACCCGAGCAGTTCGCGCGGGCAAGTGCCTGATTCGCGACACGACCCCCCGGCGACAGCTGTCGTCGGGGGGTCTTCTACAAAATAATTTCAACGTTTCGTATTTAGATTTTGTCTCACGCGTGCGCTTCGCTTTTCCATGTGCCGATGCGTCGGCGTTTGAGATAATTTGGGAGTTCGGGCAGGGGAATGGCATCTTGTGAATTGGTTGCGACTTCGCGGACGAGAATGGTCCCTTCCATCGCTTCTTTGTGTCCCATGATGAGAATATAGGGCACGCTTAGTTCTCGTGCTGCGGTCATCTGCTCGGTGATACGTTCGTACCAAAGGCCTTGGTGTACAGGGATGGCCGCGTGTCGTAAATTCTCCAAGACAGAGATCGTGCGTCTTCGTGCTTCTTCGCCCAAATGAGCAAAATAAATTGCAGGTTGTGTAGTTCCTTGTGATGGACGCACCTCGCGTTTAGGGCGCGTTTTCCCGCGCACTTCGCAGGTAATCGATATCATTACGGCAGATGCGGGTGATTGTGCAAAACGGCTTGCCAAAGCGTCGTAGCGTCCGCCGAATGCTACTGGTATGCGAGCACCACTTTCGGGATCTGATGTAGAAATCTCAAACAAGGAGTGTGACCAGCAGTCACGGCTTCCGAGAATGTGAGCGTTCAATTCATACGGTAAACCGAACATCTCAAGATACTCAAGAAATTCCCAAAATCTGCGTCTTTCTTCTTCCGTCAAGTACTCCATTGCTTGCGGCGCGCGTGGAGCCGCGGGGTGGCCGCGTTCTATGAGCTGTACCAGAGTCCCTAGTGGGTCAGTCACTGCACGCGGGCGCAACGTGGGGGAAATTGATTCGATGTGTTTGCGTAAGTAGAGTCCAATATCGCGCACAAAACGATTCGATGAATCAGAAGAGCCGATGTTGTTGACCGAAAGCACGCGTTCTTTGATGCCGGACTCTTCGGTGATCGCATTCGCAACAATAACGAGTAGTGCTTCCGCGATTGCGCTTGAGGGGCCGACGATATGGAGCTCAAATGAAATCGCAGGAATTCCGGATGCGCTTCCGAGGATTCGCCATGCGAGTACGGCTCCGTCTTTTTTAGCCGATGTGAGACATTTGCGCGCAGAGGAAAGTAGAGAACGTTCTTCCCGTCTCGCGAACGATATTTCAGATTCGATTTTTGAAAGCGGCATCACTGGACGTCGAGCAATTCCATCAGTTGGCAATGTGGCGCGTGGCATTCCCTCGAGCGGGGAGAATCCGTAATACTCGGCGATCCGGATCGCGGAGGCAAGAAACGTTGCAGTATTGGAATGTTGCGTATCTTTCAGTCGAATCATACGTTGGATTTTATTGGCAAACGAAGTAAGTTCAGAACACGTTTAATATGCGGATTGGCCAGGAAGCACTCCGATTTCGTCAAATGGGTACAGACGAAACAATACTCGTCCGACGATGTCCTCGCGCGGCAACACTCCCCACAATCGTGAATCGGCGGAAGCTCGACGATTGTCACCAAGGACAAAGAATTGATCTTGATCAAGCGTGATACGCATCTCGCTTGCTCCGCCGAGATTTGCCGGATCGAGATACGGCTCTTCGAGTGTGAAGCCTTCCGGGTACTGAGCATTTATAATGTTGATTTTGGCTCCATTCAGTACAACGATTTCGCCCGGAAGGCCTATTACTCTCTTGATCAAGGCGCGGCTTGTATTTTGTGGAAGGTCAAAAATGATAATATCTCCGCGATGTGGCTTCTGAAAGTCATACGACACGCGGTCGACGATCAAATATTGCCAATCCGAGAAGTTTGGTTCCATAGATTGGCCCGAAACGACGTATGGAGCGGCAATAAAGAAGCGAATAAAGAGCGCGAGACCGAGCGCGACCACTGTGTAGCCGAACAGTGAGCCCTGCCTGCCGGTAGGCAGTGGTTGTGAACCTTTCGCAGGATCACTCCCCTTGTTAGAAAGGACTTTTTCTTGGCTTCCGAGGTCATTCATGAATTCTCCGTCTCTTTTTGTTTGGGAAGTCCCATCAGAATCATTTCCAACGGGGTTCATGTGCGACATTCTACCGCTTGCGCGGCATTGACACCAAG
>CAYIJV010000029.1:2452-7656 GCA_964363895.1 uncultured Candidatus Saccharibacteria bacterium
ATGGCATGGATAATTGTCGGCTTAGGTAATCCCGGAGAGAAATATGCCGCTACGCGGCACAATAGTGGTCGCATGGCGCTTGAGTTCTTTGCCAAGAAGATGAAATTTGGTGAATGGAAGGAAGATGAAAAGGTAAAAGCACATATTGCAAGCGGTATGATGGACCGTACAGCGGTCGTATTGGTCGCGCCAGACACTTTTATGAACAAATCAGGTTCTGCCATCTCAAAATTCGTAAAAAGTCAGAAGGCAGCAGAACGCATGGTCGTGCTGTACGACGATTTAGACCTACCGCTCGGGACTCTGAAACTCTCATTCAATAGAGGAAGCGGCGGACACATGGGAGTTGAATCCATTATGCGGGCGGTCAAGACAAAGAAATTCACACGTGTGCGCATTGGCGTTTCGCCAAGGACGGGAGGAAAATTACGAAAGCCATCCGGTGAAAAGGATGTTGTCGATTTCATTCTGACGAAATTTAAACCTGCTGAACTCACAGATTTGAAACCAATCTTCAAAAAAGCCGCGCAAGCACTCGAGACGATCGTTTCCGATGGTCCCGAGCGCGCGATGAATCAGTTTAATTAACTAGTTTACCGGCTTTAGTGTCATCCTGCGATCTTTTGGTTCAAAGAATGTGATGGTGAAGGGATACACTTTGCCGAGCTCGAGTTTTGCCCGCAAGTCCTCTTCACCCGTAAATTCGGAGACGTGTACAAGTCCGGCAACACCCTCTTCTATTGATGCGAGTGCGCCGTGTTTGTTGTACTTGATTACGACGGCATCCACCTGCTGATCTTTTTTGTACTTAGTGCCCGCAGCTACCCATGGGTCTTCCAGAAGAGCTTTAATGGAGAGTGAGATTTTGTCGTCTTTGACTTCGATAACTTTTACTTTCACATAGTCACCGACCTTGTAGCGTGTCTTCGGATTTTCTACAAGCGCCCAGTCCATTTCTGAAATATGCACAAGACCCTCGAGCCCCTCTTCGAGCTTCACGAAAATTCCGAATTCTGTTGCACCGGTGACGATACCGTCCAGGGCATCGCCGATATGATATTTCTCCACAAGAGATGCACGCTCCGTGACCCCAGCGCCACGCTCAGAGAAAATCAATTTTTGCTCTTTCGGGCTTGCGGTAATTATCATGACTTCAAATTTCTGTCCGACCATCTTTTTTAGCTCGACAAAGATCTTCTCCTTGTCGCCATCAGGTACACGCGGGTAGTGCACTGATGCGAGCTGAGAAGCTGGGAGGAATCCCGCGAGGCCATTCCAATTGATGATGAGACCGCCTTTGTTCGCATCTGTGACAGGCAATTCAAACACGGTTTTCTTGAGCACTGCTTGCTCTGCTTCATTCCAGATGACAGCTTGACGTGCCTCGCGTAAGGAAAGTTCGATATATCCCTCGGCGTTGTCCATCCCGATGACCTTCGCGGTCACGATATCCCCGATGTTTACATTTTTCAACGCTTCGCGCGCAGAAAGATATTCGCGGCCGTAGATGATGCCGGTACCGTAAGGTGCCAAATCGATGAATACGCGAGCGCGGCCGACGGCGACCACGGGGCCTTCCACAACGTCGTCTATGATCGGCGGAGTACCGGATTTTTGAAGCAACTCGGCCATTGGCCCCCATTTCTCGACTACTGATTCCATTTCGCTCTCTTCCCCCGCTACCTTTCGCACCTCATTCTCTGAGTTCATTTTTTTATGGACGCTTCGGTGCTTCCCTGTTCGCGCTACCGTTTCTATCGGCAGGGAAGTATAAACCGTACGTTCACCAATAAATTGTTTAGGCAGTATAGGTCACGAGATGTTAAAAGTCAAAATTCAAAATAGACATAAAAAGTGCTACTATGCCCGTATGATTCTCACTTTTCACGATGGGGCATGCATACGCGCGAGTGCGGGGGATACTACACTTGTTTTCGGTCCAGTCTCCAAAAGTTCAAAGAATTTTAAGCCTACGAATTTTGGTGCCGATGTCGCATTTATTTCTCTCAACCATCCGGACATGAATGGTAGCGAAGAAGCAGGACGCGGAGACAAGAAACCATTCGTTATATCAGGACCGGGCGAATACGAAGTGAAAGATGTTACAGCCACCGGTTTTGGCGCGGGTTCGACGTACGGAGGAGAAGGTCGTATCAACACAGTATATTCTGTCTCCTTAGACGGCATGTCGATTTTGTATCTCGGTTCGTTGGGTGACCTTGATTTACCTGGAGACGTGCTCGAGATGGATTCACCGGATGTACTCATTGTCCCCATCGGGGGAACTGGCACATTGAATGCAGCCGAAGCTCAAAAGCTTGCTGTGAAATTGGAAGCGAAAATAGTGATACCTATTTTATATGAGGAAAAGTCACTTAAACAGTTCTTGAAAGAAGCGGGTGCGGAAGGCGTTATGCCAGTCGATAAGCTTACCATCAAGCCGCGCGATGTTGCGGGGAAGGAGAATGATGTCGTCGTATTGTCAGCATAATTCACTATGGTAGTACAAAAAGCCATCAACAATCTGAAGCAAGGTCCTAAAGAGGATAAGGTTGCCGTTGCGAGCGGGATCGCGATATCGGTCGTCGCAGTACTCCTTGTTGCGTGGGGGATTTTATTCTTCCACAACATTCAGAAGGGAGTACAGGAAGTGAATTTGAGCGGAGGTGTGCAGGATGAATTTAATTTCTCAGGCGTGAAGGAAGCGCAACAACAACTGCAGGATGCGTATTCAAATACGGACGAGCTTCGTCAGATTCGTGATGAGGCAGCTGCACGGCAAGTGCCCTCTGAAGTGCAGAGCGATGTGCAACAAACACAGGGAATAGGAATAGATCCATTCGGTCCGTAGAACTCGACTACCTGAAAGGCCGGCAATTCGCATAATTAACCCTCCAAATCGGGAGATTCTTGAGCCATTAATAACTAGTAATTGGAGTCTTTTTCTGCTACAATTAGACGCACTTTATGGTACGCGGAAAGGATGATGCAACACCAAATTCGGGCACCACGGCTCCACACGCGAACGTCGTCTCGCGCTCCATCACGACCGAAATGCGCGAGTCATATCTTGACTATGCGATGTCAGTTATTACTGCTCGCGCGCTTCCCGATGTGCGTGATGGTCTGAAGCCGGTGCATCGTCGTATTCTCTTTGCGATGCAAGAAGCTGGTCTTACAGTATCTGCAAGAACGCGCAAGTCAGCGACCGTTGTCGGAGATGTCTTAGGAAAATATCATCCGCATGGCGATGCCTCTGTTTATGATGCGATGGTGAAGATGGCCCAGGATTTCAGCATGCGTTATCCCTTGATCGTTGGTCAGGGCAACTTCGGTTCGATTGATGGCGATGATGCCGCAGCATACCGATACACCGAAGCGAAAATGTCGCGCCTTGCAGGCGAGATGATGCGGGATATTGAGAAAGAAACAGTCGCGTTTGCACCGAATTACGATAATACGAAGACAGAGCCCTCTGTCCTTCCTGCGGCGATCCCGAATCTTTTGTTGAACGGTACGTTGGGTATTGCGGTCGGCATGGCGACTAACATACCGCCGCACAATCTGAAAGAAGTATGTGAAGCGTCTATACATCTTATCGAACACCCTGATGCGACGACCGACGACCTTTTGCAATTTGTGCAAGGCCCGGATTTTCCGACCGGTTGCATCGCGTTCAACCAAAAAGATATTGTGCATGCTTACTCGACTGGCCGGGGTGGCGTTGTCGTGCGCGGCGATGCAGAAATTGTGGAAGGGAAGAAAGGCGATTATCATATTGTCATCACCTCTATTCCGTTTCGCGTCAACAAATCAGATCTTTTGACAAAGATTGCGGATCTAGTGCATGAGAAAAAATTGGAGGGGATTCGTGATATCCGTGATGAATCTACCAAAGACATTCGTGTCGTGATCGAGCTCAAAAACAACGCGAATGCGCAAACGGTGCTCAATTATTTATACAAGCACACGCAAATTGAAGAGACGTTCCACTACAACGTAGTCGCCTTGGTCGACGGTGTGCCGCAGACGCTCTCTCTCAAGGCGCTCTTGGAATACTTTATCGCCCACAGGAAAGATGTCGTCACGAAGCGTACGAAATTTGATTTACGGAAAGCGCAGGAGCGTGAGCATATTTTACTTGGTCTCAAGAAAGCCCTCGATCATATCGATGAGATCATCGCGCTCATTAAAAAAAGCAGAGATGTGGATGAGGCGCGTGGCAATCTGATAGGCAAGTTCAAGTTTTCAGTGCTTCAGGCGAATGCGATTCTCGACATGCGGCTCCAGAAACTTGCCGGACTTGAGCGCAAAAAGATTGAAGATGAGCTGAAGGAAGTACAGGCATTTATAGAAGAGCTCACGACTCTTTTGAAAAGCGAAAAGAAGTTGATGGACCTTATTAAGAAGGAAATTCGCGAGGTGATCGAGAAATATGGTGATGAGCGTCGTACTAAAATAGTAAAACGTGGAGCAACGATACTTTCGGCGGAGGATCTTATTGCCGATGAAGACTCCGTTCTCGTGCTCACCTCCGGTGGCTATATCAAGCGCACGAATCCGATCGAGTATCGCCGACAAAAGCGCGGTGGAGTGGGTGTCGTGGATCTCGATACAAAGGAAGCTGATTTCGTGACTCAATTTTTGACCGCAAGCGCGCACAGCGATCTTCTTTTCTTCTCCGATCGCGGCAAAGTATACCAATTGAAAATGTACGACTTGCCGGAAGGGAAGAGAGCCACAAAGGGTAAATCAATCATGAACTTTATTTCGCTTGAGCAGGGCGAACAAATAACCTCTATACTCGCAATGCCAAAAGAGAAAAAGGCAGTGGAAGGCCTCTCGCTTCTCATGGTAACGCGCAATGCTACCGTGAAGCGCGTGGCAGCATCGCAATTCCACGAAGTGCGTCGGAGCGGGCTTATCGCTATCGGTCTTGATAAAGGCGATGCGCTTATCTCTGCGCAATTTGTGTATACAGGCGATGATGCGGTTCTCGCAACTTCGAAAGGGCAAGCGATTCGCTTTGCTGTAAAAGATGTGCGTGAGATGGGACGGCAGGCGGCAGGAGTACGCGGGATGAAATTGAGAAGTGGAGATACCATCGTTGGCGCGGGCACCGTGCCCAAAGGAGTGAGAGATGCGGAGCTGCTCGTACTTTCCTCGACTGGATATGGCAAGAAGACAAAACTTTCAGAATACAA
>CAYIJV010000030.1:0-2608 GCA_964363895.1 uncultured Candidatus Saccharibacteria bacterium
GAACGCTTTTCCTTTCTCCCCCGTCATGCCGATGACGGTCATGCCAAGTTTTCGCGCCGCCTTGACTGCTTCCAAAATGTTTTTTGAGTTGCCACTGGTGGTTATAGCGACGAGCACATCACCCTTCTTTCCCAATCCTTCGAGCTGGCGTGAGAATACGAATTCATATCCGTAGTCATTCCCGATGGCAGTCAGGGACGAGGTGTTCGTCGTGAGTGCGATGCCAGCGAGCGCGGGTCGTTCGATATTGAAACGTCCCGCGAGCTCGGCTGCGAGATGCTGTGCATCAGCAGCGCTTCCGCCGTTGCCGCAGAAATACACGATGCCGCCGGACTTCAGGGAGTCGGTCATTACTGTGGCGGCTTCTGCGGCCGCTTTGGCACACTGTTTTGCTATTGCGGCCATCGTCGAAGCCGATGCATCGAGAGACGTTTGTGTCTCGTTATCTTTGAAACGGTTCTCTATTTTAGGATCCATATGAAATTCATTGATCAAAAAGATTAGAAAATATCCCCTCCAAACAAAATTTGCTTTTCGTTTGTGTGGGTACTAGACTACCAGAATATGTACGAATATCAAATGTTTCAGGCTTTTTTTAGACACGCTACGTTTGCATGAAGAAAAAGAAGAGAGAGGCAAGATGGGTGGCGGTTTCTGGCGGCTTTGACCCGCTTCACATCGGCCATGTACGGCTTTTTAAAGAGGCGAGAAAATTGGGTGACAAGCTCGTCGTCATTATGAACAACGACCATTGGCTCCGCATGAAAAAAGGCTTCACATTCATGCCACAGAAAGAGCGCGCCGAGATCATCCAGCACCTTCCGTTCGTCGACAAAATCGTCTTTACGGATCACAAAAAAGGCGATACCGACAAAAGCGTTTCCCGCACGCTCGCAAAGGTGCGACCAGCAATCTTCGCCAACGGCGGCGATCGGGTGTCTAAGAACGTTCCGGAAGTCGCATTGTGCAAAAAGCTCGGAATCAAAATGGTCTTCAATGTGGGACAGGGCGGCAAAGTGCAGTCGTCTTCTTGGATGATCAATGCCGCGCGCCGCCCAGCATCGAAGACCGTCCGCCCCTGGGGAGAATATTATGGATGGGATCAGGGAGGTGGTTGGAATCTCAAAACGATCTACATCAAGCCGAGTAAACGATTGAGCCTCCAGTATCATCATAATCGCGAAGAGTGGTGGCTTCTTGTGGAGGGAGATGCGACTGCTAGGATCCATGAGGGCAAAACCGTCTGCACGATCCCGCTGAAGAAGGGAGAAGTGTTCCGCGTTTCGAAGCGTCAGATCCACAGACTGTCTTCGAAACGCGGCGGTGTCGTTGTCGAAGTCGCATATGGAGTTTTCGATGAAGAAGATATCGTACGGCTTGAGGATGATCACGGGCGGGTAGGACGATCGCGCTAGTGGACACCAAAATTATGATAGAATGTCGCGCATGATACTCGAGAAGACATTGCGCTGGCTCGTTTTTGGCGGAATATTTTCGCTTACACTCATTCCGTTCATCGTATCCGAGTCGCTCTTCTTTCCCTACATAACAGGAAAGAATTTCACGTTTCGGATTATTGTCGAGATCATGGCGGGCGCATGGCTGACATTGGCGCTCCTCTATCCCCAATACAGACCGCGCAGGTCTTGGATTCTGACAGCTTTTACCGTATTCGTGCTTGTGATCGGGCTTGCGGATGCCCTTGGCGCATATCCGTTCAAGAGTTTTTGGAGTAACTACGAGCGCATGGATGGTTGGGTGACCATCGCGCATCTCCTCGTATATCTTTTTGTCGTAGCGTCTGTCATGACAACCGAAGCACTGTGGCGGCGACTTTTTTATACCTCTCTCACACTTTCGGCAGGTGTTTCCATTTATGGATTTCTGCAGATTGCGGGTATTTCGGCCATCGGCAACAATAGCGCCGCCGGGCTCGGAGCCCGGATTGACGCTACCTTCGGTAATCCGATCTATCTTGCGGTCTACATGCTCTTCCATATTTTTATCGCCGTATGGTTGTGGTCACGAGTATGGGAGGAGCGAGGTCCAGGCCGCCGTTTGCCCATCTCTCTTCTCTTTGGGTTCGTGATCGTGCTCGACACTCTCATTCTCTCCTTTACTGGTACGCGCGGTACTATACTCGGACTTTTGGGAGGCTCTCTTATTACTGCTGTTCTTATTGCGGTGTTTATGCGTCCAGCCTCGGCCCCGCCTCGGCGGGGCGAGGGTGAAACTCGTACATCCCCACTCGCATGGCGTGTTGCTATCGGTTACATTATTTTTATCGTTATCGCCGCTGGCAGTTTTTGGGCAGTGCGCGATGCCGCGTGGGTAGAACGCATCGGTTTTCTGAATCGTCTTGCGACAATATCGTCTTCGGAGAACGGTGTTAAGGCGCGTTTCATCAATTGGTCAATCGCGTGGAAAGGAGTGAAGGAGAGACCGATTTTAGGATGGGGGCAGGAGAATTACGCGCTCGTGTTCGATAAATATTATGACCCCCGCATGTATGCGCAGGAACCGTGGTTTGATCGTGTACACAATATTATTTTTGATTGGCTCATTGCCGGTGGCTTCCTCGGGCTCTTCAGTTATCTCTCAATATTTG
>CAYIJV010000030.1:2708-4127 GCA_964363895.1 uncultured Candidatus Saccharibacteria bacterium
GAGGAAAGGGTTCTCGATCGTTGAGGCGAGTATTTTTACTGGACTACTTGCAGGGTACTTCTTCCACAATTTTTTCGTGTTCGATAATATCACCAGTTATATTCTCTTTGTTTCTGTTCTCGGATATATTGCGTGGCGGAGCAGTTCTTCTTCTGGTGATCCGTCGTTTTGGGAACGTTCGCTTCCGAAGAAAACGGCGCCATTTCTCGCCGTGGTAGCAGTGCTTCTTGTGTGGGGCGCGTATTCGTGGATCAATGCTCCTGCGCTCACGCAAAACAGGGTTCTTCTCCAGTCACTTATTCCACAGGCGGGAGGGATATCGAAGAATCTTGAACTTATTAAGAATTCTATCGGCATTGGCGCGTTTGGCATACAGGAGGCGCGTGAACAATTGGCGCAGATGGCATCTCGCATTGCAAGCGCTTCGGAAGTTGATGTCAAACAGAAACAAGCGTACTACGATGCTGCTGTTTCGGAAATGCAGAAACAACACGAAGCGTCTCCGCTTGATGCTCGGGCGCCCCTCTTCTTAGGCATCATTCATAATTCTTTTGGCAATTATCTCACGGGTGCGGACGCCCTATCACTTGCACACAAACTCTCACCTCGAAAACAGTCGATTCTCTTTGAGATTGCGTTGAACGCCGAGGCACGTGGAGATTCACAAGCTGTCCTACAGGCACTCGAAATGGCATACAACCTAGAACCCGCAAATGTGCAAGCGCGGATCTTTTATGCGACGGTACTGATCCGAGCTGGAGAAAATATCCAGAGTGATAAAATACTTGCGCCCATAATTGCAACAGGAGAGGCAGCTGATCCTCGTATTGCGTCTGCATATCTTACGGGCAAACAGTACGGCAAGATTGTCGCGGTATGGGAAGCGCGTGTTTTAGCGCAGCCGGACGATGCACAAGGATATTTCACGCTTGCTGCCGCATACTATGCACTAGGCAATACAGCAAAAGCGATCTCGACGCTTGAAGCGGCCTCCACAATTTCTCCTGGTGTGGCGCAGCAAGCAGCGAGTTTTATTCAGCAGATTCGGGACGGTAGCGTTAATCTGAAATAACACTTGCGCGTCTTGGCCGCATTGATACAATGATTCCGTGAGTGCCACACATTCGTGTGCAGTGTGGTTTTGATTGAAAGTCGCCTAAATACCTCCCTCACGGGAGGTATTGGGTTTTCGGCACGCAAAAACAGACCATCTACTTCGTTGCGGAGCCTCGGCGTCACCGCTCGTCGTATATGCAATACGCCTCACATGCCGCCTTCTCCGCGCCTCGCATCTGGCCTGTTTTTGCTTGCCTCGAATTGTGTTAACCTAAAAGATGTAGGGTACAGCGCGGAGGGCGGCGGCACTCACATAAGACTTTCACTTTGGAGCTCGCACCCGTCCTCCGCATTGTGTCTTAC
>CAYIJV010000030.1:4227-7341 GCA_964363895.1 uncultured Candidatus Saccharibacteria bacterium
ATTTGGTTTAGAGAATGCGACAAAATGTATTTTTATTTTTTGTCGCAGAATAAAGTTATCCACATTCATGTCCGTCACATGCGTTATCTGCGCACTTGAATGCAATAATGAAAGAGAAAACGCATCTTCGCGTGCAATCGCGTGAGTGCGGGTCGATTAGATAACTCACAGTAAATTTATATGGCGAAGAAAAAGAAAGCAAAGAAAGCAAAGAAGCGACGCTAGTCGCCCGCCCGAACGTACTCAGTACGGGAGGGTTTTTCAAAACAATCCCTCCTCGCGGAGGGATTGTTTTTGTATTAACATGCCTCAATGACATTCTGGAAACTTCTTTTGGGTGATGAAAATCTCAGCGCCCTACGTGCGGCGGAACCTATCGTGGAAGCTACCAACGCCCTTGAAGAGGAGATACGGACGCTTTCCGATGAGGCACTAAAAGCAAAAACCGATGAATTTAAGAAACGCTTTGAAGAGGGCCTCGCCCGTGGCACGGCCGAGGGTCTTGTCCGCGGAGAGGCAGAAAGAACTGTGCTTGATGATCTTGCGCCAGAGGCATTTGCAGTAGTCCGTGAAGCGAGCCAGCGGACGCTCGGCCAGAGGCACTTTGATGTACAGATACTGGGCGGGATGATTTTACATAGAGGCGATATCGCTGAAATGCGCACGGGAGAGGGAAAGACCTTGGTCGCGACACTCCCAGCATATTTGAATGGGTTGCGAGGCATGGGTGTGCATATTGTTACTGTCAATGATTATCTTTCACGTCGCGATGCGGTCTGGATGGGGCAGATCTATTGGGCGCTCGGGATGACGGTCGGTGTCATTAATCATGAGTCCTCCTTTCTGTATGATCCCACCCATGCGAGCGATGATGTGTTGCGCGATCGGGTCGGCGGTTTCAAGATCATGTATGACTTCCTGCGTCCCTGTTCCCGAAAAGAAGCCTATGCAGCCGACATTACCTATGGAACCAACAATGAATTTGGCTTCGATTATTTGCGGGATAATCTTGAATACGACGTCGCAATGCTCCGACAACGTTTGCCAAAAAACGGCGGATACAATTTTGCGATTGTCGACGAGATAGATTCAATTCTCATTGATGAGGCGCGTACGCCGCTCATCATCTCAGCGCCAGTTTCAGATGCCGAGTCGCTCTATGGGCGCTTTACCAAAATTGCGTCGTCGCTCACTCCGGAAGAAGACTACGCTGTCGAGCATAAACACAAACAGATTATTCTTACAGACAGTGGTATCGAGAAAGCAGAAAAGGCGCTTGGGGTAGAAAATATCTACACCGATGCGGGCATCAAGTTTGTGCATCATCTGGAAACCGCCGTTCGCGCGAGAGCTCTTTTTGAACGCGACAAGGCGTACGTAGTAAAGGATGGACAGATCGTTATTGTCGATGAATTTACCGGTCGCTTGCAACCAGGCAGACGATGGAGCGAGGGCTTGCATCAGGCTATCGAGGCAAAAGAAGGAGTAGAAATTCAGCAAGAGTCACGCACTTTCGCGTCGATTACCTTTCAAAATTATTTTCGCCTCTACGGAAAATTGTCCGGTATGACAGGTACCGCCGCGACGTCTTCAGAGGAATTTTATAAGGTCTATGGTCTGAATACCGTTGTGGTGCCGACTAATAAACAGGCTGCGCGGAAGGATCACGAAGACCTCATCTTTCAGACAGAGTCAGGAAAAATGAAAGCCATTGCGCGGCACGTGAGGGAATTACACGAGAAAGGGCAACCGGTGTTAATCGGTACGGTGTCTGTTGAGAAAAACGAACTTCTCTCGGCTCATTTCAAGCAGGAAGGAATTCCACACGAAATCTTGAATGCGAAGAATCATGAACGTGAAGGCGAGATTATCGCACAGGCGGGTAAGCAGGGGGGAGTAGTAATCGCGACCAACATGGCGGGACGAGGCGTTGACATCAAGCTTGGCGGGAATCCGGGGAGCAATGAAGCGTATGAGGGAGTAAAAAAAGCCGGCGGGCTCTTTGTTCTGGGTACTGAGCGCCATGAGGCACGACGTATCGATAATCAGTTGCGGGGTCGTGCAGGGCGTCAGGGTGATACTGGAGAAACACAGTTCTTTGTTTCTCTTGAAGATTCCCTGATGAGGATCTTTGCTTCCGACATCATCAAGCGTGTAATGGGTACATTTAAGATTCCAGAAGATGAACCTATTTACAATTCTATGATAACGAAAGCTCTTGAGAAGGCGCAGACTCGCATCGAAGAATTGAATTTTGACGCACGTAAGCATGTTCTTGCATACGACGACATTTTAAATATTCAGCGACAAAATGTGTATGGAAGACGACGTACGCTACTAATCGGAGACACTGTCGCAATTGATAAAGAGCTGGAGCGTATTGCAGAAACAAACGACGGGTTTACCGTAGCCTTTTCTGCAAAGAAAATCGGGCTCGGTGAATCTTTCTATCCTACAGTACGGAGATTTCTTCTACAGATCATCGATTTTCTCTGGGTTGAACATTTGGAGGCGATGGAGTACCTGCGTAACTCCGTTAATTTACGCGCCTATGGTCAGCGCGATCCGCTTGTTGAGTACAAGAGGGAAGGGCTGAAACTTTTTCAGACGATGGAGGAATCTTACATGGCGCAGGTTGTACATATTCTTCCGAATATTACTGCGGGAGGCGTGCAAGTAGCGAAAGAAGAGCGTGTCATCCACAAAGCTGTGGCGGCAATATCCGCCGCACGCGGAGAATCTTCCAAAAGCGAATACGGTAGAAATGATCGTGTGACCATTACCAATGGTACAGAGGAAAAGGAAATGAAATTTAAAAAAGCAGAGCCACTTTTGGCTTCTGGATTGTGGCGCATTGTCCGATAAAAACGATCTAACCGCATGTTTAATCACACACTTGTCCATACGTACGCAGTCGATCCGATGATTGTGTTGTTTTGCGCTGGATTCCCGCCAGAGGTATTCTTTGATCATGAAAGGTTTTGCTTTTGATCTTGAGGGCACGAGCGTGGATTTAGAAGATCTCCATTTCGAAGCGTATGAACACGCGCTCGCAGACCTTGGCATATCGATGAGTGCTGCGGAGGTTGCCGCTATTCCTGGCGCGATTGGCGG
>CAYIJV010000031.1:0-7177 GCA_964363895.1 uncultured Candidatus Saccharibacteria bacterium
GCCGCCTTAGCTCAGTTGGCAGAGCACGTCTTTCGTAAAGACGATGTCCGCGGTTCGATTCCGCGAGGCGGCTCATGGATAAAGCATTGATAGAAAAACGGATCGCAGAAATCGAGGCGCAAATGGGGCAGCATGATTTTTGGGTGAATAAAGATAAGGCGCAGGCAACACTCAAGGAGTATCAAGATCTTAAGACACAACGCGCGGGCGGCGGGGGATACGACAAGAGCGATGCTCTTATCACCATTGTCTCCGGTGCAGGAGGCGATGACGCGGAGGATTTTTCCCGAATTCTTTTTGAGATGTACAAAAAATATGCTGCCGGAAAGGGTTGGAACACGGGACTCCTTTCATCGAATGAGAACTCAATGGGAGGATACCGCAGTATTTCGTTTGAAGTAGATGGAGCCAGCGCTTATGGCACGCTCAAGCGCGAAGCTGGCGTACATCGTCTTGTACGAATGTCGCCGTTTAATTCCGCAGGGAAGCGCCAGACTTCTTTTTCTCTCGTCGAAGTGCTGCCGAAATTGCCAGATCAAGGCGATCTGCACATTTTGGATACAGATCTTGAGATAACGGTAGCGCGCTCCGGCGGGCCCGGAGGACAAAACGTCAACAAACGCGACACGGCAGTGCGAATGACCCACAAGCCGTCGGGTTTTTCGGTGCACGTGACTTCCGAGCGCAGTCAGGCGCAAAATCGCGAGAAAGCGCTCGAAATGCTCCGCGGCAAGCTCTATAAATTACGGGAAGAACAGCAAAATGCCGAATCGCGCGGGCTATCTGTTGCCGCAAACACAAAGATTGAATGGGGGAGCCAGATTCGCTCCTATGTATTGCATCCATACCAACTGGTGAAGGATCATCGAACGGATCACGAGCGACGCGACGTCGAAAGAGTTTTGGGTGGCGATATCCAATCGTTCGTCGATGCAGAGAAAGGTTTGGATAGTGCCGATGGGAAGGTATAATGGACATCGTTGCCATGATTTATTTCGATAAAGTCACAAAAATTTACACCGAGGGTGTTCCGCCTGCAGTAGCGGACATCACACTAGGTATAGACCCTGGTGAATTTGTCTCTATAGTCGGGCACTCGGGCGCTGGGAAGACGACACTTCTCAAAATGCTTTTTGCGGAGGTCTTGCCGACCCAGGGCGCGGTCTATTTCGGGTCCCACGAAATAGGGAAGCTTGCCACTAACGATCTCTTGAAGCTTCGCCGGAAGATCGGCACGATCTTTCAGGATTTCCGGCTGCTGTCTACCAAAAATGTGTATGAAAATATTGCGTTTGCACTTGAAGTGGCGGGAAGATCTGACGAAGATATAGCAGGCGATGTCCCGCATGTCTTGGATCTTGTTGGACTTGCGGACAAGATCTGGAGTTTTCCGCATCAGCTCTCCGGCGGAGAGCAGCAGCGCGTAGCAATTGCGCGCGCGATAGTCAATCAACCCGATGTCCTTATCGCAGATGAGCCAACAGGTAATCTCGACCCTATTAATGCTCACGATGTAGTCGGGATTCTGAAGAAAATCAACGACCTGGGGACAACGGTTCTTCTCACGACACACAATAAATCAATTGTTGATTCGATTGATCGGCGCGTCATCACCATGGATCAGGGCCGTATCATTCGTGACGATAAAGAGGGGAAATATTCGTTGTAGAATGGATCTATGTCTTATTGGAGTACTGCAAAGCGGGTAGCGCGATATGGTTTTGTGGGATTTATCCGCAATGGATTTGTTTCTCTTGCGGGGGTCCTCATCATGACGATCACACTTTTTGTAATTGCTGGACTAATGATTTCTGGTGCGGCTCTCAATTCGGTATTAAAGCAGCTGACCGACAAAGTGGATGTCACCGTCTACTTTACGATTGGCGCCACTGAAGGCCAGATTACGGAAATGAAAAAGACGATCGAAGCGCTGCCACAGGTAGCTTTTGCTCGATACGTTTCCCGAGAAGAAGCGCTTGCGCAATTTCAAGCGCGTCATGAGAATGACCAACTGACGATGCAGGCTCTTGAAGAGCTCGGTACAAATCCCTTGGGTGCATCGCTTGAGATTCGTGCGAAAGAGACATCGCAATATGAAACAATCGCGAAATATCTCGATGCGCAACAGGCATCTCGATCGAATGCAGGCGCCGCGATCGAAAAAGTGAATTTCTACCAAAACAAAACTGCCATCGATCGTCTGACGAACATCATCGAAACGTCCAAAAGAGTTGGTATAGCGATCACTATCGTTCTCGGGCTTGCCTCGGTTCTCATCGCGTTCAATACTATCCGTCTCGCAATTTACACCGCTCGGGATGAGATCGGTGTTATGAACTTGGTCGGCGCCTCGCGATGGTTTGTACGCGGCCCCTTTATGATCGCCGGTATTTTGTACGGCGTCATCTCCGGCGTCATCGTACTCCTTCTTTTGTATCCACTGACCCTGTGGTTGGGGCCGGGTACCGAACGATTTCTCGGCTCTTTCAATGTATCTACCTACTTTATCAGCGCATTCCCGACCCTTTTTATCGTTATCATGGGCTCCGGTATAGCGCTGGGGGCCTTATCCAGTTATCTCGCGGTCCGCAGATATCTGAATACGTGATAATCTATAACTATGAAGCGTGCGTGCGCAGGTCATAAATACATTTTTGTTGTTGGTGGAGTCATGTCGGGCGTCGGGAAGGGGATCGCTACCGCTTCGATAGGGAAACTGCTTACGGCGCGCGGGCTCACGGTCAATCTGATGAAGATTGATCCATATTTGAACGTTGATGCAGGGACAATGAATCCCACGGAGCACGGCGAAGTATTCGTCTTGGATTCGGGGCTCGAGACCGATCAGGACATGGGTAATTACGAACGCTTCCTCGGACGCGATCTTGGACCCGAGAATTATATGACAAGTGGGATGGTCTACAAATCTGTCATCGAGCGTGAGAGAAATTTAGGCTATGGAGGAAAATTTGTTGAGACCATCCCGCACGTGCGAGATGAGGTCATCGATCGCTTGAAGAACGCGGCGAAAGTGGCAGGCTCGGATGTTTCTGTCATCGAGATCGGCGGCACGGTGGGGGACTTCCAGAACGCTCTCTTTATCGAAGCGGCGCGCGTCATGCACCTCGAACATCCGTCGGATGTTCTTTTTGTGATGGTTTCGTACTTGCCGGTTCCCAACACAATCGGGGAAATGAAAACGAAACCGACGCAAAACGCCGTACGCATGCTCAATTCCTACGGTGTTCAGCCCGATATCATCATCGCGCGCTCGACACATACTTTGGACAAAAAACGCAAGGAGAAACTCGCGATCTGGTGCAATGTGCAGGCTGAGCGGATTATTTCCGCGCCTGATGTGCATTCGATCTACGACGTGCCGTTGAATTTCGAGCGTGACAAGCTCTCAGAGCTTCTCATGAGTCTCTTGGGAAAGCACGCGAAGCAGACGCCGGATTTTTCGGAATGGAAATCTTTTGCCGATCACGCGCACAATGGCAATGGAAAGGTAAAGATCGGTATTGTGGGCAAGTACTTCGACACGGGCGACTTCGTCCTCTCCGATGCATATCTTTCCGTGATTGAGGCGATCAAATTCTCTGCATACGCAGAGGGGGTGAAGCCTGAAATTGTATGGATCAACGCGAAGGAGATTCAAGACGGGACGTTACCTCTCGCATCACTTGGCGAGTACGACGGCATCATTGTGCCCGGTGGATTCGGCGAGACTGGCATTGAGGGTAAGATCATGACGGCGCGGTACGCGCGCGAACAAAAAATCCCGTATTTCGGTCTGTGCTATGGCCTGCATATGCTCGTCATTGAGTATGCGCGGGCTATTCTCGATCTCAAAGACGCCAACACGACCGAAATCAATCCTAAGACCAAATATCCTGTTATAGATATTCTTCCTGAACAGAGGAAGAAGCTCGCTATGAAAGACTACGGCGGTTCTATGCGCCTCGGCGCGTATCCTTGTGTTCTAAAAGAGGGGACAATTGTTCGCGAGGCATACGGAGAAGAGAACATATCAGAACGCCACCGCCATCGGTATGAGATCAATCCAGAATATGTCAAACAGCTTGAGGAAGCCGGACTCGTGTTCTCGGGCAAATCACCCGACGGCCTCTTGATGGAAATCGCCGAGTTGCCGAAGAACGTGCACCCTTTCTTTCTTGGCACTCAATTTCATCCCGAACTCAAAGCCCGTCCGCTTGCCCCGCACCCGCTCTTTAGCGCATTCATCAAAGCGGCGATTGGCCGCAAGACGATACAATGATTCGCGAGCCGTATCAGTACGTGCAGACGTATATCGGCCTACCTGTCGATGCGACCGTGTTCGCGGCGTTTCCACAGACGATCTCGTGGCAGGGGGAAAAACTTCTTAAGAAAGACGATTTTCATGTGACCATTTGCAAGGGTGCGGACATCTTCACTAAAGCGCGCATAGAACATATCATCGGAGAAAAAAAGCTATTTGAGCTTTTTAATGTATTTATTGAGAGTTGCCCGATCAGACTTCTGTCATTCTCGGATGATTTTCGGTTTGTGCAGGACGATGCGCGCGGGCGCAAGGCAATTGTCGTGCGCTGTCAGATGTCTAACCTGAACGAACTCTTTTTCAAGCTGAACCACGAATTCGAAATCGAGATGCCAATTCAGCCTGCTCATGTGACGCTCTACACTCTCCAGAAAAATATCGGTATTCACATTCCTAGTGAAGAAGCGATGGCGGTCCTTCTCATCGTTGATATCCCAGAACTCAAAACTGCACTCGCGAACGTTCGACTTATCTGATTATGCCTTCTCTAAGACTTCTCTCGCTCAATATTCATCGGGCGAACCACTTGCCTCTCGTACTGCCATTTCTTGCGGAACAGATGCCCGAAGTTGCATGTATTCAGGAATTATATGAGAGCGATATACCAAGACTTTCAGAAGTTCTCGGCGGTGCTTCGTGTGTGTTCGCCCCCATGTCGCGTTATTTCAGAGAAGTACCACCCCAAATCATGGGTGTTGGCATATTCTCCAAACTTCCGGTGCGTAAGAGTGACATAAGCTTCTATAGCGGTGATCCTGCGCATATTCCGGATTTGGATCAAGACGATCCGAAGACATGGAATAACAAGAATTTCTCGCTTTTATGGTGCGACATAGAGAAAGACGGTACGATTTTTCGCACAGCAACCACACATTTCAGATGGACTCCCGATGGGCAGGCCAATGACGGACAGAGGCGCGACATGAAGGAGCTCTTACGCATTCTCGACCCGTTTGGGGAGCTCGTTCTTTCGGGAGATTTCAATGCGCCGCGGGGGAGAGAAATTTTCGGTATGTTGACAGAAAAGTACAAGGACAATATCCCGACGCGCTACGTATCCAGTCTTGATCTGGGACGTCACCGTGTACCAAATTTACAACTCATGGTCGACGGCATCTTCTCAACTCCCAATTACGATGTTTCGGATGTCGAGATGATCTCTGGTGTATCAGACCACTGCGCTCTCTTGGGCACTGTTACGCATGCGGGCGACATTGCGAAGCGACTGGGGGGTGAGATATAGTCCACTGGTAGCCCTCAAGGGGACAGCGCGTATGAAAAGAAGAATTCCCGCAACGATGGCAACGCAGCACCCTGATAATGCATGCGTACCGTTTTGGAAGCGAAATGGAGATGCGTTTGTGAGCGTTGCAGAAGAACTGGAAGAGTGCGTCACTTCTTTTCGCGATCTAGGCGTAAGCGAATTCATGTGGGACTGGGAGGGCAAGTATGCCGACGAGGCCGTCATTGAGAAATTGCTCTCGACTCATTTCGAGTACTTCAAAAAACACCAGCTCGGTAAAGATAAATGTCTAACCTTTCGTCTTCCGAATGTATGGAAGGAAAAAGGATATAGCTTAATCCGAGCGCTGATGGTGGTACTCACAAGCGAAGATGTAGCGCATGATCTTAATCTCAAAACACGACCGCTCTTTGAGGCCATTCTTCCGATGACCGAAACAGCAGAGCAAATTATGTACATCCACGAGTCATTCGAGAAACTCGCACGCTTCAAATCGTCAACGTTCAATCATCACAAAAATAAGAATTCTGAATACCTGAGTCTCATACCGCTCATCGAGGGTGTAGACGATCAAATGCACGTAAAAGAATTGTTAAACTCGTACGTCAAGCTTCACGTCAAACATTACGGCAAAAAACCCGAATACATGCGGCCTTTTTTGGCTCGCTCCGATCCGGCATTACTATCCGGTTTTATCCCAAATGTCCTTGCGAACAAAATTGCGCTTTCCGACATCTACATGTTCGGCAAAGAAAAAGGTGTGCCGATGTTTCCATGGATTGGCGCAGGATCTCTTGTATTTCGCGGTGGTTTGAATCCGCGTCGCGTCGCTCAATTTGTTGATGAGTATAGAGGTATTCGCACCGTGACGATACAATCTGCGTTCCGGTATGATTATCCGTTGAGCGAAGTGCGCCGCGCTATTCAGTATCTCGAGAAAACAGTCCCGAAAAGTCAGGTGCACCATGTCGGCCCGCAAGACAGCGATGTACTTAAGCGAATTATCACCCGTTTTTCTTCAATATATCGAGAGACGGTTGCTGAGATTCTTCCCGATCTCGAACCACTGTTTGCAGCATGCCCGAAGCGGCGCGAGAGGCGCCAGCACACTGGCCTCCTCGCATATAAACGTCAGGCGGGTAACATATCGCTCCCTCGCGCCATAAGCTTTTCTGCCAGCTGTTATTCACTTGGAATCCCGCCGGAATTCATCGGCCTCGGCCGTGCCCTTTCGTCTCTTTCTAAAGAAGAAGCGGTAGTGCTGAGAAAATATTATCGCCACGTCAAGCGTGATGTTGTCGAAGCAGGGCGATATCTCAATCGAGAAAACCTCGCGATGCTCACAAAGCGCAATCACTCTTGGAAATTACTAGATGCGGACATTCGGTTGACCGAGGACTTTTTTGGCGTGCATTTTACCCCGAAGAGTAAAGATGAGTTGCTTCATCGTAACCTGTCGTCGCAGCTATTTTTGCGGCAAGACGAGCCGCAAGAGCTTACAAGTCTCATCATCGAAACAGGTAAACTCCGCAGGAGCATTGGATAGTGGACTCAAGATGGGTCCCCGCGGTTTGACTTTTTCGTTGCGCGGAGTATAATGGCACATGGTTCGA
>CAYIJV010000032.1:0-7021 GCA_964363895.1 uncultured Candidatus Saccharibacteria bacterium
AATTCCTCCTGTCGTTTCTGTATCATCTTTCCTGTCAGTTTGCGCGTGTAGATCTACGTGTTACCCATAACATAAAAAAAAAAAGGAATACCGCCGATGTGATCGAGGTGTCCGTGCGAGATCAAAATCCCGCGAATTTTGTCGCGGCGTTCTTCGAGGTAGCCTGTGTTGGGTAAAATGTAATCAATTCCCGGCGTGTCTTCTTCGCTGAACGCGAAACCGCAATCAAGTATGAAGATATCATTCCCGAATTCGATGGCCGTCATGTTGCGGCCGATCTCTTCGACGCCCCCAAGAGGAATAATACGGACCGTATCTGCCGCAGGTGGGGGAATTGGGGCAATACTCTGCTTGCGCTGTGTTGATTGCTGGTGTTCAACACGTGCTTTTCCGCGTCGCGGCGGGTGACTGGAGCGGCCAAAATGCCGCCCCCCTTTCTCTCCAGGTCTGCTGTGACGTTGCGGCCCTCTGCTTGGCGGTCGAGTGTGATGCGGCGCCGGTTTCAGCGTTGTCGCGTGGGGCGCGGTCGAAGTTCCTTCCGAGGGATTGTTGTTACGGCGGGGGTTCGGTTCCATATACGGCGTGCGGTTAGTTAATTAATGTTGTTAGTAAATATGCTCCATACGCGCTCTGTGTCCATATACCATTTATACGCGCTTTGGTATCGCTCCGAGGGAGTTGTCATGGCGCCGAGTTGTACTCCTTGTAGTGATGCAGGCACAACGTAGATAAATTCCGGCGAGTAGAGAAAGATGGCGGGGTCATCTTTATCGATTTCCTCATTAAATTGCGCATAGAGTTTTTCTCGTTGTTTTTTGTCAGTCGTTGCGCGTGCCCGAGCGAGATATGAGTCAACTTTGGCATTTGCATACATAGCGAGATTGAGTCCCGGGTCATTGCGCTGAGATGAATGCCAAAATGCAAACAAGTCCGCGGTACGGCCGACTACTTCGCCGAAAAGGACCGCATCGTATGCGCGCGGCCGGATTACGTTTGTATTCAACTCTGAAAGAGGATACACCTGCACCGCGACTTTGATCCCGGCCGCGCGCCAATACTCCGCTACTACGTTCGCGGTCGCGACCAATTCGGGCTCATCAGCGGTCGCGAGAGTCAAAGATAATTCAACCTTCTTTCTTTTCCATACACCGGATGTTTCGCTGCCTGCCTGCGCAGGCAGGAATGTCCATCCTCCGCGTGAGAGAATTGCTCGTACCACATCTGTCGCGGCAGTATTTGATGTCGTTGCGGTACCAGACGAAGATGCGGCGTGTGCGGCGAAAGGAATTGGAGCTGCCGGTATAATCGTTCCCGTTACGCCCGGCGGGATCGCACTTTCGAGAGCGACTCCATATCCACCCAATACCGACGTCACAATCTCTTGTTTATCGACCGCCGTAAGAAGCGCTGCGCGCGCCGCGGCATCTGCCAAAACCGGAGCGCGGCTCTGATTGAAGAAGATGCCGAAAACACGAGGGAGGGTCACGTGTGCGATACTGAAATCACGTCGCGTCAAGGTCTTGAGTTCGCTCGGCGCTATGCCTGCCATCGCATCAATCTTATGTTCTTCAAATGCACTCATCATCTCTTTCTGGTTTGGATAAAATATAAATGTAATGCGTTTTAAATATGGTTTGCCAAGGACGTATTGTGAAAACGGTGCGAGTTCATACCGCGTCGCGGTTCCCGTAGCGTCTGTATCTGTGCGTACGATGCGATACGGCCCGCTTCCTACGGGATGCGTGTTTGCGGGACTAAAAGGGAATTCTTCTGCAGATACGTTTTGCCAGATGTGTTTTGGCAAAATGCCGAGCGTTGTATTTTCTATAAATGGCGCATAGGCATGCGGTAATTTGAAGATAACAGTTTGAGAATCTGGCGAAGAAACCTGTACTCCTTCCCAATCTGCGCGACGGGGGCTTTTAATCTCTGGGTTTTGTGCTGCTTCGATGGTAAATACCACATCCGCAGCCGTAACGGGTGTCCCGTCATGAAATTTAGCATCCTTGCGGAGTGTGAACGTATAGGTAGTGCCATCGGCAGATGTGTCATAACGACTCGCAAGGTCGGCAATGACGGTGCCATCGGGATGTATGCGTGTGAGGCCCGAGTACACAAGTTGGACCAAATCCTCATCGGGCTGTGAAAGCGTCAGGACCGGATTAATGAATCGTGCAGAACCAACTTCGCCTTCCGTAAGGCTACCGCCCGCCGCAGGCACATTGACGGACACCGATGCATTCAGCCCAGCAAGCAACGCAAAGGCAGAGGCACCCAGGAAAATAGTAAAGGTATAAAACAGAAGGCGTTCTCCTGAGGAAAACGTCCGAAGCACGCCTTCAAGAAATGAAAGAAGCGGGATTGCGCGAGGTTTTGTCAGTTTGTCGGAATAGGAATCGAAATCCATAGCGCGGTACGCGCGTTCCAGAGACTCGCAGTCCGCCGACTGGCGGAACGAGCCCCTCGCGTCTTAATTGATAATAAGATTAATCAATGCCGAAAGTGCAAACAGTATACCAAGTGCAATCGTTGTATGGAAGAGGGTCCGCTCCAAGCCGCGACGAGTGTGAAAACCGGAGCTAAAGTTATCTGCCCCGAAGGCTCCGCCTAGAGATGCTCCTGTGCGTTGCAAAAGAATGGTAACGATAAGAAGAATCGAGAGACCGATCTGTGCGTAGGGCAGCATGTGCTGCAGAAAAACCATTGCGGGAATCCTAGCATGAAACCAAAGATTAAGCAAGAACAACTACGTAACCTTTCAGTTGTGTCGTCAAGTTGCCTCGAACGGCTCATTCGACTATATTGAGTCCCTCTTATCGGAGTTAATAAAAATACATGAACAAAGAATCAAAAAGTCCGAAAATTAATATCCAACCGCTCGGAGATCGCGTGCTCGTGAAGCGTGCGGATGTTGTCGATAAGAAGTCCCCGTCGGGAATTATTATTCCCGACACCGCGCAGAAGGAGAAATCCAAGATTGGCGTTGTGATCGCTATTGGTTCTGGCAAATACGGCGAAGAGGGGGATCTGATCCCGATGACCGTTAAGGTGGGCGCGAAGGTCTATTTCAACGCCGGTTGGGACAACGAGGTGCCCGCAGGAGATAAGGATGAGGAGTATTTTCTCGTTCACGAAAGCGACATTCTCGCGATCATCAAGTAATTACTCATTCATCATATATAAGTATGGCAAAACAGGTTATTTTTGACGAAGAGGTGCGTGGTGCCCTGAAGCGCGGAGTAGATATCGTCGCGGCGGCAGTGAAAGTGACATTAGGTCCCAAGGGTCGCAATGTGGCACTCGATAAATCGTGGGGAGGTCCCACGATTACCAACGACGGTGTCTCGATCGCAAAAGAAATCACGCTCGCAGACAAATTCGAAAACATGGGGGCTTCCATAGTGAAGGAAGTTGCAACCAAGACCAACGATAAAGCGGGCGATGGCACCACGACGGCAGTAGTGCTTACGCAGGCGATAATCCATGAGGGTCTGAAGCGGACTGCGCTTGGAGCTAATGCGATGATGGTGCGTCGAGGGATCGAAGCGGCAGCCAAGGATGCCGTTGATGAATTGAAGAAAATGGCGCGCGAAGTAAAAGGCAAGAGCGATATTCGGCAAGTTGCACAAATCGCCGCGGAATCTGAAGAATTGGGCAAGACTATCGCGGACATCGTGGAGAAGGTGGGGAAGGACGGCGTCGTTACCGTAGAGGAGTCGCAATCGTTTGGCATTGAAGCGGATTACGTCGAGGGCATGGAATTCGACAAGGGCTACGTATCGCCTTACATGATCACCAATGCCGAGCGTATGGAAGCGGAGGCGAAAGACACGCCGATCCTTATCACCGACAAAAAGATCTCAACGATCAAAGATATATTGCCATTGCTTGAGAAAATCGCTCAAACTGGCAAGAAAGAGCTCGTTATTATCGCGGAAGATGTGGACGGAGAAGCGCTCGCGACATTTGTGGTCAATAAACTGCGTGGAGCTTTTAGCGTGCTTGCGGTGAAGGCCCCTGGATACGGTGATCGGAAGAAAGAGATGCTCGCTGATATAGCGATTACGGTTGGCGGTCAGGTAGTCTCTGAAGACCTTGGTATCAAATTGGAAAATACGGAATTGGATATGCTCGGTCGCGCGAATCGCGTGGTCGCCTCCAAAGACTCGACAATTATTGTCGGTGGCAAGGGCAAGAAATCAGACATTGAGTCGCGCGTATCGCAATTGCGCACGCAAGCAGAAAACACAGACTCGAAATTCGATAAAGAAAAATTAGAAGAGCGTGTTGCCAAGCTCTCGGGTGGCGTCGCGGTGATCCGTGTTGGCGCAGCGACAGAGACGGAAATGAAATATCTCAAAGATAAAATTGAAGATGCGGTAAATGCTACAAAAGCGGCGATTGCAGAAGGAATCATCCCCGGTGGCGGTTCTGCTCTCGCGAAAGTGGGAGAGAAGCTCTCGAAAAAGATCGATGCGAATGCGCACGATGAGTACACGGTGGGATACAGAATCCTTCTCACAGCGCTCTCCGCGCCTCTTCTGCAGATTGCAAAAAATGCTGGCAGGGAAGATGCGGCGGTTGTGCTTCAAGAAGTAGTAAAGAAGGGTGCGGCGTTTGGCTTCAATGCGTTGGCGGAATCGAATGAAGCATCAATCGTTGATATGTACGAGGCTGGCATCTTGGATCCTGTCAAAGTGACGCGAAGTTGCGTGGAAAATGCGGCTTCTGCCGCTGCGGTCTTGCTCACCACGGAGGCTGCTATCGCCGATATTCCGGAAGAAAAGAAAGCTCCTGCAGGGGGTGGTATGGGTGGAGGAATGGGCGGGGAAGACTATTAAGTTGTGCGGCATCACGCGCGAAGTACTTGTCGCCTGATGACACGGGAGGTAGTTGTGCTATAATGACCGCATGAACATCTCATACATTATTTTAGCGGCCGTTGCTCTTGTCGCCCTGTGGGCGGTGTGGGCCTACAACCGTTTCGTACAACTTACTAATAGGGGCGAAGAGGCGTGGTCGGACATTGATGTGCAGTTTAAGCGTCGGTACGATCTCATCCCAAACCTTATTGAGGCGGTGAAGGGTTATGTGAAGCATGAGCAGGGAACGCTCGAAAAGGTAACACAAGCTCGCGTGCAAGCGATGGGCGCGCAGACAGTGGGCGAGCACGCACAAGCAGAGAATATGCTCGCGGGCGCCCTGAAGTCGCTCTTTGCGGTTTCCGAGGCGTATCCTGATCTCAAGGCAAACACGAATTTCATCGAGCTACAGCGCGAGCTTTCCGACACCGAAAATAAAATTCAGGCCGCGCGCCGATTCTACAATTCAGTAGTACAGGAATTACAAAATGCGCTCGAACAATTTCCGTCGAATTTGATCGGCAATATGTTCAGATTCAAAACTCGCGAATTCTTCCAGCTTGATGCAAGCGAGTCAGCGGCGAAGAATCCTGTCAAAGTGAGTTTCTAAGTGCTTGCAGGTTGAAATTCTGAAGTATTAAGGCATTCTTTTCGGTATGGCATCACTATATACGCAACAAGGGAGCAATATCCGCAAGACGTGGCTTTTGATGACGGGGTTTCTTGTCATAGTGATCGCGCTTGGATGGGTTGTGTCGCAAATATATGGCAACGCCGCTATTCTCTATGCCGCGGTCGCGTTCTCACTTGTAATGAATATTACAGCGTATTGGTTTTCGGACAAAATCGCCCTTTCTTCTTCAGGGGCGCATGAGGCTGATCCAGTGCAGTACCTCGAGTTGCATCGCATGGTCGAGAATCTCGCTATTACTGCGGGCCTTCCGAAGCCGCGTGTCTACATAATTGATGATCAGGCCCCAAATGCCTTTGCGGCGGGGCGGGATGCGAAACATGCAGTTGTCGCAGTAACGACAGGACTCCTTGCGCGGCTCGAACGCGCCGAGCTTGAGGGAGTTCTTGCGCATGAGCTTTCTCATATCGGCAATCGCGATATTCTGGTGATGACGGTCGCTGTCGTCTTGGCAGGATTCATCGCAATTATCTCCGATATCTTTTTGCGCATGAGTTTTTTCGGGGGAGGAAATCGCGATAACAAAAATCCACTTCTCCTGCTCGCGGGCGTTGTTGCCATAATTATTGCGCCAATCGCGGCAAAACTCATACAGATGGCCGTGTCCCGCAAGCGGGAATTCCTCGCCGATGCCTCCGGCGCGCTTCTTACGCGCTATCCCGATGGTCTTGCCTCGGCGCTTCAGAAAATCTCTTCCTATGAAGCGCCTATGCAACGCGCGAATCACGCGACTGCGCACCTTTTTATCTCGAATCCCTTTGGCGCGCACGAAGCCGGAAAATTCATCGGTAAGATTTTCTCCACCCATCCGCCGGTAGAGGAGCGCATCGCGGCTCTCACAGGCATGAAGGTATAGTGCGGTATGCGTCTAACAAGCGAGGGGCGATTTGAACGGAGCGACATCTGGCGCGAAGGAAAGTGGCTCGATCTCTGGAGTGTCGTACATCTCCTCTCCGGCATGTCTGTCGGCTTTTTAATGATACTCCTTCAGTTTGGCACCATAGCGACAATCGTTATCAGCTTCCTCTCCTTCATTCTGTACGAAATGTGGGAGGTTATCGTGAAGATCGAGGAGACACCGCAAAATCGGTTCATGGATGTTGTGGTCGGTATAATGAGCTTTCTCCCGACCTTTTTCTTCTTTCAGGGATTATCGACATCACTTTTCATACTCCTCTTTGGATTCGTATTGACGGTCAATATTGTGATGGCAACTTTCGGCTGGCTCGCGTCACGTAAAGCCGAAGAATTTGAGAAGAGGTTGCGCCTTAAGTTTATCGAACAGCGTCAGCGTCTTGCAGATCGCCGAGTGCGATTCCGTGTAAACAGAGAACGTCGCCGCTTGCGCCGAGCACAGAGTTAACGTTAATATCCGTGCGCAATTCCGCCTTTCAATGTAGAATCTCTCCACACGGAGGCGTCGCATAGTGGTCTAGTGCACCGCCTTGGAAAGGCGGCATGCCGCAAG
>CAYIJV010000033.1:0-6511 GCA_964363895.1 uncultured Candidatus Saccharibacteria bacterium
GGAAGATACATTACTTTTAACGTACCTTCTGTGCACTTCTATATTGAACTCGGGCAACAAACAGTTGCAGTTTTCGGCCATCTATGGCAAACTGCCTCAACTTACTTATGGCCAAGATAGCTATCATCGAAACTGGCGGCAAACAGTACGTTGTCACACAGGACGGCGTTTTGAATGTTGAGAAAATTACCGGTGTCACCGATGCTGGAGCCAAAATAATTTTTGACAAAGTACTTCTCATAGATGACGGAAAGGAAACCAAAGTCGGTGCGCCTTACATTGATGGAGCGAAAGTCAAGGCGGAGTTGGTGAAAGAAGGACGAGAAGATAAGATAACGGTCATTCATTATCGTCAAAAGAGTCGTCATTTCAAAAAGTCGAGCCACCGCCAGCCATACGCCAAAGTGCGTATTACTGACTTGCCCTAAGTGTAATCGAACTGCACTTCCGTTTATTTACGACTCAGAAAAGCGCTTTTGATCGTATCCGGATCAGCGTATTCAAGCTCGCTTCCGGTTGAAAGGCCTCGACCGAGAGCGGTGATAGAGAGACGGTGTTCTTTGGCGATTTCCGTCAGTTTTTCGCGAAGGTGTGCAGATGTGATGTCACCCTCGGGATTTGCAGGAAATGCAAGGATAATCTCCTTGAGGCCGGATTTTATTCGCGAAGGAATCGAACCAAGTAATTGCTTGACGCGTAAGCCGCTAGTTTTCTCCGAAGCGAGCGAGATAGTGCCGCCGAGTACAAAATAAAATCCACGGAACGTGCCACTGCGTTCGAGAGCAGTAAAATCGACATCGGATGCGACAATTGCAAGATATTGCGTATCACGTTGCGGATTGGCACATGTGCTGCAGATCTTTTGTTCGCTACTGTGAAATCGCATGCATTGTGAACATTGATGCACCGAGCTAAGCGATTGCACCGCCTCAACTAATTCCCGCCGGATCGCAGGGGAGCTACGGAGGAGAAATTGCACAAATCTCTGCGCTTGCCGCGGGCCGATGCCGGGGAAGCGCTCGAAAAGAGATATGAGGCGTTCGATAGCGTCGGCCATGCGTCAAGAAGAGGCAGATCCGCTGTCGACTTCTGCCTCCGGAGTGAAATCACCAAAGTCGCTCTTTTCGATGGAACGGAAGGTTGTCTTGTCTTCATCAAAACGCAATTCGATCTTTCCTGTCGGACCGTTGCGATGTTTTTCGATGAGTATTTCTGCGATGTTGGTTTTTTCCGCCCCGTCGCTGGCATTCATTTTGTCCTCACGATGGATAAACATCACCACATCGGCATCTTGTTCGATCGAGCCAGAATCACGCAGATCCGACAGTCGCGGGCGGCCGCGACGCTGCTCGACTGCGCGCGAGAGTTGCGAGAGGGCCAAGACGGGGATATCTAGTTCACGTGCCATCCCTTTTAATGATCTAGAGATCTCGGTAACTTGCTGGACCAAATTGTCACTTCCTCGCGAATAACTTGGGGTGATAAGTTGCAAATAATCAACGATTATAAGACCCAGGTTTTTCTCAAGTTTTAGACGACGTGCAATGGAGCGCATCGAAAGAACGGTCGATGAAGGTTGGTCGTCGATATATATAGGAGCTTCCGAAAGGGCGGCCATGCCTTCCTGAAGGCGTTCAAATTCATCCTCTTTTTTAATTTTTCCGGTCCGTAACTTCCAAGAATCTACATTTGATTGTGCGGCGAGCATTCTGTCTGTCAGTTGTTGTGCGCTCATTTCAAGGGAAAAGATACCCACTGCCGTATTGTGTTTGATGGCCGTTCTACGGGCGATATCGAGAGCAAGGGCAGTCTTACCCATTGAGGGTCGTGCCGCGAGTATGATGAGATCTGATTTCTGAAAACCAGAGAGTCGATTATCAAGTTCAGGAAAACCTGTGGGTACGCCGCGCATCGCGAGCTCATGTTTTTGAAGGTGTTCAAGACGTTCCCAAGCTTCAGCTAGTTCTTCTCTGATCAAACTGAACTTTCTCAAAGATGGTGCATTTGCAACCGAAAAGATAGCCTGTTCTGCTTCATTTAAGATATCCGCGACTTGTGCATCTTCATTAAAGCCTAATTCGGAAATTTGCCATCCTGCAGATATCAAAGAACGGAGTATAAATTTACTTTGAACTATATCAGCATAATGTCTGGCGCTTCCAGGAGACGCAGAAGCATTTACGAGTTCTGACAAATATGCTGAACCACCAATATTAGTAAGCTGACTCGAATCCTTCAACCTACTAGACACTGTTATTAAATCAATCGGCTGTCCCTTTTCGTATAATGCAAGCATCGCGATAAATACAATTCGATTTTGTCCCGCATAAAAAGAGTCGGGTTTGACCACATCGGCAACTTCGTACATAGCTTCCGCGTTTATGAGCAACGAGCCCAACAGCGCTCTTTCAGTATCAAGGCTTTGCGGAGGTATCCGTAATCCCGATTTATTCTGCGCTTGGTCCGAGAATTGTCCATCTGACGCGCGCTTGACTCGCTGTTCTTTCCCCTGATTAGACCATTCACTCATAGCAATGGATATTACTTCCTTTCAGTTGCATTCTTTTTTCATTTTGTTGAGTACTGAAAGAAATCTTCTTTTTTGATTTATGAAATGGCTCCGTTCATAAAAAGTATTCTCACACAGTGTTAACATCTTGTGGATACCATACATTCCGACTATATCACACGTGTCTGCAACCACTAGGGTAGCTTTATGCGCATCCTTGACTTGATTGGTGAAGTTTGATACAACGTAAACCACAGGAACGGAAATAGTCAAATTGTTCAAAAAACCCATATTTTTAGACATTACTATGCTTTCATTCTCGCCAAAATCAGCTACAAAAGACCTTCTGGCAGGGCTTTCTGAGCGTTCGCGCCGCGTGCTTACTGATCGATTCGGCCTCTCTGGAAAAGGTGAACGCCGCACTCTCGATGCTATCGGGCAGGAATATGGCATTACACGCGAACGTATACGACAGATCGAGAATCACAGCATCTCTATGGTGCGTGATTCGGATGCATACACTACGCTCGCGCAGAACTGGGAGCATTTGAAGGCGACTATCGCGACTCTTGGTGGAGTGCTTGCGGAAGAGACGATACTTCGAGAGCTTGCGAAAAATGAGACGGATCGAAATCATCTGATCTTTCTCCTTACCGTTGGACATTATTTTGGTGATCGACGCGAAGGTAACGATTTTAGATCACGTTGGCATGTTGATGAGCAATTGGGAGATCAGGTGGAGGCAGCTCTCTCGAGCCTCTACGCGGCAATCGAGCTCGATAAACTCACTCCGGAAGAGGAATTTTTGGAACTCTTCGCAAAACATCTTAAGCAGGCGGGTGTAAAAAATCGTGCTCCCGAAGTTCTTCCGCGCTGGCTTCTGATATCAAAAAGGATCGGACGCAATCCTCTTGGTGAGTGGGGCAGACAGGATTCACCGCATGTACATATCAGGAACACACGAGATTTCGCATATCTCACTCTAAAGCGTCACGGCTCTCCGATGCATTTTATTGAAGTTGCAAAGAATATTGAAAAACTCTTTAACCGCAAGACTCATCCTGCGACAACGCACAACGAACTCATCAAAGACAATCGATTTGTGTTGGTTGGCCGCGGATTGTACGCTCTGAAAGAGTGGGGCTATGAGCCCGGCGTCGTCCGCGATGTCATCAAAGGGATACTTCTGCGGGAAGGACCGCTTACTCGCGATGAGATAATCGAGCGCGTGAAGCGCGAGCGATACGTGAAAGATGCGACGATCGCAGTCAATTTGCAGAACAACATGTTTACGCGTGTGTCAGACGGGAAATACACCCTCTCGAAATAATCTGCGCTCCATCATACGCCGCGTGCCTCGCTCGTCGTGACGGAGTCGAGCCACGGTACTCACATATTGGATTGAGAGTCGTAATTCCCGAATATTCGGAATGGTATAGTTATCCCATGATTCACGAGTATGAACAGAAGGGTATAGTCACATCGGGCGATTTTCGAAGCTTCATAAGCGCTCTAGTAAGTTTTAACCTTCATGACATAGTAGACGGCTATTTGGGAAACTACTGGGGTATTTCCCGGTGCCTCTCTTTGAGCGTCTTCTTTTTTGGTCTCATGAGCATTTTGTGGACGCAGATTCACCATCTCCCTCTCTTTGCCTTCGGATGGCTTCTAGGAACCGCACCCATCTGGCTTCCTGTTGGTGCGCTTGTGTCGGCGTGGAAGATTTGGCTGTGGTATTCTCGAAGCGCCTTTCTCTCCACGCGGGATACGCTTCTTCTTGAGGTGAAAATGCCGCGTGATATCAATCGATCGCCGCGTGCTATGGAAAACGCACTTTCCCAATTATGGACGGATTCCGGAGAAACGACTTTTTACAACAGAGTGTGGCAAGGCCAGTGTCGCCCGTATTTTTCTTTCGAAATAGCATCGTTCGGCGGCGAGATTCATTTTTATATTTGGTGCTGGCGTAATTGGCGGCCGACCGTGGAGGCAATGATGTACGCATACTATCCGGAAGTTGAGCTTGTTGAGGTGGAGGATTATGCGTCGAAATTTAAATATGATCCCAACACGCAAGACTGTTTTCCTACCGATTGGCGCTACGAGCCGCGCAATGACGCCTACCCAATTCGCACCTATATCGAGTTTGAACTCGACAAAGATCCGAAAGATGAGTATCGAATCGACCCACTAGCCCAGGTGCTCGAGAGAATGAGCGTCCTCAAGCCGAGCGAGCAGATGTGGGTTCAGATAATCATCACGATGAGCAAAGATGTGCGTCGTAAAAAGGGTGGCGCATGGTGGGAGACGGAAGGTCGCTATGAAGGATTGTTGAGAGAAGAGATCGACGTATTGCGTAAACAGACGATTGGTAATCCGAATAATCCGGAGGATGACTGGAAGAAATCTGTTCGCGTTGCACAGTATCGATATGTCGAACTCGTTAAAACAATTGACCGGAATATGGGCAAACACCCATTTAATGTCGGCATGCGGGGCATCTATGTCGCCGACTCAAAGGATTTCAACGCTCCAAGCTATACCGCTATACGTTGGTTATGGAGGCCTTTCGGCAATCCGCAGTATATGAACCAGCTCCGTCCTCGTCGGTGGGGAAATCCGTATGACTGGCCGTGGCAAGATTTCAAAGATATGCGATGGAACTTAACCATTCGTCGCGCCATGGATGCCTACCGAAGACGCTCGCATTTTTATTCGCCATGGATTCTGCCGCACAACATGATGTCTACCGAAGTGATCGCGAGTCTTTGGCATCCGCCGAGCGCCTCTGTTGCCACTCCCGGCCTCGAACGCATCGCGGCTAAGAAAGGAGAGCCACCGGCGAATTTACCCAAATGATTTCTTGGTTGTAACGCGCATACCATGCCGCCCTTTTTTACATTTTTGGAGAGATTGTTCGATAACGGACATCGCATTATTCTCCATTTGTCGGATCGTTGGCATGAGCATACGAATCGCCGCACCATCGTAATAATTCTTGTCACGGGATTTTTCGCGGCCATGATGTATGTGCATGTAATCCAACCTCCCGACAATTTTCCCGTCGACAAACTCGTATCTGTTCCAGAAGGATCTTCATTGCGAAATATCGCGTCAGACATGGAGGCAAACGGCGTCGTTCGATCGGATTTTATGCTGCGACTTCTCATAGGAATCACAGGCAAGACGCGCTCTGTGCGCGCCGGCGACTACCTCTTCAAAGAGCCCCGAGATATTTTCTCTATAGCGCGCGCGCTTGCAATAGGACAATACGGACTCGAACCTCTTCGTGTTCGTATTCACGAAGGGGCAATGATCAAAGAGATGGCAATGATATTTAGTAAACAATTCGAACGGTTCAACGCAGATCGATTCCTTGCAGAAGCGCAACCAGAAGAGGGGTATTTGTTTCCAGACACGTATTTCTTTATGCCAAACGCTACCGAAAAGACGATGATTCAAGCGATGAGGCAAAACTTCGATCAGCAACTTTCCACTATATCCCGACAGATCGCTAGCTCTACACACTCTCTTTCCGATATCGTCATTATGGCTTCGATCGTCGAGCGAGAAGCACGGGATCCAGAAGATCGTCGCATGATCGCCGGCGTCTTGTGGAATCGTTTGTCGCGAGGCATGGCGCTTCAGGTAGACGTGACGTTTCTCTACACGATCGGCAAAGGAACATTCCAACTGACAACGAAGGATCTCACAAATGATTCACCGTACAATACTTACGTACATAAAGGCTTCCCGCCTACGCCGATCGGAAGCCCTTCGCTTGATTCGTTGCTTGCGGCGGCTGTGCCAACAAAAAACAGCTACTTGTACTATCTCGCCGATCATTCCGGCGTGACGTATTTCAGCAAAACATACCAAGAACATCTTCGCAAAAAACGCCTGTATTTAGGGACTTGATGGTGTATTCTGGCGGGATGTCGAAAAGAGTCTTCGTCGGATTATCAGGCGGCGTAGATAGCGCTGTCTCAGCCGCGCTCTTGA
>CAYIJV010000034.1:0-5510 GCA_964363895.1 uncultured Candidatus Saccharibacteria bacterium
ATATTGTTTTGGTGATAAAGGCCGTCGGTACAATCACCTGCGGCCCACACGCGTGGGTGCGAGGTCCTCTGTGTCCGTGGATCGACTTTGATCTGTTTTGTCTGATTCATTTCAAGAGCCGTACCGAGCCATACGGTGTTTGGAATAAGGCCGATCTCTACGAAAATACCCTCCACCGGCAACAGTTCTTCTCCGCCACTTGCGGTATCTTTCCAGCGCAGGCCAGTGACGAATTGTGCTCCGACGACCTCGAGCATTTGGGAATTCTTGATGACGCGCATATTGGGGTGGGCGAGCGCGGCAGCGACGCTTATCTCATCGGCCCTGAATGTGTCGCCGCGAATGAACAGCGTGACCGTCTTGCAGTATGCAAGCAGTTGGAGCGCGGTCTCAAATGCGGCATTACCCCCGCCGATAACCGCGACGTCCTTATCTGCAAAGAGCGGCCCGTCGCACGAAGCGCAATATGTAAGACCTTTTTGATCATATTCAACAGCACCCGGTACTTCGAGTTTACGGCGATTGGCGCCCGTGGTTACTAAAGCCGCAAGGGCCGCTAAGGTAGTTTTGTTCGAGAGTGTAATGTCGATCTTTTTTTCCGAAGGTGTGAATAGTGTTGCGCGGATCGGGGAGAGTATCGTCAGATATTCTCCTGCATACGCTATAACATGTTTCTTCAAAGCATCTGCGAGGTCTGCGCCAGAAATTGCTGGCGTGCCGACCCAGTTCTGGATTTCCGATGAGACACCGCTCTGTCCGCCCCATTCTTCAAGAATCATTACTGTCTTTAAGCGTTTGCGTGCTGCATAAATTGCTGCGGCGGCCCCTGCAGGGCCGCCTCCTATTATCGCGAGTTCGTATGTGTCTGACATCGAACTATTCTACCGTATTATTTGCGACGCAAAAACGACGGCAGACCGCCCCAGTTGTCATCATCCTCTTCCGCCTTGGGAGCGACTTTTGTCGGTTCGGGCTTTGGCATGTCTTTTGTGGATCTTTCGTATTTCTCGACGACATCTTCGCTTTTTTTCATTTCTTCACGCACGCGCGGGTTTACGGGCGGTACATCCTGATCTTTTTTGGCGGCAAGGCGCTGGGAACCTGCGAAGAGTGTAGAGCGTTGGCCGGGCTCTGGGAAGCCGGTCGCGATTACCGTTACGCGTATCTGGCCTTTCTTCAATGTCTCGTCTGTCACAGCGCCAAAGATGACCTTAGCATCTGGGTCTATGGCCTCGGTGATCACATTTGCCGCATCCTGCACTTCGAGCATACCCAAATCTTCTCCACCGGCGACTGAGAAGAGCACGCCTTTCGCGCCTTGGATCGAGACTTCGAGAAGAGGGGAGTTGATAGCGGCACGGGCAGCCATTTCTGCGCGGTGCTCGCCGATAGCTGTGCCGATACCCATGAGAGCGCTTCCGGCGTTGTGCATGATCGCTCGAACGTCAGCGAAGTCCACGTTGATGATACCTGTGGTGGTGATAAGATCTGAAATACCTTCAACCGCCTGCTTCAAGATGTCATCGCACATAGCGAATGCGTTTTTGATGCCCGTTTCGCGCGAGACGATAGCGAGGAGCTTGTCGTTCGGAATGATGATGAGTGCGTCTACAGCCTTGCGCAATTCCGCAAGTCCTGCTTCTGCGAGCCGCGCGCGCTGCTGACCTTCGAATCCGAACGGGCGTGTAACGACGCCGACAGTAAGAGCACCGAGCTCGCGTGCGATCTTTGCGACTACGGGTGCCGCGCCGGTACCAGTGCCGCCTCCCATACCGCAGGTGATGAACACCATATCGGATCCTTTGATTGCTTCTTGGATGTCGTCGCGTGTTTCCTCTGCCGCTTGTTTTCCCAATTCAGCATTCATGCCTGCGCCCAATCCGCGTGTCAGGTTTTTGCCGATGTTGATCTTGCGCTTCGCTTTCGATTTGTGGAGATCCTGTGCGTCTGTGTTGATGGTGATGAAATCTACACCCACCACATGCGAAGCGACCATATGGTTTACTGCGTTGCCGCCTGATCCTCCGACTCCGATAACTCGTATACGTGCGAACGACTCAACATCCGGCTTCACTTGTTTGGTCATAATGTCGCCACTATAGCACTTTCTCAAAAAGGGCAAACTTGACCGTAGTATATTATCGTGCTATTGCTTAGGTGGCAGAAAAGGGAGGTGATGCAATGCAGCACAGAAATGGAAAGAAGTTTCGAGGCACCCATACCACGTTGACCGATCTTGCGTTGGTGGTTGCAGATATAGCCATCAAACTACCAGAGGTCAAAGGCGTTTCGCCGGGCCATATCCAAACTGGCAAAGGCGTCGCGGGTGGTGCTCGCAAGGTCAAGATTGGCAGCCACAAAGGCGGGGTGCTCCTCACTGTCAGACAAGCTCGTTCTGTTCAGGAGCTACGCATCTTTTTTACTAGCGGCGAGCAAGCGACGAAACTTGCTCTTGCTAGGGCACTGCGCGATCAGGGCATTCCTATATCGTTCGGTCGCGACGACTAGATACGGCGCCGCGGACATTGATTCGCGGCGCCGAAGTATTTTTCCAGGAACTCCGCCGAACATTTTTGCGGCACAAAAATGTTTTATGGCAACAAACTTCGCAACCCCTGTTTTAGAGAATCCCATGCACCGCTTACAACGTCGCTCAAAGAGTGTCCACGGCCGCTTGTGTCTTCCGCGTATGCCCAGCGGCACAATCCATACGCGACTGCCCATGTTGCATCTATTCCCGATGAGCGGGTGAGGTGGCCAATCTGTGCAACTTGCGAAGGGAGCTGCATGACCGCGCGCGCAATTTCAGAGGCGGAAGTAAGACCAGAGCCGCCGCCTGTTATAACGACACCTGCCGGAAGCAGACGATGGCGCTCAATTGACTTGAGATGGGCATTCACCAATGTATACATTTCTTTAAGACGAGCTCCGACTATTGCCTGTATTTTTCTTTCCGGCACTTCGCTTCCTGTCACTCCGCCCCGTTTCAGGCTTTCGGCTTCTGTCAAAGGTATCCGGAACGAAAGCGCGATTGAATCGGTGATTTGCGATGAGCCAGTAGGAAAGATCTTGAGCGAGATCGGTATGTCATTTTCGAAAACAACAATGGAAAGAGTTTCTGAGCCAATATTGGCCAAGACGACACCTGCTGTCTTCTGTGCCTTCGTGAGTGAAACGAGACTCGCCGCAAGGGGGGACGCCATGACACCTTCGACCTCTATACCTGCCGCCTCGACTGCCTCGATGAGGTCGTCTTGATGTCTTGAGAGCATCGTGATTAAAATTGTATCAACGGAGAGCCTCGTCCCCTGCAGATCTTGCGGTTTGCCAAAGACTTTTGAGCCATCTACCCTGTATTCAAGAGGAATAGCGTGGATGATGGTGCGGTTGGTTAATTTTGGCGATGCTCGTTTCTCGCTTTCACGCATGGCGCGCTCAATTTCTCGGTCTGTTACTATGCCGCCGGATGCGGTCAGAGCGACTTCACCTGTGCTTCGAATTTCGTCGAGTCCGATGCCGCCGAGGCCCACGCGCGCATTATGAACTTTCACTTTTGCCGATCCAATAGCTCGAGCGAGCGCTTCGCGAATACTTTTTGTTGCCTCCTTTTTATCAATGATATATCCATGTCGAAGCCCTCGCGACGAAGAAGTGCCTGTGCCTATGATGTTGAGTGGTAGCTCCGGGTTTTCTCCCGGTACAGCTATAACCACTTTGACGTGGTAGGTACCGATGTCTATTCCTGTGTAGAATTGCCGTGCCATGTGAAAGAGAAAGAGTGTAAGATACTGCGTTCCTTGCCCTCCATTGTACGCCCATGCCGAAGGCCCTTCAAATGAAAGCATCCGTGGACAAATAGGAGCGCGAGGCGCTCTCTTAATGGGACACCGAATCGTTTTGCTTCCCGCTCTGCCTTGCGGACATTCAAAAAGATCTCACCCTCGTGTGCCGTGAGCGGAAATGAGAGTACATTAGGCGCATAATTCTTTTTGCCTGCCTGTCTGCGCCCGAGCGCAGTCTGGCGATATGTATGATTCATCCGGCGTGATAGGGAATCGCCGCATACGACGAGCGAGAGTTCATACTGTGCACCGAGAACAAGAGAAGCAATTTTCTCAAATGGAATTCGTCCCGCCCCTTTCAGAAAAGGGGCGGGACGAAGAGTGCTTTGTATATCCAACATTTATCGTTTAGTGAGTCGGGAGAAATGAGAGATTGCTATCATTTTCGAGCGAACGCGAATGATCGGAGAGGGCAAAGACAAATCAGCGAACGATGGGAGTGCTCTCTGCGGGTCGCGGTGTCGAAGATTGTTCACTCTGACCTGCTCCGCGATTGAACGATGGGCGGCCGCCTCTCGGACCGCGCTCGGAAACTTCGGCAACTTTGCCTTCTTTGACGAGCTGTTTAAATTCCGCTCGGCGCTTGATAAGCTTGAGCGCGCGCTTTTTCTTGACGATTTTCGACGTGCCGCGCGTAAAGTAGCGCTGACCGCGGACAGTACGAACCAAGCCCGTGCCCTGTACGCGCCGGCTGAATTTACGAATGGTAGAAAGCGTGCTTTCGTTGCCGCTTTTTGAAACTTCTGCATTAATGCTCATGTCGGAAGAGGATAGCAGACATAACCCAAAAGTCAAAAGGATTTTTCCGCTCTAAAACCTTGACACAGTTCCTATACCTGTAGTATACCCGCAAAGGGAATAGCGTTCCAAACATTGTACAAAGGAAGGAGAGTGCATAAATGCCCATGGAAGTAGCACTGTTCCGTCTTCGGAAGAAGATGACCAAACAGCAAATCGCCGTCGCCCTCGGGTTGCAGCATGACCCAAGCGGAAGAATTCTACCCGAAGGAGTGTTCCATCGAAGAGGAATACAGATCGGGTCGATGGTGGGGACCGACACTTTCATGCTTTCCCTTTACATGCCCGCCCTTCATAAGAAGGCGGGAATGTTCGCGGACTGTTTAGGATTCAGTTGATCAACAAGCGCTGTGGAGAAGCTCTGCTTCCCGCGGCGCTTCTCTATATATCAGGCGGGATAGCCTTGACTGAACCTTAAAGACGGGGTATTATGTGCGTTCCGCATTTCGGTCGTTCATGACCAATGCAAGCTCTTTGGAGGTGATAAATGACCATAGAACGCAGGATACTTCCATATCCTCGGGCAAATCGGCCCGATCATGTGCTCGGAAGCGGATTCGGGAAGAGTCTCGTAATACGCTTTTTCAAGAACCCCGATACTGGCGAGGTCGAGGAATTCATTCTCTTCGGCCAGAAGAACTGGTCCGTCGTTCTCCCGATTACGGAAGACGGTAAAGTTCTCGTCGTTAGGCAGTTCAAACAGGGGTGCGAAAGCATCGTTGACGAACTGCCTGCCGGTACGGCCGATTGGAAAGACGAACCGCCGGAGGACCTGATGTGCCGCGAACTCCTGCAGGAGACGGGACACCATCCGGGATTGGTCATTCCACTGCATCCGCAGTGGATGTCCACTCGGAACTCCTGGACTCG
>CAYIJV010000035.1:0-5013 GCA_964363895.1 uncultured Candidatus Saccharibacteria bacterium
GTCCTAAAAGACTGCGATCTTCACAAGACTCGGTCTTGTGAAGATCGAGAAAGCTTGACAAAATTCCTATATAAACTAGATTGAGAAAAGTTAAATCTATTGATCTGGTTCCCCGTCCGAAAGGATTAGGGGGTTGGGGCCAGTGAAGAGGTTGCTGCCTGCCCTGAGCTTGTCGAAGGGCTCAAGTGGCAATCCGGGCTCTCCCGTAAAAGAGATAACCAGTGTCGCAAAAGAGAATAACAGCGGAGCTGGTGAGAATCAATTAAGGTGGCACCGCGAGAAAATCGCCCTTATTTAACGAGCGCAAGTTTGTTAAATGAGGGCGGTTTTTTGTTTGGAGTATCAACCCCGAACAGAAAATCCAACCGCCTGCCCTGAGCGTAGTCGAAGGGCAAGCTCTTTCTGTTCTTTCACATGTGGAGGAAAACGATGACCGATAGTAAAAATCGGACACCAGTTGGCTGGGGAGCCGGACATCCTATCCCGCACCGGCCACTATCCGAACCAACAGTCCCTGTCTCCGCGCCAATCCCAGATAAGAAAGACGCGGGAAAAGACGACTCCAAGACCACGAAACCAATTCGCGGGTGGCACAATCCCGCCCTTGAAGATTGAGGAGGAGGGAAATGACTGAGCAAGAACTGATCAAGAACCACGAAGCACGACTAGTGGATATGTTCGGCCCTGATTACCGCAACAATCCAGCCTACGCGCGCCTTTTGCACGATGTAGAAGAAGGAACCCGAACCCTCTCCAACATCTTCTTCGACTACGAAAGGGTACCGGAACCTTCTGCAAGACGTGGGTGGTAGGAATGCTGAAAACACGCGAGCGCCAGCCACAAGCTGGCGCTCGTAATCTTTATATTATAGAGATTTGACAGAGAACTTAATGTCCCCTACTATCCTTTGTATGAGTAACGGTCGGATTGGCGGCACCTTCTTCTTTTTCTTTGCGTCTCGAGAAGGGGTTGCTGTGTCGTTGCTCTAAACCAAGCAAATACACGGAAAAGCCCCTTCTCGAAGGGGCTTTCTGTTTTCTGGAATCTGTACCGAAAGAGTTTGATACAGATTCCAGATCGCAGGTGCGACTGGTGCGAGCTTGTGAAAGGGCTTGTAGGTTCTTTCAGCTCTTTCACAAGCTTGTATATCGTCAACCACGCCAAAGCCGAGGAGGCAGCAAATGTTGGTCATAGGGGTTTCCGGAGCACCAGGAAGTTTCTCCGAAGAAGCGGCGATTACCTACGCCCGCAAGCATAGGTTAAGAAGGCGGAAGGTCGAGTATCTGATCTCCGCGGAGGGCGTACTAGACGCCCTTGAAGAGGGTCGTGTCGATCTCGGCATCTTCCCAATCGAGAATCTGAACGGTGGCCTAGTCGATGAGACAGTTGAGGCAATGTCCGGCCACAACTTCAGGATTGAACGTCTATTCAACATCGAGGTGCATCAGAACCTTCTGGTCAAGAACGGCATGACCGCCAGTCGAGTTCGTAAGATTACCTCGCATATTCAGGCGAGACTTCAGTGCGAACGCTACCTCCAACGCCAGTGGAGCCATACTCCGTTCGAAGACTACGCCGACACCGCCAAAGCGGCTGAAGATCTCGCAAGCGGAAAACTCCCGGCCACGACCGCCGTCATCGCTTCACTCACGGCGGCGAGGGTTTACGGACTCAAAGTTCTCGAGCCGTCAATCCACGATGACAAGTTCAATTTCACAAGGTTTATCGCGGCACGACAAAGGCAGACTGGTCATCGATAGACGATACAAGCAGATACAGAGGGCGGCAGGTCAAAGACCTGCCGCCCGTTCTATTTTGTATACAAATAGCTAGCGCCGGAGGGAATTCATTTATCTCCCCAGAATGTACCTAACTGTAGCGTCCGCTAGTATTTTCATGGTATCGAATACTTTGATTCTCGGATGCCTCGGTATAAGCAGTTGAAGATCGGTGCAAGCGAGCGCAACACAGTCAACCTGTTTATTCTCAAAGTCATTGATGATTGCGATTAATTCCTCGCGGTCTTTATTACTCTGACGACCCATAACAAGATTGTGGATAAACTTCCCTATTTTTTCCTGTTGAAAGTCATTGGGTGTCTCGAATAGAATCCCACTTTCCGCAAAGGCATTCTCGTATAGTTTGTTTTTTATGGTGGCCGAGGTGGACACAATTCCAATTTTCTTGAAGTTATTGTTCTGAAGAAATGCAATAGTTTCTTCGACAATACTCAGCACTGGTATTCGGACAGAATCTCTGATCTGGTCAATAAAAATATGCAACGAATTACACGGCATTACGATGAAATTAACGCCAGCTTTTTCTAATCTTTGTGCCTCGTGTATAAGGAAGGGAATGTATCTTTCCGCGCCCTCATTTCGCATTATAAGGTCCTCTTCGATCTGGTATGGTAAGTGTACGCTTGCGATAACGATTGACGGTCTAACAGTATTATCTATCTTGAAACACGAGAAAACAACATCCAGATAAAATTCTGTCGTTGTTTCAGGCCCAAGACCTCCGATTATTCCTACTGATTTCATAGTATTTTAATTTCCTTTGCACTGTTAAGTTCCGGGAGCACCAGCAGATACATCATCTGCCGGTGCTTCCCTTCCTACTCAAGGATATCAACCGAATCAAAGTGACCGCGATTTGGATCGTTGAGTTTATGGTTATCGAGGATGAGAAAGACCAGTCGGCCTGTCCTTTCCTCTACTCCATGCGCATACATCCTGTCTCGAACGATAAAGGTCACTTTGACAAGCGGTAAATCGGGCCTCCCATAGCGAACCATTGAACCAATTGTCGCTTTTTTAAAGAAGTCCATCGGTGTCATTGATTCCTCCTTAGCACTCGAAAAAGAAGATGTCTGCAGCGTCAAAGAGCTTGCAAGCTCTTTGACGCTTGCAACCAGCCGCACCTGCGATCTGGGAGTTGGAGCGAACGAGTTCGAGACAAATCCCAAATAACATACACTAAAAAGCCCCTTGTGGGGGCCGGATCTGTCTCTATAAACGACAAAATCTACCCCCTGGGGCTTCGGTAGTCGTAATAATATGCGTTGTTGATTTTCATGTAAGTGAGATTATATACCCTATTTCTTCTTCCGTCCACCTCGCCATTTCTCCGCCTCTACCAAAAGCGGCGTTGCAAAGAATATCGAAGAGTACGTACCGGCGATGATGCCGACGAGGAGCGTGAGCGCAAAATCTTTTGTAGACGCGGGTCCGATGAAGTACAAAATAAGAAGTGTGATCAAAACGGTGAGTGAAGTGTTGATAGAGCGCACGAAAGTCTGATTGAGACTTCGCCCTGCCGTTTCTGCGAAATCCTCTCTGCGGTTCCGCTCGTCGTTCAAGCGCAGGTTCTCGCGGGTTCTATCGAATACGACAATGGTGTCGTGAATGGAAAAACCGAGAATAGTGAGTATGGCGGTTACAAAAAGCGTGTCGATTTGCGCCCCCGTAAGATATCCCAACAATGCGAAAAAGCCGACCGGTACGATGACATCATGGATAAGGGTTACGAGTGCAATGAGGCCGTATATCCAACTAGAGATTGGCTTCGATACTTTACGAAAGGCAAAAGCAATAAAAAGAAGGATGCAGAGCAAGACGAGCCCGAGTGCGATGATAGCCTTATTGCGCAATTCGACCCCAATAGTCGGTCCAACCTCCGTAAGTTGTGAAATGGTCGCAGGAAACTCTCCTCCGATTGAAAACGTTTGCGACAATGCTTCTCGCATCGCGGGCGTCATGTTGCCTGCACGAAGAATGTAGTCATTGATATTTGCCTCGCGCAATGAATATCCCTTGAAATCGGCAGAATCAAGAGAGCTTGTGAGCGTCTCCGGCGTAGGTCGACCGCCCGCATAGGTTGCCTGTACCAATGTGCCGCCAGTAAAATCGAGCCCGAGTTTGAGACCAAACACAAAAACCGATACGAGAGCAGCGAGGGTGATGAAGCCCGTTATCCAAAAGAAAATAATCCGATGTTTTACGATGTCCATACTTATAATTTAACGCCGCTCCCGAAAAGAAAGCGTGCGAAACCGGTTTTCGCGTCGATGCCAAGAGAAAAAAGAAACGTGCGCGATACAGAAATTGCCGTCAACATCGACACTAGGACACCGAGCCCGAAGACGAGCGCAAAACCTTTGATGAGCGACGTCCCGAACCAAAATAAAATGACTGCGGTTATCATCGACGAAATGTTGCTGTCGCGAATTGATGGCCATGCACGGGTAAATCCATCGCGGATGGCGTCAGTACTGCTCTTACCTCCGAGCAACTCTTCTTTCATGCGTTCGAAAATAAGCACATTGGCATCCACTGCCATTCCGATCGAGAGAATAAAAGCTGCGATACCTGCCGCGGTAAGTGTCACCGGAATGAGTTTGAAAATGGCGAGAATCACGACAATGTAGAGCACGAGCGCCACTGCTGCCAAAAGACCTGGAAGCCGATACCAAAAAAGCATAAAGAGAACGACCGCGCCAACGCCCCACAGACCAGCCATTATGCCGTCTAGTACCGCCTCGTCACCCAAGGTCCCCGAGACTGTTTGTGTCGAGATGAGCTCGATAGGCACAGGTAGAGCGCCGTAATTCAGAGTACGTGCAAGCTCTTTCGCTCCCTCCGGTGTGAAGTTGCCAGAGATGACGGCAGTGCCATCGGGGATCGCTTCGCGAATGACGGGCGTCGAGATAGGCACACCATCGAGAAACATCCCGAAGTAGCGTCCGACGTTTTGCTTCGTAAGATCTGCAAATATTTTTGCACCCCGGCTGTCAAAGTGAAGTACGACCACAGGTTCACTCAACCCAGCCGCACCACCTTGAAATTGCAGTTCTGCACTTTTGAGATTCTTCCCCGTAATCGCCGCTGGCTCAAAGAGTTGACTGATACTCGATGAGGCTATGTCCGACAAATCCGCACCCTGCTTCAGCATGCGGAATTCCAAAACCGGAGTCTCTCCGATAAGCTCAATCGCCTTTTGCGTATCTGTCA
>CAYIJV010000036.1:0-4536 GCA_964363895.1 uncultured Candidatus Saccharibacteria bacterium
TTGTGGTTCGACTTCGCTCACCATCGTTCGACTGAGGCTCACGACTCGAAGTCCTGAACGAAGTTGAAGGAAAATTGTCAGCAGTGTGGCTTCTTTCGACAAGCTCAGGACAAGCTCGCCGCGTTTGGCATTTTTTGCGCCGGATATGCCGCGCCGCCGCCCCCACTGGCGACGAAGTCCGAGCTATTTCAAAGATAGACCACAAGTGAAGAGTTATGGTCTGCCACCGAAATCAGGCGACACGATGATATTTTGAGCTCGGCCCACATCGGGATTCCTAAAATTGAGTTCAAAGGTATTGTCGAGAAGCGAAAGAATGCCATAGACAGATACCATAACAAACATGCCAACGATGCCCCATAGCATGTGCTTTTTTCCTTCTTCATTCTCCCCTCCCGCATTTAGATTCCAGAGAAACTCCACAAGACCCCATACAAAGAGAAAGAACCCGGCGGCAAACACAATCAAGATCGCCGGATCGATAATGTAAGTCGTGAACCTATCCATTACGTTTCCAAGAGTGTCCATAGAGAACGAGGGATGCGGAGCCCTTTAGATTATTCCGAACAAAGTCTAATGCTAAAAACTGAGGTTAAATCCTCCAACGTTAACCGATCCTTGAACGCCCCCTCCGGAGGATCCTCCGGCGTTAAGCGGAATTCCTCTTGGAATGACAGGATCGGTCGACGTGACCCTGAACGTGGTCTGGAGAAGTCTGATGATGCCCCAAATTGAAACCATGACGAAAATCGCCACAACGCCATAAAACATGATCTGCAAACCTTCAGATTTTTGTTCGCCTGCATTCACAAGGTACTTAATAAGCCCCCAGAAGAAAACGACGATCGCGAGCGTAATGAAAAGCCCGATCATTGCATTCAAGAACGTATTTACCAGAGCAAGGGTATTAAGAAGAGTCTGTGCACTGGCAAGAGCAGGAAGTACAAGAGCTACTGAGGCCAAACCAGAGAGGGCAATTTTCCGCATAAACTATTGTTTTTTGGGATTATTCATCACTTTCTAATATTCTAAGTACCTTAATGGTATAGGCAGGGGCCTAAAATACAATAGCTCGCGTAACTATCGTGTGGATAACCCCCCAATGGGGGCTACGATTTGTACACAAAAGAGGTACTCTTGGGGGTACTCTTGGACAAATCTGGAGCGCCGCTTAATGCTTTTCTTCTTTTTCTTTTTCAACCCCCTTTGTGGCTAAGAACAAAATAATCCCCGCAATAAGAAGGATTGCTATGGTTGATACAACATATGCAGCCGTTTGCGGATGATTCTGGAAAAATTGCACAATTGCGAGAAGCACCACGAGTACAAAAAGTATGACAACAGACCACTCCATGATCTTGATCGCTTCGGTCCGATAGGTAGGCCATGTTCCCAATCGTATTATCCACACGACAAACCCCACACAGTAGCTCAAAATCGCCGCAGTTAGCATAAGTCCCACAAAAGCATTGAAGAGCCCAACTACCCGTGAAAGGGCCTGTGCATGAGCCACAATCGGCGTCAGCGCAACTATGGGAGCGGCAGAGAGACTGAAACGAGTTAAGAATCGCATGCGTAGAAATGACTCACCCAAAAAGAGTCCTCTGGAGAAGCCTGAGGATGCCCCAAATTGAAACCATAACAAAGAGCACGATAATTCCCCAGAAGAAGTAGGCCTTAAGTTTTTCCCCAGACTCGTCGCTGAAGTTCAAAATGTTAGTGGAAACTCCGTAGAAGTAGACAACTATACCGGCGACTATAAGGACGGCCGTAGCATTGTTAAGCAAATTCACAAGACTATTTGAAAGATCTAGAAATGTGCGGGACGCGGCAAACGCCGAGACTGGAGCAAGAAGAAGCGCCGTAGTAAGTGTAATACGTACAAATCGCATATTATTTTCCGACAAGCTGCGTAACGGTGCCTCCTATCAGTGTCGCTATCAACCACGCGCCCAAGATCAAGAGGGCCCCGATGACGACATACGCAAAATTCTTCTTCGCCTCATCAAGTTTGCCTGAATTACCTCGCGCCATGATAAACATAAATCCCGCAACAACAATAAAAAGCGTGATGATTGGAAGCGCCACGACAACAAGAACTTTAAGTACCCCCGCGATAAATGTAGGAATTGTATTAAAACTACTATTCAAAGGATTTTCTAATCCCTTTTGCGCATGCACCGCATCCGCCGCAAACACAATCACAGCGCTTAGATATATCGTACATGTTCGACGGAGGATGTGTAAGAGATTCTTCATATACCCAATATGCGTCCTAATTCCTGATCCGCGCGCTGAATCGCTTCAGAGACAAGCATGGACCCGCTCGTCGTGTTTTCAATCATAGCGCGAAAGATTTGTCCTGTCTTTTCAGAATCGGGGTCAAGCCACGAATGCGCGATGATCGCTTGTTTATTAAACAGATCGTCATTCCCCTTAGCAGGCTGATTCACGACATCGCGCCGCGCACTGGGAATTCCCAAGGCCACACCAAGTGCATTACTATTCTCGGCTGAGCCGATAATGAAAGCCGCCGTAATAGCTCCTATAGGGTTCGCGCCTGTGCGCGATGCCGCTAAAGCATAGACACGTGCCGTATTGAGAGCAGTGTTAGCAGACCGGATCTGCGGCAATGGCGCGACAGCAAAGTTCAAATTCGAATTCGTGCGAGCGATAAGAGGCTCTTCGCTCGCATAGCCTATATACAGTGCAAGATCGCCGGCTGCAAATGCCCTCTGTGCGTCTGGAAGCGAACGGTTCCATGAGTAATCATCCTTGGATGGATCAGCGAATTCGATGTAAAAACGAAGTGCAGAGGCGGTGGTCTGTGCGGGATCCCCCGTACGTGGCGTGAGCGCGGGTATCAAACGCCCTGCACTATTACGGTCTGTTATAGAGCCGCCCGCTTGAAGAATAAGAGTTGCAAGAATATCTTTTGCATTATGTACATTTTGATATTCACCGAGAGCAATAGTGGATTTTGTGATTGAGCCAGCCTCATTTCTTGTCGTGATCTTTTTTGACATATTAAATAGCTCATCCCAATACTTAGGGGGCTGTGCAAACCCAGATGATGCAAGTATGTCTTTGTTCCAATACAAAATAAGTGGGTCGGCGAACAGAGGAATGCCTATAACACCGTCTTCTGTAAGAAATGGACTCGATGCTTCAATAAAAGTATTCTCAAATTGCATTTGTGAAAGCACTGAAGCGGGAATCATCGAGACCTTGCCAGCATCTTTGAGCGCATAATCTTGTCGCAATAGGAAAAGATCGGGACCCACGCCGCTCGCGAGTGCATTCGTAAGCTCGCTTTCGTAGGTCGTCGAGTCTCTTTGTTCATACGACACCTGGCTTAATTGGGGATTATTTTCAGAAACTTGCCGAAAAACAGTAGAAAACGCGGCTTGATCAAGCGTGCCCCAAATCTTAATCGCGCCAATGGTATTGGTTGCACCTCCGCCAACAGCGAGTGCAAATACAAGCACGCCGGCAATAGCAAGACTGCCGAAAACGACCAAAAGAATAACTTGAAACATCGAGAGTTTCTTCATGGTTTTCTTTGACTCGCAGGACGAAAGATGAGTCCGTAATGATGTGCGCCGGCAGAAAATTCGCGCTCAAGTCCAAATCCGGCTTTGCGGGCAAGGGCCTCTGCCGCTTCTTTTGTGACGACGTCTGATTTTTGCGGTCCCATGCGCCATCCACCCGAGAGCGTAGACTCTCGCCAATCGATGACCGCAAGCCTGCCCGCAGGCCGAAGTATTCGAGCCGCTTCAATGAAAAGTGCGGCTTTGTTCTCTACTTGAAAAAGAAGGTTCGAGATGAGTACGAGGTCAAGCTTCTTATCGGCAATCTTGGAGGCACCTTTGTGCTCAAGGTCCGTCCAGATGACTTCCACATTTTTGAATCCGCGCCGATGTGCTTCGTTTTTGGTGCGCTGCAAAAGGTCGCGCTGTATGTCTATTGCATACACATGCCCTGCGTTCTCCAACGCTTCCGCAATATGAAGCACGTAGATACCGCTTCCCGAACCGAAATCCGCGACCGACATCCCCGGCTCGACACCGAGTGCCGCGACATTGCGCCGCGGATGTGTAAAACCCTGCGTACCAGCAGGCAGGCTACCGTCCTTAGGCAACATCGTATGCGTTTGCATTCTGTTCATTATATACCGTGCGCGAGGCCTTGGGCCTCGCGCGCTTCAATAATGTGGAAATTATACGGTAGCGCCCTCCGCGTCACTTTCAAATACTACAAACGATGCTACCTGATCCCCTTCGCGCATTTTCATCACCCGCACGCCCTGCGTCGCGCGCGAGAGTGTCGGTATCTCATCGAGACCCGTACGGATTGTCTGACTTTTCTTCGACATTGCGACAAGTTCGCCTCCGCGAAGCACGACGACCGCACCCACAAGTTGCTTCGTCTTTGTGGTAATGGACATTGTCTTGATACCACTGCCACCCCTGCCTTGCGTCTTGTATTCTGAAAGTTTTGTCTTCTTGCCATATCCAGTCGAGGAAAGTACGAGCA
>CAYIJV010000037.1:0-1515 GCA_964363895.1 uncultured Candidatus Saccharibacteria bacterium
CAGGATAAGGAGATTGAATGTTAAAAAAGTCCCTCTCAATTATGAGATCATAGCTATTTCCGATTACAACAAAGGCTTTTTAACTGAAGAGGATATTAAGTATATCTGCGAACATCACGACAATGTATTTGTCGACACCAAGAGAATCTTAGGCGACTTTGTAGAAAAGGCAAAGTTCATTAAAATCAACGATTACGAGTACGAACGCTCAAAACCGTACATAGGAGATGCGCTCAAAGATAAAATAATAGTCACAAAAGGGGATCAGGGCGCTGCCTTTAGGGGTAAATTATATCCAGTGAAAAAATCTGAAGTAAAAGACACATCTGGTGCGGGAGACAATTTCTTTGCCGCTTTGTTGGTGAAGTATGCTGAAACTGGGAACATTGAGGACTCTATTAAGTTTGCAAATGAATGTGCGTCGAGAGCGGTCCAACACAGGGGAGTTTCAGTTATAGAACGGAGCTAGTCCGTGCATCAATGGATGATGTAGCGCATTGCACTTGGGACTAGATCGCGGGAACAAGGAGTTGAATCGGCAGTGTTCACGTGATACCTTGTTGGTGACATGAAGAAAAGTACAAAGAAGAGCAAGGCCGTGAAGATTGGTGGGAGAGAGATCGGCTACAACCTCCCGCCGTTCGTCATTGCTGAAATCGGCATCAATCACAACGGCTCGGTTGAGCATGCAAAGAAGCTCATTGATGCTGCGGTGGAGGCCGGATGCGATGCGGTAAAATTCCAGAAACGCACCGTGGACATCGTCTATGCCAAAGAAGAATTAGCCCGCCCACGTCCCATTGACCAGTCGCTCATCTCTACCGCGCGTCTGCGCCAGAAAAAGTATGGCTACGATATTTTGGATAAAAAGGCGTGGGCGCGCCTAAACAAAGATCCAGAAGACACGACCAATGGCGACCTGAAGCGAATCCTCGAATTCGGCGCGCCGGAGTACAGGGAGATAGATGCGTACTGCAAAGAAAAAGGCATCTTCTGGTTCGCTTCGCCATGGGATGAGGAGTCTGTGGATTTTCTAGAGAAATTCAAGCCAGTCGCCTACAAGGTCGCTTCGGCGTCGAACACCGACAAAGAACTTTTGAAGTACATTAAGTCGAAAAAGCGCCCAATCATCGTCTCGACAGGAATGTCGGACGACAGAATGATAGACAAGATGGTGGATATTCTCGGAGAGAACGGCCTCATCATTCTCCACTGTATCTCAACCTATCCTGCAAAAGACGATGAGCTTCACCTTGCGAATATTCCGCGCCTCATCAAGAAATATCCAAAAGCGCTTGTTGGCTACTCTGGACACGAAGTGGGAGCGTACCCGCCGCTCGTTGCTGCGGCACTCGGCGCGTGCGTCTTGGAGCGGCACATCACGCTTGATCGCGCCATGTGGGGGAGCGACCACGCCGCAAGCTTGGAAATTTCCGGTTGGAATCGTCTCATGAGTGAATTGCGAGTTTTGCCAAAATATCTGGGGAAAGAGGTGAAAGAGATACTGGAATCCGA
>CAYIJV010000037.1:1615-3988 GCA_964363895.1 uncultured Candidatus Saccharibacteria bacterium
CGCGACGAAGAGGAGAGGCAGGCGCTCGCAAGCATTAAGAAAGCCGTTGGGTATGCGAAGACTGTATGGTTTCTCTCATCTGACCCTGCATATGCAGTCCGAGCCGCAATGCTCGCAAAGCATCTTAAACGCACAGGGCAGGTGACCGTCAACCTATTGATGGTCCGCCATCCGCGCTGGCGCATTTTGGAGGGCGCGCCGTTCTACAAAGTGTTCGACCGCATACTTTATGTGCCGCGTCAGTGGTACACGGCACGGCCGAAGAATCTACCTGCACTTATCCGCAATATTTCGGAATTGCGACACTTGCCCATCAAGGAAAGCGACGCGCTCGTGAGCTTCGCCCACACACAATTCACTGAGAACTGCATCATGTCGTGGTATCCGCACATAAAAAAGATTCTCATGCTGGAGAGTCGGTGGTATCACTTCACCTACGAAGACAACGGCAAGACTCTTTCCAAAGAAGGATTTCGTGTCGCGCTTGGTACACGCCTTTTTAATGCCATCATCGAGCCATTGCTACGTCTCCACACGACGGTGTACAAGGAATACAAGGACGGTCGCGTGCTCAACATCAATCGCTATCGTGCGCCGCTCGAAAACGTGTACGACGATGCCTTCGTCATGCTTCCTCCAATATAGCCTTTCAAGTGCGGACGAAAACCGAATCTTCAAAAAGGATATCTCCGGTGGACAGATATTTCCGGCTAATGGATCCTCGGTAGGAAAAGCCCAAGCCTTTCATGCGTTCATATATCTCGTCGAAAAGCGCTTGGCCCACGTAGAGTTCGTAGAATGAATTTTCAAGGAGAACAATACGAGCGCTGCGCATCGTTCTCTGTCCGCCTTCTATAACATTACTTTCGAAACCCTGCACGTCCATCTTGATAAGTATTTCCGGAGCGAGCGAAAGTTCAGTCGCAACGTCGTCCAGTCTTCGCACTTCCACATTCGTCTCGCTTTCGACACGTGCCGTGTATGGAAGTGCTTCTTTATGGATTTTGCCCATTTCCATGAGCGATGAGGCCGGTGCATACACGCTTTTCTTCATGGCAAGTCGCTCGGCCGTCGCGCCGAGGGCGAAAGGGAACGCTTTGAAGTGTTCGTCTCCTCGCATTGCACTCGTGAGTTTTTCAAAACAGTCAGGCAGTGGTTCGAAGGAGTAGATATATGCGAGAGGTAAGATTGCTCGAAACTCCAATGCGGATTGCCCCACATTTGCGCCGATGTCGAGTACGGTCTTGATGTCGTATTGTTTCAAAAAATCGAGTTTGCCCGGTTGCCGGATATAGCGATGGGCATCGATCCCGAGCGCATTGATGAGTTTTCGGACTTTTGTTCGTAGTCGCATGGTCGCCATACTACCATTATTCGCTCTCTCCCGTTACAGATTAGTACATATGTGCCATAACACACGCAATGAAGGTTGCCATCGTTTGTCCCTTTAGTCTTGAACGACTAACAGGGACTACTCCCATCAGAGCAAAAGCGACGATAGATGCTGTCGTCGGTTTCGGCCACGAGGTGCTCGTCGTTGCGTGCGAAAGAGAACCGGCGCATTGTCGAGCAGGACCATACATGGAAACAGTTCACCGAAACGGCCCTCCGTTTCGTTGGGATTTGAAGGTTTTGGTGTACAATCATCTTTCCAAACGGCACCGGTATGAACCTCTACAAAAAAGTCCACGTGCGTGCTTCGGAGACGATAGCGAAATTTTCCGGATATTCTCCGATATTCCCCAATGTTCCCGAGGAGACCTTATTCGCGGAAATAGCGAAGTTCTTCTACATGAGCGTGGATGAGGTCAAACGCGACTGGGAGCAGTACCAAACACTCCATCCGCGGCAATACGGTGAGAAGTTCGGAGAAAACTGGGAGTTGGAACATCTCTGCACCGAAGAGGCATTCCTCATCTTCACACTGCTCAAGAAATTCCGTCCGTTGAACATCGTGGAGGTAGGAACACAGTTCGGCAAATCAACGCGTCGTATCATCGATATAAAAAAGATGTTGGGACTCACCGCTCCCATCACCTGCTACGACATCGTAGACAACGTGAAATATTTCAAAAAGGGAGAGGAAGCGTCGTTGCATCTCAAAGATCTCGCCGGTTGTTTCAAGAAAGAAGTGTTGGAGGGTTTTCCACCCGGTCTTATCTATCTAGACGCTCATCCATTCGGGCTTTTGCAAGAAGTGATCGGAGAGGTTATGAAAGACGGCCGGTGGATAATCGCCATTCACGATTGCGGCATCGGGCTATGCAATCCGCACATGACCATTCCGAAGTCTAGCTACGAATACGTCACCTCCGCCACGGGTTTGTGGGAACGCTACGTGCTCGCACCTCTCTTCAACTTCAAGCGGCCTGA
>CAYIJV010000038.1:0-3614 GCA_964363895.1 uncultured Candidatus Saccharibacteria bacterium
GACCATCTAGGCCGGGAAATGATTCAATACCGCTTTTAATCTCCGCTTCCGAAAGGCCAAGAGTGCGCAGAGCCTCAACTGCGAACGCTGCATTTTCACGATTGTGCTCTCCAATGATTTCTAAAGACCAATTCCTCGGTATTGCAGGAGGAACGATTGGCTCTACTTGCGGTTTCATTGCTAGAACCCGTTCTAAAATGCTTGAGCCGACAAAAAGTTTATCGCCTTTCTTCTGGTTATTAAAAATGTTCGTCTTATCGAGAAAATACGATTCCATATCCGGATAGTAGTCTTGATGGTCCGGCATAAGATTCGTGAATATGGAGATGTGCGGACTGATTTTCAAGTCGCCGAATCCTTGCAACTGCCAAGAGTCCAGTTCCAAAATCGCAATATCCCCAGATTGCACTTCTGGCAACAGAGCAAGCGTAGAAATTCCGCGCACATTTCCGCCCAGAATTACTTTCTTATTCACTATGTGCTTATTCGCGCGAATAAGCACATAGTGAATCATATGCGTGACAGTGGATTTTCCGCGCGTGCCCGTTATGCCGACGACAGTCGCTCCCTCCTGCATCGCATATTTCGCAAAAAGCGCTGTCGACATCACAACAGGAACGCCGGCTTTTTTTGCAGCCGATATGTATGGAGAGTCCAAGGGTGTTTTCGCTCCTTTAATCACAATATCGCAATTTATAAAATCTTTCTCGTCGTGCCCGCCTAATTTGAAAGACACACTTGGATACTGTTTTAATTTTTTAACAGATTCCGCAAGTTCTTTTTTGCTTTTTTTATCGGTCACCAAAATTTGCGCTCCACATTTCGCCAAAAATTCAACATCGCCCACTCCGCGCCCGAGGAGGCCTAGGCCCAAAACCGTAATCTTCTTGCCCTCAAACAACGCCCGATAATCCTCCATGACCCCATCATGCCATGCTCAACCGTGCTCTTCTAGCGCACTCCGCAGTGTCCATGCATTTCCATGTTTCAGCAATCCGAGGTACGAAGCGATGACATTTTCATTGTCGCAATCGCGCGTACGCGCGAACATTCTTCTTTTCGTGCTCGTGCGCAATACGCGGTGGTCGGGGAAAAGCACCCAGCCTAAAAAATCAACGCCGGAGGTGATGGTACGAATTGAGACTTTGTCGGGATGCAATTCAAGCTTCAATCGTTCGCGCAAGAATAGGGCGATATATCGCCATACTTCCAAAAGGTGCGGTTTGTCGGCGGAAAGAATTACAAAATCGTCAGCGTAACGAATATAGTATTTTGCTTTTAGCTTGTGCTTCACAAACTGGTCAAACTCATTCATGTATATATTCACGAGAAGCTGCGAGGTTAGGTTGCCGAGCGGAAGTCCTTTGCGTAGAAGTTGGACATCCGATGTCCAATTTTGGAAAGACCCAGCAGGTGCGCGTGTGATTCTTGGAAACTTTGTATGCAAACGAACGAAAACGGTTCATCGCGCGGTGCGTTCCCTTCCGCAATCTGCATGAGTATGAGTCGGGGATGAATGTGCGGTCAAAGAACGGGTAGAGCTGGCGGTAGAGCGCGTGGTGGAGCAGGCGGTCGCGCACGCTCGCCTTGTGAATATCGCGCGGCTTCGGGTCGCTAATCTTGAATGCCTTGTATCCTCCGTGCCGGTATGTTCCGTCTTTCAGCTCGCGATGAAGTTCAAGAATATTATCCATCAGCCGATACTGAAACTCCTGCACATCTTTTTTCTTCCTTTTCCCGCGCACGAACTCTTTCCATGCCGAGAGCAAATTCTCCACAGAAATGATATCCTCGTATGTATGAGCGAATTGAATTCTCCTACAGCGATCCCCCCCCCCCAACGGAATTTGCAACAGCAATTCGTGCCCGTGGTGTCCAAACTGAAAGACGCCTATCTTATCTGGCAGAGCTTCCTCCCGCATGTTGCAAAAGCACACCGACAAACAATAGCACAAAGAATTGACAGCGAACTTTTGGAGACCCTGGCACAATCGTTCCGAGCAGGATACCTACCTTATGAGCGAAAACTGATTGCGATTGGAACTGCGCTCGCACGGCTCGATCTCGCGAAATTCTTTCTCGTTATCGCATGGGAGATGTCTGTGCTTACGGATTCTCAATACGCGCGGCTTTCAGAATATCTCGTGGAGGCAAGTAAAATGCTCGTCGGCTGGAAAACATATACTGAAAAGAAAACTCCCGCCAGAAAACTTTGAGCGGGAGAAAAAGGTGAGTTTCTGAGGACGAGGCGATTCTCGCGATTCCAGACATTGTCGTTGCCAAGCCTGTTGACATTGCGGTTCCACCGCCCGTCGTTGCGATTCACATTCACCACGCAGACCTTTGTGCCACGCGCCTTCCGCATCACTTTCACCGCCCATTGAATTCTCTCCGGGCTGTATCGTATTCCGAGCATCAAAGCTCGCTAGCGCGCGACACCAACTCGTTTCTTTTTTGCGGGTATTGCACCCGAAACCTCGCCACCCCAAGCTCTCGCCGGGGATGCCAGCGTGTTCATAAAGATTGTACCCCACCCGCGCGACTGCGGAATGGGGTACGGGACACCTCGGGGCAAAAACCAAGGGTCCAAGTGCTACAGGTTTAAAGCGGTCGAGTTGCTGAGGACGAGGCGACGCTCGCGAAGCCAGACATTGCCGTGGCCAAGCCTGCTGACATCGCGGCGCCACCGCCCGCCGCCGCGATACACACCCACCACGCAGACCTTGCCGTCCGTGTCGAGAACGGGGATGAAGTTGCTGTACCCATCGGTACGCAACCCCATGTCTTCGCCACCCTCCTGTTGCAGGAAGAATTTCTCCTGCTTCTGAATCATGATGTCCAGTTTCGGAAGGACGAGCAAGTGCTTCCGCTCGATCAGCAGGCGTTCGATTACGTCAGTCGGTACATCATCGGCGATTTTCAACGTCGCACGTAACATCTGTGCGAACGTGAGTTGCTCGCCGAAGCCGTAAACGCGCACCAATCCGGCAGGTGCGGCAGGTTGCATTTCCGGTAGCCAGCCGTTGATGTCGAGATCGCGGTGACCGTAGATGTCGCCGACGAGACACTTATCCGTCCTCTTTGCCAGCGTCGCGGGAAGCAACACTGACTTGAAGAAAACGATTGGGGTCGGCTTTTTTGCGGAGGACGCAGGTTCTTCTTGCCCACGCAGGGCCGTCGCCACGCTCTGGTGGACGGCATCTGCATTTTTTCCTCCGAGCTTGTTCACTACATCGAGAACCAGCCCGTGATGCTGGAGCTCGACTCCAACGAGTGCCCGAGTAATCGGGCCGAGCATGTCTTTTGACATGGTCTATCTCCTTTTCAGGCGCTAGCGGGCTTCCGAAAACCGGATTTGCCATAGCAGAAAAAGCCCCATTTTAAGGCACTTTCTACTATGGCAAGATTTTCGTTTCCAAAGACCAAAAAGCTGAATCAAAAAGCCGAGCAAACTCGACTTTCTTCAGCAACCGGAACTATACATTGATTTTATTTAGTTGTCTAGTTGCCAAATGGGGCTGTCCGTTTCGTGGAATGTGCATAACCTCAGATACATATTGCACTCCTTAACAAAGAAAGGAGATGCGGATATCGAGCATAAATAGGGGCGTCAA
>CAYIJV010000039.1:0-3186 GCA_964363895.1 uncultured Candidatus Saccharibacteria bacterium
CTGCATCTTTCGCCGCCTCTGCGCCGGGAGCGAGGAGCTTGTGCGCCCGCTCCCATGTGGCATCCGGTGTGGGCGAAAGCTTTTTCTCGTGGAAGAACGATACAAGAATTACTTTTGCGCCTATCTCTGCAGTCGCGTGGACAATATCGAGCAAGTCAGTCGCATACTGATTTTCCGGGAGATAGTAGGCGTGGACGGAAGGAATCGTCACGCCGGTTGAATTGGTCAACTCGCGAAGTCGCGCGCGACCATCAGACGTCATCAAAGGATGTTCTCGCAAACCTTTGGGGCGGATTAGGAGCTCTATCGCAGAAAGACCGATTGTCCGCGCATCCTCGAATTCCTTCTCCCAATTGTCATCAGGGAAGAACTGTATCCCGCGCCCGCGCGAAGGCGTGAGCCGCCCCTCCAACACGCCAATAGGTGGGATTTCGCCGTTCATCGGAGCATTATAGCCCGTTCAATTCAAACTTTGAGATTTAATATCGCACTGAAAGTCTTTGACGTACCGAGTCTTGCATGTTATCGTGTTGTCCGCTCAAAAGTGATACAACATGAGAAGGGAGATGCGCCATGGAAACTTTGGCTCTCGCGCTTACCCTTCTCGCCGCTCTGGCGATTGGGGTTTTCGAGATCTACCGTAAGCACCTTCTTAATCGGATGGTGTTTACGGAATACGAACTCCGGGTAGGGCAGTGCGGTATTGCATCCGCGATGTGCGCCCTATTTTTGTTAACTGTTGGAGAGCGGTGGGAAACTCTTGCGCCCCAAACGCGAGACCCCACGATGTGGTGGATCGCGCTCAGTGCGACCACGGTGGCGAATATCGTCATTCAGTTTGCGGGGATTCGCTCCTCGCGTCTGCTGGACGCATCGTTCCGCGCTCCTATGGCGGCAATAACACCAGGATTCGTCGTTCTCACCGGTGTCTTCATCGGCGAGTTCCCGAGTACATGGGGTCTCGTCGGCATCGCGCTCATAGTTGCCGGCACCTACGCACATGCGCGTGAAGGAGCGCCCTTGCGCGAGTACCTCGTACCGCTTTTTTTCTGGCTTGTCTTTCGGAGTACCGATGGCATGTCAGCGGAGGAGCGTAACAGAACTCTCGGCCTCCGGTGGGCGTATGCCGGATCCTTATGCGCCACGGTTGGGCTCATGGGGGATGGGCTTGTTGCCCGACACGGCGATATGATACTCGCCGTTGCAATCGAGCTCGGCGTGTTGAGCGTCGTGTACGCGACGCTCACCCTAAAAAAGCCGATAAAAGGCGAGGGCGAGTTCGCACCGTTCTTGGGACGTTTCAAGAAAGAGTGGAAGTGGATGACGGGACTTGGTGTCCTTTTTGCCGTGCCATTCATTCTTCTCGGAGTCGGCTTTCGGCTTGCGCCGATCGTCTACATCGGGAGCTTGAAACGTCTCGCAATCGTCATCACTGTCATTGGCGGCGTGTGGCTTCTCCGAGAGTCTTCGGGGCGGCGACGCGTGTCTCTCGCCTGCGTTGTCGTCGCGGGATCAATGCTGATCGCATTCGATCCCACTCCAGCAGTCATCCTCGACTCACTAGATGCGTATCTCAAGAACATTGTCGGCGGCTAGTACGCATTTCCGACCACCTACACCGACCCCCACCGCGACCTGCGGCGGGGGCGGTTTCTTTTTTGTTGTAGAAGATTCGTGCGAAGCGTATGATTGGCGGACTGAAACTATGATACCAAAACAGCGCACACTTGGCCGCACGGGGCTTAAGGTCTCGGAGATTGGGCTTGGGACGACGGTCATTGGGTATGTGTATGGCATCGGGCCGCGCGATCTGCCACCGGAAGATGAGGTCATCAAATTTTTGCATGAAGTCGTCGAGCGTGGCGTTACATTCATAGACACCGGCTCATTCTACGGTGTTGCAGAAGAACGGATAGGAAAGTCTGGAATCGCAAAAATTCCAGGTGTTATTGTGAGTACAAAGTGCGGGCATATACTCGATAAAGGGGAAGCGATAAGCGACGAAGAATTGGCGAAGATAATGAAGAACGATGTAGAGTCGAGCTTACAAAGATTCGGACTCGATCATTTAGATCTTGTGCAAGTGCATGGTGGTACCGCCGAACGAATTAAGGACGGAAGCATCATTCAGGCAATGCGGAAATTAAAAGACGAAGGAAAGGTGCGATTTGTCGGCATTTCCACGCGCGGAGAGGAGGCACCGCTTGCGGCGATAGCATCAGGCTTTTTTGATGTGCTCCAGCTTGCACACAGTATTCTCGACCAACGGATGGCGAGACGCGTGTTTGCGGAAGCTAGAAAGCACAATATCGGCATCATCAATCGCTCCGCGCTTTTGAAAGGCGCGCTCACGCCCGCGTCAGAGTATCTTTCTCCAGTACTTGCGCCACTGAGAAAGAATTCTGATGCGGCAAAGAAAATCGCAGAGCGCCTCGGCACGGATTTACCGACTCTGGCTCTGCGTTTCGCTCTCTCAGACGATGCAGTGAGCACTGTTTTGGTGGGAAGTAATAAAATCAAACATATAGAAAGTGCGCTACGAGCGGCGTCTGATGGGCCTTTGCCGGAGGAAGTTTTGAGCGAATTGCGCGCCCTTGCGATAGACGATGCCCTCCAGGTAGACCCGAAGAATTGGCCGGCAGATATGGTGGCTGATACCAAGGACGGAAAGAAAGTGCCCCATCCAAACCGATGAGATTTTCTTAGTGGTATTCCACTTTAGAAAATCCAAGTGTAGTCGTGAAGCGAGCTACCGCTAAATTTCGGGAATGAATACGAGTTGAGGAGGCCGTATTCGCGTGATACTGTAAACGCGCGCCCAATTTCGAGGAGCTTCATTCTGGCACCAGCACATACCGCACAATGAAAAAGATATTAATTATAGTAGAGAGCGCCAAAGATATATTTGTATATTGCAACGCCGATCGTCTGGCTCCTGATTTGCCTATTCCGGTTTTGAGTGTGATTGAACAGAAAGAAAATCCCGGCATGGCTAAAAATGTAGAGCGGAACATCAAGAATATAGCGGATATATGTAAAATAGTGACAAACCCCGGATGGCAAAACGTTACTAAAACACGGTATATGCATCACAAAAGCAACCACGCATTTCTTCGCGTTGATGCAGGTCACAGGATAAGGAGATTGAATGTTAAAAAAGTCCCTCTCAATTATGAGATCATAGCT
>CAYIJV010000040.1:0-2816 GCA_964363895.1 uncultured Candidatus Saccharibacteria bacterium
AGCTATGATCTCATAATTGAGAGGGACTTTTTTAACATTCAATCTCCTTATCCTGCGACCTGCATCAACGCGAAGAAATGCGTGGTTGCTTTTGTGATGCATATACCGGGTTTTTGTGACGTTTTGCCATCCAGGGTTTGTCACTATTTTACATATATCCGCTATATTCTTGATGTTCCGCTCCACATTTTTAGCCATGCCAGGATTTTCTTTCTGTTCAATTACGCTCAAAACAGGAATGGGCAGATCAGGGGCCAGACGATCGGCGTTGCAATATACAAATATATCTTTGGCGCTCTCTCCTATGATCAATATCTTTTTCATTGTGCGGTACGTGTTGATGCCAGAATGAAGCTTCCCGAAATTGAGTGCGCGTTTACAGTATCACGCGAATACTGCCTCCTCAACTCGTATTCATTCCAAAATCTCAGCGGTTTGGATGGGGCACTTTCTTTCCGTCCTTGGTATCGGCCACCATATCTGCTGGCCAATTTTTCGGATCTACTTGGAGGGCATCGTCTATCGCAAGGGCGCGCAATTCGCTCAAAACTTCCTCCGGCAAAGGCCCGTCAGATGCCGCGCGGAGCGCGCTCTCGATATGTTTGATTTTATTACTTCCCACCAAGACAGTGCTCACTGAATCGTCTGAGAGAGCGAAGCGCAGAGCCAGAGTCGGTAGATCCGTGCCGAGGCGCTCTGCGATTTTCTTCGCCGCGTCGGAATTCTTCTTCAGCGGCGCGAGCACAGGCGACAAGTGTTCCGCCGCGGGCGTAAGTGCGCCTTTGAGGAGTGCCGAGCGATTGATGATGCCGATATTATGCTTTCTAGCTTCCGCAAACACACGCTTCGCCATCCGTTGGTCGAGAATACTGTATGCAAGCTGGAGCACGTCAAAAAAGCCTGACGCTATCGCCGCAAGCGGCGCCTCTTCTCCGCGCGTGGAAATGCCGACAAATCGTACCTTCCCCTCGTCTTTCAGTTTCTGCATCGCTTGGATAATGCTTCCATCTTTGATGCGCTCGGCAGTGCCGCCATGTACTTGTACGAGTTCTAAATGATCAAGTCCGAGTTTTTGTAAGCTCGACTCGACATCGTTCTTCATTTCCTTCGCCAGTTCTTCGTCGGTTATCGCTTCCCCTTTATCCAGAACGTGCCCGCATTTAGTACTCACAATAACACCCGGAATCTTTGCGACTCCAGACTTTCCTATCCGTTCTTCTGCGACACCGTAGAATGAACCAGTGTCTATGAATGTGATGCCGCGTTCGACGACTTCATGCAAAAATCTGATGACCTCATCTTCCGGTGGCAGATCGCGCGGCCCGATGCCGTAGACATAGCCGATAACGGTCGTCCCAAGCCCTATTTCCGATACCTTCAGCCCCGTGCGTCCGAGTGTGCGTTGTTTTAGTATCATAGTTTCAGTCCGCCAATCATACGCTTCACACGAATCTTCTACAACAAAAAAGAACCGCCCCCGAGCGCGATGCGCGGGGGTCGGTGTGAGGTTGAGGAGCATGCTGAGTGCTCCTATTTTCTCTTTTTCATCAGATAGTATTTCCCTGTTTCAGGATGGAACTGGATGACCTCGGAGCGATTTGTGAAGTAATCGTCGATCGCCTTGGAGGCACCGGGCCATTTCTCGATGGTGCCTTCGCCGTACTCGGGACCATTGGGAAACTCGCGATATTCGTCGAAAGCAACAACGCCACCCAGCACGACTTTTGGGAACAAGAAATTGAGTACGTCGCGATACCCGGGGTATAGGTCAGCGTCGATGTGGAGGAACGCGATCGGGCGGTTGGGGAAATCTGGCAGTGTCCTGTCGAAAAACCCCTTAACGATTCGGAGGTCAAGATTCGGGAATTTCTTCGATATTCCAGATTCCTCGATCCGCGTCCGAACCATTTCTTCGGTCACCGCCCACTCACCTTTTTTCGGGTTGCGCGGCGAAACGTCCCACTTCGTCGGCTCTGGCCACCCTTCGAAAGAATCGAAACCCCATAATCTGCGTTTATGGTTGCGGTCACTGCCGGCGAGATACGCCAACATACTGAAGGTGTTGCCCTCGCCAAGCCCACACTCGACTATATCGCCAGGAATGTCGCGAATCAGCTCATACAGTCTTGCGAGGTAGCGGAATTGTTTCATCCATCCGACCGGAACGGCTTGAGTGGTCGCCCACTGAGTCGGAACTCTACTAGGAACATTCTCCATGGATATTCTCCTCAAGGGGGGATTGGAGGATTGGGAAAGAACGTGCTTACCAGCCCCTATTCTGATTAGCTGTAGCGGGATAATGTAACAACGGCGACCAAACGTCAATGAAAACCATAGGACGCCAGATCCGAAGTGGGTAAGCTATAATGCTTCGATGAAAGGCGAGATCCCACCCATCGGAGTTTTACAGGGGCGGCTCACGCCTTCGCGCGGGCGGGGAATACAATTCTTCCCAGACGATAATTGGGAGGAGGAGTTCGGGGATGCGAAGAAAATCGGACTTTCTGCCATTGAACTTCTCATCCGCCCCAAAGGTCTGCGCGAGCATCCGCTTATGACGCCCGAAGGTCGTGCGAGCTTGGGCAAACTCACCAAATCAACAGGCGTTACTATTCCCTCCGTCCACGCCTACTATCTCCCAGAAAATCAGTATGCGACCGACTTGCTAAATATTGTCCACGCGACTAAGGAGATTGGCGCCAAGGTCGTACTTATATCGTTTTTCCATGAGAAAAAACTCTCCCTCACACCAGACGCTACGTGGGAGCGGGCGCACAAGCTCCTCGCTCCCGGCGCAGAGGCGGCGAAAGATGCAG
>CAYIJV010000041.1:0-2646 GCA_964363895.1 uncultured Candidatus Saccharibacteria bacterium
GGCTGCGGCCGCGACTGCGATGCTGGTGTGGAAAAAGTAAAGCGACTGCTATATTTGACGCAGGCCTTAAAGGCTGTATTATGCACCGCACAAGGCCAGAGAAAGCGGGTGGCAGAAATGCCTTCAATCCAAAAGGAGCCTGCCGAGGTCGAAACTCCAAAGAGGAAACTCTTGGGCCTTGGTTAGAAGGTCTTTTTGTCCAATTTATAGTATGGCAAAAACGAAAGCAGAAAAGGGAGTAATAATCGACAAGCTCGAAGATGCGTTCAAGAATGCGGCATCGTCTGTTTTTGTGCATTTTACGAAAGTCACTGTTGCGGACGAGTCGGCAATGCGTCGCGCTCTGCGCAATGACGGCGTTCAGTATTTTGTAGCGAAGAAGACACTTATTCGCAGGGCTCTGGAGAAGCTGGGTCACGCACACGCCGATATGCCGATGGAAGGCGAAGTCGCTGTTGCCTACGGTGGGGCGGGCGATGCCACGGCACCTGCGCGACTCATGCATGATTTCGGCAAAAAGCTCGCCGACAAGCTCGTCATTCTCGGAGGAATCTTCGAGGGCAAGCTTGTAGGGCAGGCGCACATGCAGGAGATCGCGATGATTCCGTCGATGCAGGTACTTCGCGGCATGTTCGTAAATGTTATTAATTCACCTATAGCGGGTCTTGCGATAGCTCTGAAAGCTATTGCGGACAAGCGAGGGTAACAACTAATTAGATATGACAGATGAAATAACAGTGTCGGCAGATACAGTAGCAGAAATGTCTGTAGAGGTTCCGGCAAAGTTCAAGAAACTTGTAGAGGAGGTTGAACAGATGACGGTATTGGAATTGAACGAACTCGTCAAAGTACTCGAAAAGAAATTTGGCGTCTCCGCGCAAGCGGTCGCCGTCGCAGGCCCTGCAGCAGGTGGTGCAGCAGCCGACGAGAAGTCTGAATTCAACGTCGAGCTTACCTCGATGGGTGATCAGAAAATCGCGGTTATCAAAATCGTGAAAGAGGTACTTGCACTTGGTCTTGCGGAAGCGAAGACAATGGTTGAGTCGGCTCCCGTCATTATGAAGGCCGATGTGAAGAAAGAAGACGCAGAAGCGTGGAAGAAGAGGATTGAGGAAGCCGGCGGTAAAGTGACGTTGAAGTAACCAAAGTGCGTGTGCACGATATAGGGAGGGTTAATCGGGTTGCAAAATTGGCGGATGCGGTAGTACGTAGATAGTGATAGGATAAAGCGATATGGCCGATGATTTTCTAGGTAAGTTTATGGGCAACGCCTTTCGGGCCAAAGTACTCCGCGTCTTCTTCCTCGATACGTCCAGCACCTTTACGGCTCCACTTGCAGCGAAGCGCGCGGGCGTCCCACTACGCACGACACTGAAAGAAATAAAGACGCTTGAGAAGTGGGGAATGCTCAAGCTGGGAAAATTCGCGATAACGCTCGCTAATGGTTCAGCGCGCGCCGTAGGCGGCAAGCAAAAAGAAGGCGCGTGGACCGTTGATCCAACTTTCAAACATTCCGCAGCACTTTCCAAATTCGTGCACGAAGTCTCCCCGATGCACTACAGCAACGTCCTAAAGGGCCTCAAGAGTTCCGGCCGCTTTGCGGCAGTCATCCTTTCTGGATCTTTTATGGGAGACCCGTCGCGCCCGACAGATCTTCTGGTCGCAGCCGATGCGCTCAACGAGGAGAAATTGGAGAGCGCGGTCCGAGGTCTGGAGCGTCAATTCGGTCGTGAGATTCGTTATGCGGCATTCTCGACACCGGAATTTCGTTACCGTCTTACCATTCAGGATCGTCTTATTCGCGAGACCATAGACTACCCGCACCTCGTCCTCCTCGATAAAACGAAGCTTTTGTAAACACATTGGAGCATAAAAAGACCAGCAAAACAAGCTTTTTCAGCCTGTCTAGCCAACAAGACGGGTCTGCCTGCTGGGCAGACAGGTATCCACAGCAGTATTGCCGCGGAGTATTCACAAAGATTCGGGATGCTATGATTGGTGTAGGGCTAGACACTCGGGTTGCTTGAGTGCTGTTTGTGCGCCTCACGTAGGTCTTAGGGGGTCGAAGTATTCTTTATAAACATTATTAATTATCTAAATACGTCATATGTTAGTTACTCAATCAGCGGATGTGTTGCAGGCATCTTTTACGGGCCTGTGGTTCACCGTTGTGCAATATCTTCCCGCGATTCTCGCGGCGGTCATTATTTTTGTTATTGGTTGGATAATCGGAGTGATACTGTATCGCATTGTTGTTGAGGTGGTGAAAGTGCTTCGCATCGATAGCGCTCTGCAGGCGACAGGACTGAACGAAGCCGCAAAAGAAGCAGGTTTCAGTCTCGACATCGGCCGCTTCCTCGGAACCTTGGTAATGTGGTTCGTCGTGCTGGTGTTCCTAGTAGCGTCACTCGATATTCTTGGTCTCAATCGTGTCACTATCTTCCTGCAACAAGTGGTCTTGGGATACATGCCACAAGTAATTGTTGCGGTACTCATTTTGATTCTCGGTGCCATTGTCGCTGAAGTCGTCCGAGGATTGGTGAGCGGCTCTGCACGTGCGGCTGGTGCTCATGCGGCAAATCTTGCTGGTGCCGTTGCCAAGTGGGCGATCTGGATTTTCGCGATTATGGCGGCCCTCGATCAGCT
>CAYIJV010000042.1:0-2466 GCA_964363895.1 uncultured Candidatus Saccharibacteria bacterium
TCGCCCTCAGGAGAGGATAGTTTTGAAGGAAATGGGGACAGTGCAATAAATCTCTTTATCCATCGTGAAAACGATGTCAGAAAACGGTGTCAGTCAAATCTTCGGACGTCGGACATACGCCAATTTGAATATAAAGAATAGGCATCGGTTGCCGCGAAGAAAAAGCCGCCCCGCCTAACGAAGGACGAGGCGGCGAGATGTCACGCGACAACCCGGTGGAGATCTACGCGATACAGACGCGTGACTTTTCTTGTAGCGCGACGTAGAAAAGCGCGTTGCAAAAACGGGACGCGCGCTCCTTGTTCGCATTTTCTTTTCGCGCGGCGACGAGAAGCAGGTTCGCGTGCTCCCCGACGACCTTCTCGAAAAGAATGTCGGCCGTTTCGGCGTTTTCGCCGATTTCTTCCATGACCTTCTTGAAAAGCGCCCGTTCCGTCACGGCGGCTCCGAATTTATTCTTGCCGACGTAAAAGTCGTTCGCGAGCGTTGATGTAAGAAGATCGAGCCATTCGACGAATGGCGTTTCAATCCCTGAATCTTCTTTGCCGAGCGCGGGGGCCGCTCCAAGCGCCTCGTCGACGAGACGCGACAAAACCTGTTGCATAACTACCATCGTCTGATCTCCTTTTCTTTCCATATCTAGCGTAACACATATAGTGCCTGACCGCATCAAAGGAAAACGGCGTCAGATGCCTTTTTGGACCGACATTCTTTGTTCTCTACAGGCCCGCGCGGATCTTTTCCAGAACATTCTCGGCCTCGCCGTTTTTGTATGACGAGTGCGCCCAGTGTCGGTGCTTGTCATCGCTGAAACGGGGAATGATATGTATATGCGTATGGTCGACGATTTGCCCGGCATATTCTCTGTTGTTCATCATGAGGTTAACGCCTTTTGCTTTCAGTGTTTTTTCGATTACCCCCGCGATCATTCGGGCGGTTTCTGTCACATTCGTCCAGTCTTCGGACGAAATCTCAAAGATATTGCGCGAGTGATTCTTATGGATGACGAGCGTATGACCCGGATTTACCGGATGAATATCGAGAAACGCGATGGTCTTTTCATCCTCGTAGATCTTGAACGATGGCAGTTCACCTCGCACTATTTTACAGAATATGCAGTCGTCCATACTCCAGAGTATAAGGTACAATCATTTGAATGGAAGTAGCGGGATATTCGGAACTTGTACGCACGCTTCTTGCACGGCGTGGCGTGGAGAAAGAGGAAGATATCGCCGCGTTCCTTAATCCTGATTACGTTGCCCATACGCACGATCCATTTTTACTGCAAGGGATGAAAAGCGCAGTTGCACGTGTGCTTGCGGCAATGGCAGATGGTGAGCGTATCGCGATCTACGCGGATTTCGATTGCGACGGTATTCCAGGAGCCGCACTTCTCTCGGATCTCTTCAGGAAACTGGAGTATGAGAATTTTGAGGTGTATCTTCCTCATCGCGACCGAGAGGGGTACGGGTTTCATACAGCCGCCATTGCCGCATTAGCCGCACGGGGCGTGTCCCTCATTATCACAATAGATGTCGGCACGAACGCTACTGATGCGGTTCGATTTGCGAAGGAGAGAGGCGTAGATGTTATCGTGACCGATCACCATGAAGTTACCGGTCCGCCAGCCGGCGGATTGCCGAATGCGGTTGCGGTATTAAATCCAAAGATTTTTCCGTACCCCTTTCCGCATTTGTGCGGAGCGGCGGTTGCATTTAAATTAGCGCAGGCACTTCTTATTGAGGGCAAGTGCAGGGGAATAGAGAATTTCGTGAAAGTTCAGGATGGTTGGGAGAAGTGGCTTCTCGATATGGTTGCAATCGCGACGATCGCCGATATGGTCCCGCTTGTGGGGGAAAATCGCGCGCTTGCACATTGGGGTCTTGCAGTATTGAGAAAATCACCACGGCCGGGCATTCGGGCACTGTGCAGGAAACTGCGTCTCGCACAGCAGGAATTGACCGAAAGTGATATTGGATTTTCCATCGCTCCCAGAATCAACGCCGCTTCACGAATGGACGAACCCGATCTCGCTTTCAAGCTTTTGACGACCGCAGACCCTATTGAGGCCGAAGCACTAGTAGCTAAATTGGAAAAATTGAACGCGAGTCGCAAGGGCATCGTTGCAAGTGTTGTCCGGCAGGCGCGTATACATGTGGATCAGCGTTTTACAGCACACGAACGAGTGGTTGTCTTGGGTAATACCGACTGGAAACCGGCGCTTTTGGGTCTTGCGGCAAATTCGATCATGGGAGAGCGCGGAGGCGTTGTGTGTTTGTGGGGACGCGATGTAAACGGCAATCTGAAAGGGTCGTGTCGATCGGACGGGAGTGTTTCCCTTACGAAACTTTTCGCGAATGCGGGAGATGTATTTGAAGAATGCGGCGGACACAATGCTTCAGGAGGGTTACCGTTTCATACGAGCAAGTACATCGTTTGCCCGATGCCCTGAAAGCGGCGGCAGAC
>CAYIJV010000043.1:0-2257 GCA_964363895.1 uncultured Candidatus Saccharibacteria bacterium
CTCGGATGATTTCGTCTCCGCAGAAATATTTGCTTTTTGGATCGTCTCGACGAACTCAAGAATACTCGGAATTTCTTTCTCGAGCCGTGCAAGCTCTTCAGAGGAAACCTCAAGACGCGCGAGCTTTGCGAGCGCCGCAATATCCACCTTTCCATCTGTCATTCCCCTATCATACCCCGAAGCAGAATTTCGCCAAAAACCGAAATTCTACGGGACAGGCGGAGAAATTCTATTTCAATATTCTCAAAAATTCTTGCTCACTCAAAACAGTGACGCCAAGCTTCCGCGCAACGTCCAGCTTCGAGCCTGCATCAGCGCCCGCGACTACATACGAGGTTTTCTTCGAGACAGCGCTAAGGACAGTGCCACCGAGTGCGCGAACACGATCTCCCGCTTCATCACGCGAGACGGATTTAAGACTTCCCGTAAAAACAAACGACTTGCCAGAGAGCGGCCTTGCGCCAACTTTTTTGTTTGGCTTTGCGATAGTGATGTGTTTGAGTAACCGATCGAGCATGGCCGTATTATGTTTATCTGCAAACCACTTGTACAGAGACTTTGCAACGATATCGCCAACTCCATTGATCGTCTCTAATTCTTCCTGTGTCGCTACGCGAAGCTTTTCGATGGTGTAAAAGTGCTTGGCTAGGTCACGCGCCGTTTCTTCCCCTACATGGTCTATGGAAAGTGCAGTGATCAATCTTTCTAAAGGAACTCTTTTTGCCGCATGTTGAATAGAGGCCACCGCATTCCTGGCGGAAACTTCTGCGAACCCTGGAAGCGCAAGGAAATCCCCTTCCGTAAGCGTAAATAGGTCATCAAACGTATCCACCAGACCTTGATCCATCAATAGCCGAGCCATCTTTTTCCCTACCCCATCTACATCGAGTGCTTTTTTCGACACAAAATACTCAAACGCTCTACGCGCACGTTCGGGTGATTTTCTATCGACACATCGCCATGCAGATGCCCCGGGAATACGCTCGATACGACCTTCTCCCCCGCATGCGGAAACAAAGTTTGGCCACTTAAAAACCCTTGTTCCTTTCGGACGAAGTTCTTTCACGACCTGAAGTACTTCTGGTATTACATCCCCAGCCTTCTGGAGTATCACAGTGTCACCAATACGCACATCGAGCCGTTTGATCTCGTCCTCATTGTGCAAGGTCGCACGCGATACAGTCGAGCCCGCAACAGAAACAGGACGCAGATGAGCGACTGGAGTTACCACACCGGTACGGCCGACCTGGAAGATAATGTTTTCAAGAACCGTCGTCACCTGTTCTGCGGGAAATTTGAATGCAATTGAGAATCGCGGCGCTTTTCCGGTATAGCCGAGCACCTTTTCATACTTCTGCTCATTTATCTTCACCACGATCCCGTCCACCCAATAATCCTGTTTGCGCCCATGCTGTTTCCATGAATTCCAGAAATCAATCGCGCCATCGATAGTCAGTGTCGTCTTGTGATGTTGATTCACTTTGAATCCAAGTTCGCGCAAATAATCGAGCTCTTCTGCTTGAGTCGCGGGAAATTTCTCCGACGTCGCGGCAAGATCGTATATAAACACATCGAGCTTGCGACTAGCGGCAACTGCGGGATCAAGCTGGCGAATAGAGCCCGCCGCAACATTGCGCGGATTCGCGAAAAGAGGCTCTCCTTTCCTTTCTCGTTCACGATTCAACCGCTCAAGATTCTTTGCGCTCATCCATACCTCTCCCTCCACCGTGACATCGATAGGCCGCGTAAGCGAGAGCGGCACCGATTCGATCGTACGAATGTTTTGGGTCACATCTTCGCCCACCTCACCATTCCCTCGTGTCGCAGCGGTCTTGAGCACCCCCTTTTCATACTCAAACACAATTTTGAGTCCATCGATCTTAAGTTCGCATAAATATGTCGGCTGTACATCACCAAAATGTGGGCGTAAAAATCTCTTCACCCGCGCATCGAAATCACGAAGCTCCTCTGGTGTAAATGCATCATTAAAAGACCATTGTGCAACCTTGTGACGAATTTTCTTAAACTCCGGAAGTACCTTCCCAGCTACCCGCTGTGAGGGCGAATCGGGCGCGATAAGAGATGGGTATTCTCGCTCAAATTCCGAAAGTTCATGCTTCAGAGAATCAAGAGCCTCCGCAGAGATCTCTTCTTTGTCATACACATGGTACAGATGCCGATGGTGATTTATGGTCCTTTTCAGCTTCTCGTATCGAGCTAGCACATGCGCGGGAATCTTCTGCATACCCGCCATAAT
>CAYIJV010000044.1:0-2080 GCA_964363895.1 uncultured Candidatus Saccharibacteria bacterium
GAATCATGTTCCATTCACTTGAGCGTTATACGACAGAATCAGTAACATCCGGCCATCCTGACAAAGTGTGCGATCAGATTTCAGACGCCATTCTTGACGCCTGCCTCGCACAAGACCCTACGAGTCGCGTCGCCGTAGAATCCTTTGGGAGTCACGGCACATTGATGCTCGGCGGAGAGGTAAAGACAAGCGCAAAAGTTAATTTTGAAAAGATCGCGCGAAGTGTGTATCGCGACATCGGATACACCGACACCCTAAAAGTGCTCAACACAATAGCAAAACAATCTCCCGACATCGCGATGGGAGTAGATACCGGCGGTGCGGGAGATCAGGGAATTATGTACGGGTATGCGACGAATGAGACCAAAGAGATGCTCCCTTTGGGCGTGGTCCTCTCGCATGCGCTCTCCCGACGTTTGGAAAAACTGCGACGTGATAAAACACTGAAATGGCTCAAGCCGGACGGCAAAACGCAGGTCACCATTTCAAACGGGAAAGTGATAACCGCTCTCGCCTCGACTCAGCACGATGCAAAAGTGTCGCAGGAAGAGATCAGAAGCAAACTCATTAAGCATCTCTTCACCCACGTTTTGGGCTCGGTCAAAAACATAGAAATCCTCGTCAACCCTACAGGACAATTTATCCTCGGTGGATTTAACGCCGATGCTGGGCTCACGGGCCGCAAAATCATGGTCGACACCTACGGCGGCGTCATGCCACACGGAGGTGGCGCATTTTCCGGAAAAGATGCAACAAAGGTAGACCGTTCTGCGGCTTACATGTGCCGCTTTGTCGCCAAAAATCTGGTAGCGAATGGGTATGCGAAAAAAGCGCTGGTATCCGTCGCATATGCAATTGGTCGCATTGATCCCGTGATGATCGAAGCATTTGACGATAAAGGAAAGAATCTCACAAAAGTTGTGACGAAATACTTCGATTTTCGCCCGCGCGCTATTATCGAGAGGCTTGGGCTCCGCCGCCCCATCTTTCGCGAGACAGCCGCCTACGGCCACTTCGGCGTCGCCGGCCGCCCGTGGGAGAAGGTCATCAAGATCTAGAGTTTATTAGACACGGCAAAATAATCTATGGAAAGTCTCAAAAACGAAATATTTCCAGAGCTTGAATTGCAAAGAAAGATGCGTGAATTGCGCACCCAGGTACACCATCACATGGAGATAGAGATTGCCGAACGACTTGAGCGCGATCCTAGACCTTCAGAACTAGAAATCCGGGCTGGCGCATTTAAAGAATGGGTCGAGCCGCAAGTACGAGATGCTGTTTTTCAAATGCTGGAAAAAGGTTACGGCACGCAATCTTCGGGATTCTATGGAAAACGTCATGAATTTCAAGCAGTCGATGGTTACTTCGCTGTTGACTCCAAAACAAAAGAAAAGCTGGAACAAATAGGAGTGCAAGTACTCAATGGATCTGATCTTGGTCTCCCGAGAAATAAACTGATTATCATGCTGCGATTCAAACCCAAGGAAGCGGACCTTCAAGAAATAAAGCGGAAGTGGGACGAAGTAGCTAACTTGCTGCCAACAAAGAACGGCCCCCAAGGAATAAACGACCGCACCGAAGAATTTCGAACAGAGCACGCCCCAGATCATCCGAACATGGAAAAAGAGGTAGAAACTTATTTCGATGGCCTTCGCAGAGAGCTTGGTATAAAAGAAGAATGATTCGGAGTTGCCGGCCGCCCGTGGGAGAAGATCATCAAAATCTAGTGAGGTATACTGTGCCCATGGAATCCATTGAGCAACGGATACAAAAAATAGAGGAGCGGAACAAAGCCGTTGAGCTCGACAAGGCGTGGGAAACAAGCGGGGCCAGGAGAGTGCTTATCATTGTGCTCACCTATGTCGTTGTCGGTATATTCCTGCAAACGATACGCATCGAACGGCCTTGGGTCACTGCAATAGTGCCCGCAATGGCTTTCGTTCTCTCAACGTTAACGATTCCGCTTTTCAAAAAGACGTGGATAAAACGTCAATCACCAGAACAAAAATAGATCACTCGACCGTAACTGACTTCGCGAGATTGCGCGGACGATCGGGGTTGTGTCCCTTCTCCAGAGAGA